>JAEDFM010000030.1 GCA_016292805.1 Treponema sp. | reverse complement strand
ACATACTAAAATCAGCGGCAGGTTTATTCTTTTTAACTTCAGCTTTTGCAAGTTCTTCTTCTGCTGCCCTGCGTTCTTCCTCAGCCTTGCGTTCCGCAGCCAGTCGTTCTTCTTCTGCGGCAATTCGTTCTTCCTCAGCACGGCGCTCTGCGGCAATCCGTTCCTCTTTAGCCTTGCGTTCCACTGCCAGTCGTTCTTCTTCTGCGGCAATTCGTTCTTCCTCAACTTTGCGTTCCGCTGCTAAACTTTCCTCTTCAGCCCTGCGTTCTTCCTCAGCACGGCGCTCTGCGGCAATTCGCTCTTCCTCTGCCTTGCGCTCTGCTTCCAGCTGCTGGCGGGTTACATTTGATTCAACTTTTATTTCTTCTGATTCAGTAAACAAACCACTTGGATTTGTTACTTTTACAACCCAGTTACCTTCTTCAACCATTGGGAACACGGCTTCAGATGCAACCAGCTGATTTTTGTCATCAACCTTTACATCCAGTTTACCTTCTACAACCTGGTTAGTTTCTTTATTTACAAGTTCAACCTTTGAATCTTCTTCAATACTTTTTACATCAACTGGAATTGAAACCTTTTTATCATCCTTTACAGGAACAACAGTTTTTTCCTTATTCACAACCTGGGGCTGAACAGCTTTTAATACAGTAAAATCTCGCCAGTCACTAACAGAAGCCTGTCGCCCTAAAAAGTCAAAGGCATAAACACGGTAACGATACTTACCTGCAGGCAGAGAAACTTCCACAAAACTTGTATCCGATTCCAAAAGAGATTTATATGATGTTTCAACACCTCTGATTTCAACCTTATAATCAAAGGCATTTTTATCTTCTACCCATGAAAGCTTTTGTTTAAACTTTGTACTCTGGGCAGAAAGAATTGAACTGCTGAATAAAACGAGAAGAATTAAAATTGTGTACAGTTTTCTACTATTCACCATACACTCTCCCCGGATCCTTTGTTTTTACTGCTGAAGGTAAATCAAACTTAATTGAGAATTTTCCTGTTGCTGTTTTTCCGCTCTGTTCTACAAAGCCATCTTTTGCATGACTATATGCGGTAACATTCCATTCAAAATTACCAATATCCAGATTTTCCAGCTGCTTATACTTAATAGAAGTTCCCTTCAGGTTATTTTCTGTATAAATTCTCTTAATTGTTCCGTCGGCTTTGCGCAGATTTAATGTGAAAGTATAATCAGTTGCACCTGGCACTGGCTTCCAGCTAAAGCTGACTCTACGGTTTTTCTTAAGATAATCTGGTCCAATTACAAAATTATTTTTAGGTTCATTTAAAGCTGGTGCAGAAAGCAACGGTACAGGACTAACAGTAAAGCGTCTTGCTTCAACTGCATCTACAGGAAGTCCAGAGGCTGTACTTGCGGAAACTGTCCATTCATAAGTTCCAGCACTTAAACGCTCCAAAGACAAACTGGTTTTACCATTATCAGAACGCTTAACTTCTTTTAAAGTTCCATTTGACTGAACGCGTTTAACAACAATTGAACTCTTAACTGCCTTATCTACATCATTTGTCCATTCCAGAACAATTGGCGTACGCAATGCAGCAAGACCATCAAACCTGGAATTATTTGCAGGAGTAACAAGTTTTACAGGTGTTGCTGTACGCACTGTAAAATCCACACTTTCAGTTTTACTCTGACGGGTTGCGGCAACATCTGTCTGTTCTGTATAGGCTTTAACAGAAGCTCTGATAGAAGTCTTTGTTACATTTACATATTCAGGTACTGTAAAATCTGAGATTTCTGTGAAAGAAACTGATTTTTCATACAGAACTTTGTTGCTGGAAGCTGCATCAAAAATTGTTACCTGATAATAATCTGCCTCTGGAACTGGATTCCATTTTATGACAACAGGTGTATTTCTAAGCGCAACAAATTCCTGCCCCGGAGCTGGATATGTAATCTGAGGTGGGGCAAGCTCAGCAGTAATATTCAACAATCTAGGCTTTGTAAAATCAAGTTGATTCTCAAAACTGTTATATACACCAATTCGCCAGTAATATTTTCCACTCTTAAGCTTTGTACCTGAGTAAGACTGATTTTTAGTAACAGCTTCAGCTACAATATTCTTAAAATCAGCATCTGATGAAATCTGAATTGTAGATTCCGTATCTGTATTTTTGTATTCATCTGCCAGCTTCCACATAAAGTTAGTTGTGGCAATTTTTATATCTTCCACAGAATAATTTTCTGGAGGGTAAACAAGACGATTTTCTCCAGGAACATATTTTATTACAGAGAATTTTCTTACTTCTGATTCACTTGTACCTTCATCATCTTCAGAAGAACGAACAACCTTCCAGTAATAAGTTCCATAAGTAAACAAATCTGAGAAATTATTGAACAAGCGCTTTTCTTTTACTGTGTTTTCATAAACTACAGAATTAAAATCCTGATCTGAAGCAACAAGGATTTTATAATCTGCATTCTTTACATCAGATTTCCAAAGGAAAGTAACATTAAAATCCTTTGCCTGATATGTAAGGGTTGCATTGTTTGCAGGAACACTTAATACAGGAGCTGTAACAGCAGGATTTTTTACAACAGTAAAGCTTTGAACTTTTGAAGGTTCTGCCCAGCCGGTATTGTTAATTGTATAGAAAGGTGTAACACGCCAGTAATAGGTTCCTTCTTCAAAACCGTCAAAACTGGCTGATGTCTGCATTAATTCTGCATCTACTATTTTTGAAGCAAAATCTGGAGTATCTGAAACTTCAAGCTTGTAATCTGTTACAAAAGTATTGCCGTTCCATACAAACGAAACCTTTGGCAGTTCTTTTCTGTATCCAAATGTAGTTCCATCTACAGGCGCCGCTGTAATTACTGGTTCAACATTATCTACGCGGATTTTACCTTCTACTGGTTCCGGTGCTTTATCTTCATCAGTTTCAACAGAAGCTCTCCAATAAATGGTTCCATCGGTGGCAGGGAGAGTAAAATTATTTTCATTTTCAACTACATAAGTATTTTCAATTACCGAGAAATCTTTTGTAAGTGAAGTTTCAATAATAACAGGCTTTTCTTTTAATTCTTCTGTAGCTTTCCATTCAATCTGAACTGGAACAGCCTCTTCTTCAAAATTAAGAATACGAAGATTTTTAGAGATTGATGTTACGGTAAAGCTGCCTTTAGAAACTTCGCCATTCTGTTCAATCTTTGCTGTTTCTCCCATTTCAAGAGCAACAGGAGAATTGTTGCCAGTAGCAATTTCTGCATTTCCTTCTTTAAGGCTAAAGTTAGCAATTCCCGTATCTTCGTTAGCAGCGGCCACAATTTTACTGCCGGCAGCAACATTTACAGTAGAACCACTTGAAGTTTGAATTACGATTGCAGGTTTAACTTCTCCTGTATCAGAGATTTCTACAGTTGAAGTATCAATTTCAATATCACCGCCACCAACACTAATTTTTACACCATCCTGTTCAGAATAGAAAATCTGAATCATAGTGTTTTCGTGAATATCAATTGCGGCATTATTATTAAAGGTTACAATTGCTTCAGACTGAGAAGCAGTACGCAATGTATCTCCGTTGTACAAAGGAGACTTATTCTGAAGTCTTTCCCATACAACACGGTCAGAGAATTTTCGTTGCGCAATGCGCTGTTTAAACTCGATAACTGCAATTGTGTCCTTATCAGTTCGTGTAGTGGAACTGTTTAAATCTTTCCAGAACAGGTAAGAAAAATAACCTGTTACACTAAGACAAAGAACAACAATAAAAAAATCAGCTAAGCGATATCTTAGTCTTGTTTTCTTCTTCGTCAAGATTTACTCCACTAAAATCAGGAATTGGTATTCCTAAAAGTGCACGAACTTCATTTAAGTTCTTTGGCCCGTTTGGACCTAAACATACAGAACAATCAGGATCACACTGGAAATCTGGATCTGTAGTTTTAAAGAATTCTTCAATATCAAAATTAGGCATATTAACAATTCCGTAAAAATGCTGTTTGCCCTTACCTTTTACTTCAAAAGCTACTGGAATTTCTTCTACAACCACTTCGTAAGCTTCATTTTCAGGTTTAAGTGTAAAATTATTTTCCTTGCAGCGAATATAATCCATCTTAAGGAGATTGTAGGTATCTTCTGTAATAAGACCGTCTGTACCACAAAGCTTGTTAGATGCTTCTGTACGACTGGCCAGGTTTACGGAGTCACCAATAGATGTAAATTCCATTTTATCGTAAGAACCCATAAAGCCTACTGTTGCACGACCAGAGTTCAAACCACAGCCAATTCTAATATGAGGCTTATACTGTGCCATTGCTTCGTTTTTATGTTCTTCTGTAAACAAAGCTGCATCTTTATTGTATTTCATTAAGGCATAACGCATTGCTACAACTGCACGAATAGCATTAATTGCATCTTCCTTAACATGCTCTGCGTGATTCTGTGCAAGCACTGCTTTTTCTGGATCAGAATCTGGCAGCATTTCAAAATCCAGACTATCATTACGGAGCACACCCCAGCAGGCCATAATGGCATCGCCTTCAAACTTATCAACATTACCACCGGTAATTGTAATACAGTTAACCATACGGCTCATATAGTCATTCAGGAAGCTGATGATTTCTCCAGCAGACTTTTCTCCAAAGCGTTTACTGAAGCCATCGGAAATTGCTGTAAATCCACGAATATCACTAAAGAAAATGGTAATGTCCTTTAAGTGGGCATCAAAATCAATCTCTTTTCGGATTACAGCCTTTGTTACAGCTTTATTGGTAAGATGAGAGAAGGTATTTAAAATCTGCTGTTCGTTACGGGTACTGGAAACCAGAACACCAATTTCATCACGACGGTTGATTTTAAGTTCATCAAAAACTTCGCTTTCAAAATTACCCTGGTTAATTTCGTTTGTAACTGCAGTTAATTCCCTTAGAGGAACACTTAAAGATTTTGCAAAGAACCAGATAATCATGATTGCAAAGCTTAAAGTGGCAATTGTAAGATAAATATTACGCAATGTTGTTTTATTTACAGCTTCAAGAACAACCTCTGTCTTAACCGTAGTAATTACACTGCAGCTTCCGTTATTCAAACGATTATAGGCACCAATAAACTCAACTCCATCGGCATCCTTGTAATAAAACTGTTCACTTGGCTGATTGTCGCTAAGAATCTGGAGCACTATGGGAGAATTGCTAACATCTGCAGCAGTGAGCATATAGCTTAAATCTGGATGAACAAGAACTTCTCCATCTGCATTTACCAGGAAGGACTGGTTTACACTACCGGCAGAAAAACTGTTGGCAAGATTTTCCGCAGAATAAATAACAACCACCGAATTATCCTCTGAAGAATAATCCAAAGGATAGAACATTGCCAATACAGGGAACTGGAAGAATGGAGATGCATTTTCAATATCAAAAACACCATCTGCCGCCTTTTTCAAAGCTTCTTCTTCGCTTTCTACATAGCTGGTCAGGAATGAGGATGTAATTTCGTTAGCAATAGCAAAAGGGTTATTTACAAAAATTCTGCTGGAACCTGGAAGGTAAACTGCAATAATATCCTTATTGCGGTCAAAGAAGGTTGTTACATATTTCTGCGTTTCAGCCAGGTTACCACTGTTAACATCCAGCAAATCCAGGAACATACCAACATTTGAAACAATAGTTCCAATACGGTTGTCTGCATCTGAAGCACTGCGGTTATTGATTGTCATATTGTTTTCTTCAGCCTTTACCCGTGTATCATCACTGATAAAGTAAGATACAACTGATGTAAGACCAAGAAGAGAAACTACCATAAGTAACGAAATGATTATGATTAATTTTGCTCCAATTGAAAACTTTGGCTTTGCAATAAAGAGATCATTCTTCTCATGCTTTGATTTTTTAGTTTTTTTACTTGCTGCAGCAGGTGTGGAATTATATGCTTCTGAAATTTTATTTGATTCTGAGACTTTTTCCGTTATAGATTTTTTTGATTTTTTTTCTTTCTTTGCCTTTTTAGTTTTTATTTTTGGTTCAGTACCGTCGTTCATAAACGGAACTTCCCAGTCAAAAACTACAGATGAGGAATTCTGATTTTCAGGCTGAATTACAGTATCATCTGCAGACTGTTCTGAGGTAGTGGCTGCAGAAGTTTCCATTTCCTTTTTAGCCTGTGCTTTTTTTACGGCAAGAATTCTTGCACGCTTTTTATCCTGTTCAAGCTTAGCCCGCTGAAGTTCCAGCTGCTTAACCTTCCGAACCCTTTCCTGGAACTGAAGATGTTCCGTTGTCTCTATTGGAGCCGCTACATCCAGCGTTTCCAGATGCTCAGTTATTTCAGGTGCCTTATGTTTTACAAAAGCCCCGTAATCAAATTCTTCTTTTTCCACCCCAATATTATACTGTTCAAAACCGTTTTCTACAATATTAGTGATTTTATTATAATAAAAAATAATTCAAATTTAATGTTGACTAAAACCCATATATATTGCATTTTACTGTTTAGACAGAAAAAAACGACCCTAGCCTTAAAGTGGATTGCTAAGTTTTTGGAAGTGCTAATTGTCCTGCGCATGCGGGGCTTATCATTTTAGATTGAGGTTTCTTGAATGAAAGGAAGTCAGGTTACCATTGATCATGTATCCAAAAGATTTGGTGACTTTGTTGCATTGGATGACATCAACTTTACAATTCAGCCAGGAGAGTTCTTTTCTCTCTTAGGCCCATCTGGTTGTGGTAAAACCACACTTTTACGTATTATTGCTGGATTTGAATTTCCAGATGACGGAGCCGTTCTTTTTGACGACACAAACGTTATCCCATTCCCTCCAGATAAAAGACACTCAAACACCGTATTCCAGACATACGCATTGTTCCCACATCTTTCAGTTTACGACAACATTGCGTTCCCATTAAAACTTAAGAAAGTTCCAAAGGACGAAATTGACAGAAAGGTTAAAGAATATGTGCATCTGGTTCAGCTTGACCAGCACATTAATAAAAAGCCTAATCAGCTTTCTGGTGGACAGAAACAGCGTGTAGCTATTGCCCGCGCTCTTATTAACGAGCCTAAGGTTCTCCTTTTGGATGAACCACTTTCAGCCTTGGATGCAAAACTCCGTGCTAACCTTCTCCTTGACCTGGATGCTCTCCACGACAAGATTGGTATTACATTTATTTATGTAACTCACGACCAGAGCGAAGCTCTTGCTGTATCAGACCGCATTGCAGTTATGAACAGCGGACATGTTCTCCAGGTTGGAACTCCATATGAAATTTACGAACAGCCAGCAACTCAGTTTGTTGCACAGTTCATTGGCGAAACTAACCTTTTTGAATCTACTGTAGTACAGTGTGATGAATTCCAGGGCAAAACAGGTACAGAATACAATGTTACTCTCAACACACCTGCACTTGGTATTCAGACTCCACTTCCTGGTGATACTCAGCAGACAAAAGAAGAAGACAAAAATATCCTTGTAACAGATTATGAACGAACAGAACCTGGTCAGAAGGTTGCTTTCACAATCCGTCCGGAAAAGATTCGTATTACAACTGAAATTCCTAATGTTGGTGGCCGTAAAGATATCAATGTATTTAAGGGAATTGTTGAAGAACCTGTTTATACAGGCTTCCAGTCTAAGTTCTATGTTCGTCTTGAAAATGGAACTATTGTAAAAGTATTCAAGCAGCACACAAACTATCTTGATGATGGTCCAGATATTGCCTGGAAGGATACGGTTTACATTTCCTGGTCATCGGAAGATGGTTATATTGTTGAGGATATTAACAAGTAATGTGTGTAAAGTTAAATAAATGCTAAAACCTGGAGCATTTATTTACTTTTGTTCAGTAAATGAACTTCGTTCAGAAGCTCTACATAATTGAATTGATAGGAAAAGATTTAGTTTTGAAAAACAAAAGTACTACATATAAAAAAGCAAACCCTGGTCCTGCATATGCATGGCCTATGGGACTTTGGTTTACAGTTTTCTTTATTATCCCAATTGCAATCATCGTTTGCTATTCTTTTATGAAACGGGATGTTCACGGTGGTGTAATTGCAGAATTTACTTTAAAAGCTTATCAGCAGGTATTAAGTGCTGCATACGGTAAGATTTTTATAAGAACACTCTGGATTACTGTAATTTCAACAGCAATCACAATCATTATTTCTCTTCCTTGTGGCTATGCAATGGCTAGAAGCAAGCATCAGACTTTATTTTTGATTCTTGTAATCATTCCATTCCTTACAAACAGCCTTATCCGTATTTTTGCATGGATAACTATTCTTGGTGACAACGGAATTTTGAATAATATTGGACGAGGATTCTTTGATTTATGGCATAAAATGGGCTTAGGTAATCCTGAGGCCGTATTCCAGCCTAAAAAATTCATGTTTACTCAAGGCGCAGTTATTCTTGTAAGCGTTTATATGTACCTTCCTTATGCAATTCTTCCAGTATTTACAGCTGTAGACCGTTTTGACTTTAGCCTTCTGGAAGCAAGCCGCGACCTTGGTGCAAATAAACCTCAGTCAATGATTAAAGTTCTTTTACCAGGAATCAAGAGCGGTATTGTATCTGCTTTAATCTTTACCTTCATTCCTATCTTTGGTAACTACACTGTTCCACAGCTGGTTGGTGGTAAAGACAGCTACATGCTTGGTAATATTATTGTTGATCAGGTTCAGAAAGTTCGTAACTGGCCTTTGGCTTCTGCATTCAGTATGATTATTACAATCATTTCTATGCTTGCCATTTTATGGATGCTCTCTTCTAACAGAAAAGAAGCAAACCTTAAGAAATCTTCAAATAAAGAAGATTCTGGAATTCCATCTTTAGCGGAATCTCTTAACAAAGGACAGGCTAAATAATGAAAGCATTACACAATCCATATAAAATTTTTGCACCTAAAAAGCGTTCCAGCGAAAACTTCCGCCATGCAAAACGCCAGTGGAAAAAACATAATCACAACTTCAGTTTTTCTAACCTGATTTTGTACTTAACTGTATTGTTTCTCTTTGTTCCATTGTTTGTTGTAATTTTCTACTCTTTCAATTCTTCTAAAGACACAAACTTTACAGGCTTTTCTTTTGTTTGGTACGAAAAATTGATTTTTGACTCACAGCCACTTTGGCAGGCATTGTGGAATACAGTTCTGGTTGCTGTAACCTCTTCCTTTGTTGCAACAATCATTGGTTCTGCTTCTGCCATTGGTATTAACTGGTATAAATTCAAGGGTCGTAACTATATCCAGTCGATAAGCTTCCTTCCAATGGTTCTTCCAGAAGTAATTATGGGTGTTGCTATGCTCATTTTCTTCAGCTGGGTTAAGATTCCTTTAGGGTTGTTTACAATCTTTATTGCACATACAACTTTCTGTCTTCCATTTGTTTATCTTATGGTTAGTGCCCGTGTAGATGAATTTGATTATTCAATCATTGAAGCAAGCCACGACTTAGGAGCTACAGAAGTTCAGACCTTGTTCAAGGTTATTATTCCTGCCATCATGCCTGGTATCATTTCAGGATTTATGATGAGTGTAACAATGTCCATGGAAGACTATGTTATTACATCTTTAGTAAGTGGACCTGGAAGTACAACTCTCCCACTTTATGTTTACTCTATGATTCGTTTTGGTGTAAGCCCAGTAATCAACGCACTTTCTTTTGTACTGGTTTTGATTATCTGTATTCTTACAATCATCCTTCGCAAAAGCCTTAAATCTTTTGCAGCTTCCCGCTAGGGACTATTGCAACGATGTAGTAGTAAGCTGCCACATTTCTGGCAAATCCTTATCTCTCAGAATCCCGTCTTTGACGGTAAAAAATCCGGAGTATCCACCTTATACTCCGGTAAAAACTTTATATTTTGGAGGAAACTTTAATGAAAAAGTTTTCCACAAAAATTGTTTTTGCAGTTGCAATGGTTGCAGCTAGCTTGGGTCTTGCCTCATGTGCAAAAGATGACGGTAAGACATTGTTTTTGTATAACTGGACTTACTACACTCCAGAAGATGTTGTTGCTCAGTTTGAAGAAGAATTTGGTGTAAAGGTTAAGATTGATAACTTTGCCTCAAACGAAGAAATGTACTCAAAGCTTAAAGCTGGTGCGAAAGGTTACGACATTGTATTCCCATCTCAGGATTACGCTTCAATCATGATTGAACAGGGAATGGTTCGTGAACTTGATCAGTCTAAAATGACTAACAAAAAGTACATCAATCCTGAAATCTTTAAAAAAGCAACTTATGACCCTGAAATGAAATACGCCGCTCCTTATTATTTAGGTGCAGCAGGTATTAGTGTAAATAAAACAAAGGTTAACTGGGACTACGAAAAATCATGGAACATCTTTGCTGACCCACGCTTTAAGAATCATGCCACAATGATGGATGATATGCGGGAAGTATTTGGAGATGCTCTTACAGTTCTTAAAATGGATCCAAACTCTGTAAATGATAAAGAACTTGATGCCGCAGCTAATCTTATTTCAAAAGAATGGAAACCTAACTTAGTTAAATTCGACGCAGAAGGCTTTGGCAAATCTTTTGCTTCAGGTGACTTCTGGCTTTGTCAGGGTTATGCTGAAGTTGTTTACGGTGAAGTTTCTGAAGATAAATGGGACGAAACTATAGACTTCTTTATCCCTGCCGAAGGTGGTCCTTGTTATCTGGACAGTATGATGATTCTTAAAGATGCACCACATTATGAACTTGCAAATGAATTCATCAATTACATTCATAAACCAGAAAACTATGCTAAATTCCTGGATTTCTTCTGTTTCCCAGATTACATCATTCCAGAAGCACAGCAGTACATGAAAACAAAACCTCATTACGATGCTTCTCAGATGGACAATTGTGTTCTCAAGTTAGATATTGGTGAAGATCTTGATAAATACAATGAACGATGGCAGGACATCCGCTTTGGTGACTAACCTTTACTACGAGGCATAACCACAACACAAGGGACTGTTCACAACGAATAGTCCCTTTTTTTATTTGACTTATTACCCCGTACTATTTACAATTGAACCAACTATTTTATTATAAAAAAGTGTGCGCATTATGAATTCTGACTCAACTATTCTTGATAATATTTCTACACCTGTGTTTGTAACCCAACCGATTTACAATCAGAACAGAGAATTAATAGACTTTCAAATCATTTACACAAATAAAGCCATGAAGGAACTTTCAAAACAAAGTTTTATTGTTGGTGCAAAATGGACAGATATTAAAAACAAAGTTCCAGCCCAGGTTCCATGGTATAAATTACTGGTTGAAGCTGTTACAAAAAAGCCTTTACAGAATTATTCTTTCTTTTCACCAAAACAAAATGCCTGGTTTAAAGTAAACATGTCTGCAATTCCTGGAGGTCAGGTTGCAGTTTCTCTGGCAGACATAACAACAGAAATGACCTACGCCCGCCGTCTTAAGGAAGCAATTTCTAAAGACCCATTAACAAATCTTGCAAACCGTACAGGCTTTTCTGATGATCTTGATATTGCCATAGAAAATTGCCGCTACAAAAATCTTTATTCCGGTGTTTTTATTCTTGATATTGATAATATGAAAGATATCAACGATTCCATTGGTTCAAAAGAAGGTGACAATGTAATTGTTAAAGTTGCTGATATTCTAAAGCGTTTCCAGCGGGAAAATATTACCAGCTATCGGTATGGTGATGATGAATTTGCAGTACTTATTTCAAATCAAGCTTCAATGGATTCAATCATTACAATCACAGACGCAATTTTTGAATGTTTCCAGATGGAAGAAATAAAACTTTCTGGTGGGGTTTCTGTTTTCCCTGAGCATACAGCACAAAAGGATGAGCTTATTCGTTTTGCAAACATGGCTGTACACTACTCTAAGAAAAACGGTAAAAACTGTGTTAACTATTTTGAACCAGAAATGCAACGCCGTTTTATTCAGAAGCTTACTTTGCAGTCAAAGATGACTACTGCAATTATTGAAAGCAACTTCAAGCAGTATTATCAGCCACAGTTTGATGTTCGTTCTGGTGAGCTTCGTGGTTTTGAAGCCTTAATCCGCTGGTTTGATAAAGAACTAGGAGAAATTCCACCATCTGTATTTATTCCTCTGGCAGAAGAAACTGGTTTAATTGTTTCTATTGGCCGCTGGGTTTTGCGTACAGCAGTAGCAACATTAAAAACCTGGCAGGAAAAATATAATTTCCGGGGAATTATTTCAGTAAATGTTTCGCCAATCCAGCTTAAACAGAATACCTTCATCTACGAGCTTAAACAGCTTATTCAGGAATATGAAATTAACCCGGCCTTAATCGAAGTAGAAATCACAGAAGGCGTAATGATTCACAATATGGAAGATGCTGTTGAAAAACTTAAAGAAGTACAATCCATGGGCGTAAGAGTTTCTCTTGATGACTTTGGTACAGGTTACTCTTCTTTAAGCTACCTTCAGGCACTGCCATTAAATACTCTTAAAATTGATAAATCTTTTATTAATGATATCTGTTCGGTAGATGGAGTTCAGGCAAATATTACCAGTTCAATCATCTCTATGGTTGCGGGACTTGGGCTGGAAACTATTGCTGAAGGTGTAGAAACCGAAAATCAGTTTGAATTACTTAGCAAATTCAACTGTAATGTTATTCAGGGATTCCTTCAGGGAAAACCTATGCCTTTTGATATGTGCGATAAATTTTTATCTGGCGACAAAAAATCGATTTTAAAGAATTAACTGCTCTATATTGCACCGTAGCAATCCATAACAATTTCTGTATCCTTTTAAGACACTTTATTGTTTTTACTGTACAATAGTATTCAGGACTAAAACAATGAAGAAGATTTTTTTATTAAGTACATTTTTTCTTGCTGCCACATCACTTTTTGCTCAGGCCGTTCAGGGAAAAAGCTATAAAATCCAGTTTAACCAGCATAAAGGTGATGCTGTAAGCCATGTTTCTACAGTTGAGGAAGAAGCTTATCTTAACGGATATTTAAATAATCGAACTCAGTTTATAAACAGAACCTCCACTACAGTAAAAGACATTCTGGATAACGGTGATGCACTTCTGTTCACTCACTATATGACTACTCAAAATACACTTTCCAGCACAACTGGGGCACATTTAAGCTGGGGTGAAGAAGATTCGGTAGAAATCAAGCGCAAGCCTAACGGACAATTGTATGATTCCAACAACGATGGGCTTCCAACGGTGCGGAGTGTGCCAGCTTTTCCATCCTACGAAGTAAGAATCGGAGATTCCTGGACAATGGAAGGACTTGAAGTTCATGATATGAAAGAAGTGTTTAACATGAACACATCAATAGAAATTCCATTTACAGCTACATACACTCTTACAGGTGTAGAAACCCAGGACAACAATGAAATCCTTATCATCGATGTTTATTACGAACTTTTTCAGGATGCCTACCGACAGAACCTTTACAGAGGCAGCTTTTACACAGGAACAGTGGGTTACTCTAAGCAGAAGCTGTATTGGGATAATACCCGGGGCGATTTAGCTTTTTACGAAGAAGAATTCCAGATTAAAATGCTGGATACTCGCGGCAACAGTTTTGTTTTCCACGGTATGGCTCACGGAGAAGTTACAGAATACAAATCATTAAATGATGATGACAATGTAAAAAAGCTTCAGGAAACAGTTGATGAAATGAAGCTTAATGATGTTTCTGTAAAAAAAGGTGAAAATGGATTAACAATCAGTATTGAAAATATTCAGTTTGAACCAGATTCAAATGTTCTTCTTCCTTCTGAAAAATTAAAGCTGCAGAAGCTTGGCGAAATCTTAAAAGAATTCACAAACGACCTTTTAATTACCGGCCATTGTGCAGAAAGAGGAACTGTAAAAGCCCGTCAGCGACTTTCTGAAGAACGAGCCGAAAGTGTTGCAGGCTTCATTAAAGGAATGGGAATTCGTGATGAATACCACATTTACACGGAAGGAAAGGGCTCAACACAGCCAATTGCAACAAACGCTACAGAAGAAGGCCGTGCTAAAAATCGTCGTGTAGAAATTACACTTATGGATTAATTTGTATTTTTTACATTGTAAAAAATACAGTTTTACACTACTCTAGTTGCCATGATAGGAATTGTAGATTACAACGCAGGAAATATTACCAGCGTTCAGAGAGCATTAAACAGCCTTGGAATTAAAAACATTCTTTCTAAAAATCCGGAAGAACTTAAAAACTGTGACAAGCTTATTTTCCCAGGAGTTGGTGATGCAGCTTACGCTATGGTACAGCTTAAGGAAACAGGCTTTGACAAATTCTTAAAGGAATGGACTGCTACAGGCAAACCTGTTCTTGGTATTTGTCTTGGTTCTCAGATTATTTTTGATTTATCAGAAGAAGGCAATACACCTTGTCTTGGTCTTGTAAAAGGTACTATTAAACACTTCTACAACATCGATTCTTCTTTAAAAAATAAAGAAATGAAAGTTCCTCACATGGGCTGGAATAATCTTACCCGCTATGGCGACTGCCCAATTCTACAAGATGTACCAGAGAATGCCGACTTCTATTTTGTACATTCCTACGTAATTTGTCCTGAAGATAAAACTGTAGTAAAGGCGACTGCAGAATATGGAATTCAAGTTCCAGCTGTAATTCAGCAGGGAAACCTTTTTGCCTGCCAGTTCCATCCAGAAAAATCTGGTAAACCTGGCTTAAAGATTTTGGAGAATTTCTGCAATGCTTAAAAAAAGAATTATTGTTTGTCTTGATGTAAAAGATGGTCGCACAACAAAAGGTGTTAAATTTCAGAACAACATAGATATTGGGGACCCTGTAGAAATGGCTGCAGAATATTACCGCCAGGGTGTAGATGAATTAGTATTTTACGATATTATTGCTTCTGCCCGTGGCCGTGGTCCAATTCTTGACTTAATATCCAGAGTTGCACAGCAGGTATTCATTCCTTTCTGTGTTGGTGGTGGAATTGGAACAATCCAAGATATCCGTTCAACAATCCTTGCAGGTGCCGAAAAGGTTTCTTTGAACAGTCAGGCTGTAAAAAATCCTGGATTGATTACAGAAGGTGCCCGAATTTTTGGTAACCAGTGTATAGTTCTTGGTATGGATGTTCGAAAAGATCCTACAAAACCAAGCGGATACGGTACAACGATTAACGGTGGCCGCTTAGATACAGGTCTTGATGCTCTTGAATGGGCAAAGAAAGGTGTAAGTCTTGGTGCTGGCGAAATTGTATTAAACTCAATGGATGCCGATGGAACAAAAGAAGGCTACGATATTGAACTTACAAGAATGATTGCAGAAAATGTTTCTGTTCCTGTTATTGCATCTGGTGGCGGTGGGACTCCACAGCATATGGCTGATGTTCTTAAGGAAGGTAAAGCAGACGCAGCTCTTATTGCAACAATGGTTCACTCAGGCAAATATACTGTTGGTGGAATAAAAAAAGATTTAGACAAACTTGGAGTACCAGTTAGATTTTAATCATGCTGCCGGCAAATTGGGAAATTCCCTCAATACAGACAATCAAAGAAATCTCACAGCTATTGAAACAATCTGTATATAAAGATTCACCTCTTGGATGTGATATTTCTCCTGTAAATCTTTTTCTTTATAGGAATAAATACAACACACAAATCTGCTATGCTGACGGAATTTTGTACAGACGCTTTAAGGAAAATGATTTTATCTATTACGGATTTCCAATTGCACTGAATCCCAATCAAAATCTTGATTCTGCTCTAAAATCTGCCCTGAACTTTGTAAAACAGGATGCTCAGTTTTTAGGTATAAAAGCTAATACTTTCTTTGCCACAGAAGAACTGTTAAATCCATTACAAAACCCCAGCTCTTTAATTACCTGTATAGAAAGCCTTGGCATTCCAGGTTCTGGCATTCAGTCAGTAAAAAACAGAGATCTGGCCGATTATGTTTATCTGCAGAAAAATCTTTCAGAATTAGCTGGCTCAAAATATTCAAAAAAACGTGGCCATATAAATCAATTCTTAAAAAAACATGAAGACAGTATTTTTGTTCCACTAACTAACGAAAATACAGATTTAGCCCTCCAGGTGGAAAAACAGTGGTTAAAAGAACTGGAAACACAGACAGGAACCACTGCCCCGGAAGATTTACTGGTAGAACAGGAACTTATAACAAAAGCTTTAACAAATTTTGATGAATTGGACCTTTCAGGTGGATTAATAATGTGCAATAATCAACCTGTAGCAATGTGCATAGCCTCAACTATAGGTAATGCAACAACTGATGTGCACTTTGAAAAAGCAATAGAGCCTTATGCCCACCACGGAGCATATGCTTTTATTAACAGAGAATTCGCAAAAATCTGTACTACCAGATATATAAATCGCGAAGAAGACCTGGGATTTGAAAACCTTCGCAAAGCAAAGCTTTCTTATTACCCGGATTTATTGATAGAAAAAAGTATCCTAATTCTTATTTAATTTTTCAGAAGGAGTTAATATGAAAAAATTACTTAAATCAGTATTAGCAGCAGCTTTATTTACAATGGCTATGAATGCAACTCTTTTTGCTGCACCAAAACAGTGGACACACAAATCTGTTCCATCAATTTATGAAACCTACAAGGACAAGTTTGATTATGTTGGACTTGCAGCATCTTATGGTAACTTTGGAATGGTCCAGGCTGGAGAAAACAAATACACAGCTTATTATGTACATCAGGGATGGGGAAATCCTCAGGAACTCTACTTTGATGAAGTTCGGGAAGGTCTTAAAAAGCACATAAATACTTTAACAACAGGAAACGAATTAAAACCTCAGTTTTTATTTGCCTGGTGGAAAAATGGAGATGGTGCTAGAAGTAAATTCGTAGATTTTACAGCGTCTAATGGAAAAACAATTAAAGTACCAGAAAAACTCAATAACGAAAATCTTGTTTATGCAATTTTAAACTGTGCAAAAGACATGGGTGTTCAAATGCGTGGTCATGTTCTTACATGGCATTCTCAAACACCAGATGATTTCTTCGCAGAAAATTACAAGGCAACTGTAGAAAAAGGTATTCTTCAGAATCCTGTAGATAAAGAAACTATGACAGCACGCCATGAATGGTATATTAAAACAGTTCTTGGCTATGTTGATGAATGGGAAAAAGCAAATGGCTATGGGGAAGGAAATCGTATTATTTGGGCTTGGGACGTTGTAAACGAAGCTTGTGCAGATGATGCAACAGACACAGAATGGCTTAGAGGTTCTACCCCACAGACAAAAGATAAATCACCAACAGCTTATCCTCAGGGTTCTCGCTGGTATCAGATTTATGGTGATGATGAATTTATTGTAAATGCATTCCGTTTTGCAAATGCTTATGCCCCTTCAGATGTTAAACTTTGTTATAACGATTACAACGAATACATGGGTAAAAAAACAAATGCTATCTGTAAATTAATTAAGAATGTTCAGAATGGAGCCGCTAAAAATGTAAACGGTAAATCTGTAAAACCAAGAATTGACGTTATGGGTATGCAGTCTCATGTAGGTATATCTTTCCCTAGCACTTCGGCTTATGAAGCCGCTCTTAAAAAATTCCTTGAATTAGGTGTTGATATTCACGTTACAGAATTAGACTTTAGCGCAACTTCACAGGAAGCAGCTGCAAAAGCATATACAAAATATTTCCAGATGTTACAGAAATACGGAAAAGACTACGAAGGAAAAAACAAGATTACTTGTGTAACAATCTGGGGTATTTGTAATGAAGATTCTTGGATTAACCCTAACTCTAAGGGACAGAAAACATATCCTCTTTTATTTACAAAAAAGAATAATTCATACTTTCCTAACGAATCCTTCACTGCACTTATAGATGCTCACAACTAATATAAAAATAATTTACTAATAAAAGATTAGGAATTTTTGGTGGAAAAACCCCATCGAAAATTTCTAATCTTTTGCTATAATCAAATTCAGTTAATAAAGATTAATCCTATAAAGTTTTTTTTAAAAGTGAATCAAACTATTTTTAGAGGTACAAAATGAAAAAACTTATAATGACTCTCTCGGGATTAATGCTCATTTCAGCATTTATTTTCACAAGCTGCCAGCAGAACCAAAAACCTGCATACACAGAAACCAAAGTTGATGTTTACACAATCGACGCTGCAACAACAACAGCGCAGGAAGGCCACTCCTGGAACATCGCATCCATCAGCCTTCAGGAATTTGCTAACAAAACAATCAACATCACCTTCTCTGCCGATATGAAGGTTACAAACACAGGGGATGCCGAAAATTTAGTATGGACAATTACAGCTACAAAAGATGGTAAAGACTATTATCCAACAATTGCTTCTCAGTCATTTGCAAGCGGAACTTCAGAATGGACAACAGTAACAGGTTCAGGGGAAGGTATCTTACTCAATAACAATCCAGTTTTGTATATCGATACAAACGGTGTTACTCCAGCAAATCTTACAATTCAGGTAAAGAATATTGCTGCAAAAGTAACTGTTGTTGGCGAAACAGATGAAACAACTCTTACCGAAATAAAAGTTGAAACAGGAGTTACTAAGGAAAGCATAGTTGAAGATAAAAGTAAGACTCCTACAAACTGGTTATCATCGTCTGTTCCATCACTTTATGAAACTTATAAAGACCAGTTTGATTCAATAGGTTTAGCTGCTGAATACGGTAACTTTGGTTTAAGCCAGAATGGTTCCAATAAATACACCGCAACATATACACATGATGGATTTTGGGGAAAGCCTGTAGAACTTTACTATGAGGAAGTTCGTAATGGTATAAAAAAACATGCTAATTCAATTACTTTAGGAAATGAACTTAAACCTGGCTTTATTTTACAATGGTGGGATGGAGATGGAAGCAAACAGGAAACTGTTGATTTTGTTGCTTCTAACGGAAGAACTATAAAAGTTCCTTCTAGTTTAAATGGCGAAAAACTTATTTATGCAACTTTAAATGCTTGTAAAGACATGAGAATTAGAATGAGAGGTCATGTACTTACATGGCATTCACAAACTCCAGACGGTTTCTTTGCAGAAAACTACAAACCAGAATATAATGGCCAGCTTATTTCAAATCTTGTAGACAAAGAAACTATGACTGCACGCCACGAATGGTATATTAAAACTGTTCTTGAATGTGTTGCTAACTGGGAAGCTGCAAACGGTTATGGAACAGGAAATCATATTATTTGGGCATGGGATGTTGTAAACGAAGCTTGTGCAGATGATGCAACTTCAGGTCACTGGTATAGAGGTGATTCATCTTCAGAATCATACAATCAAAAGCCAAATAAGGGTGGTTCTCGCTGGTATCAGCTTTATGGTAGTAATGAATTTATTGTAAATGCATTCCGTTTTGCAAATGCTTATGCTCCCTCAGATGTTAAACTTTGCTACAACGACTACAATGAATATTGGGATGCAGAAGGTCATCTAAAGACAACAGCTATTGAAACTCTTGTAAAAGAAGTTCAGACAGGAACCGCAGAAACAGTTAACGGAAACTCTGTAAACCCTCGTATTGATGTAGTTGCAATGCAGTCTCATGTAGGAACCAAATGGCCTGGAACAAGTGACTATGAAGCTGCATTAAAAAGATTCCTTGCACTTGGTTGTGATGTTCATGTTTCTGAATTAGATTTCAGTGCAGAAACTCAGGAAGATGCAAAAAAAGCTTATGGCGAATACTTTAAAATGCTTCAGAAATACGGAAAAAATTATTCTGGAACAAACAAAGTTACAAATGTAACAATCTGGGGCATTAACAATAAATCTTCATGGATTTATAAGGACAATGTAAAATATCCTCTTTTGTTCGATAATTTCGAGACAACCAAGACATTTTGGGCTGTAATCAATACCGCTAAATAGAATATCTTGCTCTGCTGGTGTCTGTTTCAAAGACATCAACAGCAAACAATACTGGAGTTGTTTTACCTGGTTCATCAGATAAATCAACTCCATTTTTTTTGCATTCTGCAATAATGCCGTTGTAAATAAACATAGCAATTCGTTCTGCACTTGGATTCTGGTTAAATACTTCTAAATCATTAAGATTTGTATGATCAATGCTTTTGCAAACAGTTCTAAGGGCACCTTTAAGCTGGGTAAAATCCATAAGCATTCCACCTTCATTCAGCTTTTCGCCGCGAACATGGGCATAAACTTTATAATTATGGCCGTGAAGATTTTCACATTTACCATTGTAATCTCGTAAAAAATGTGCTGCCGCAAAATCGGCTTCTACTCTAACTTCAAACATAGTAAAATAATTATATCAATAAAATCATAAAAATCCTATTGATGACTAAACTCCTTTTTAAGAGTATACTTTAACCATGAAAAAAATATTATCACAACTTTTGCCTGCTTTTACAAATACTGTTGTAGCTGCAGACATGACAAAAATAGATGATCTTTCTGAAATAAATAATATTCCAGTTTCTAATTTAGTATTTGACTCCAGAGAAGTTAAACAGGATTCACTTTTCTTTGCGCTTCCAGGAACACATACTGATGGAAATAAATATATTGCCCAGGCAATTCTTGCAGGTGCAAATGCAGTTGTTTTTCAGGGTGAATTAACACCTTCTCAAAAAAAAGATGTTGCCGAAGCAATCATGAAACGCACATTATTAAATGCACTTTCTGATGAAACTCCAAAATTTGCACCAGCATTAATTAATGTGCCAGACTCTCGTTTTGCAATGGCACCATTATCTGCCCGTTTCTATGATAATCCTTCAGAACGACTTATTGTTATTGGCGTAACAGGTACAGAAGGAAAATCTTCAACTGTAAGCTTTATCTGGCAGCTACTCCGCGCATGTGGTAAAAAAGCCGGATTTATTTCTACTGTTGAATATTCTTTTGGAGGCGAAGCAGTTCCTAATCCTCAGCATCAGACAACACCGGAAGCACCAATCATACAACATCACTTAAATGAAATGCTGTTAAATGGCTGTGAATACGCAGTTGTAGAAACTTCATCTCATGGACTTTCAACAAAATTAAACCGCTGCGGCAATATTATTTTTGACTGCGGCGTATTCATGAATGTAACTTTGGAACATCTGGAATTCCACAAAAACTTTGAAACTTACCGTTCCGATAAAGCAAATCTTTTCCGCTCATTAGATAAACATAATCATATTAAAACAATTGCAGGTGAAACAATCAAAATCAATCCGTTGGGAATTGTAAATCTGGAAGATCCTTCTGCACTCTACTTTGCAGAGTGCACAAAATCTAAAGTTGCAGGCTTTACTTCCAATGGACTGGCCGGAAAAGCTGCAGTTACAGGGCAGACCGCTGAACTGCCAGAAATCCCGGCTTCTATTACAGAATATTACATTGCATCAAACATCAAATCAGATGCAAGCACACTCACCTTCACAATGGACTCTAACGATGGTAATTTCCAGGCAGAAATAAGCTCTAAACTTCCAGGAAGCTTTAATGCATATAATCTTATGGCTACAATTATGGCCGTAAGTAATGTTACAGGCATTTCTAAAAAGGAGGTTGCTGCTCATATTCCAGAACTTATTCCTATAAAAGGCCGCATGACAGAAATTACAGAAGGTCAACCTTTCGAATTAATTATCGATTATGCTCACACTCCTTCTAGTTTTGAAACCATCTTTCCTCCAATCCGCAGTCGCTGTAAAGGAAAAATGATTTGTGTATTTGGAAGCGGCGGTGAACGAGACCTTACAAAACGACCTTTACAGGGTGCGCTTGCAGCTAAGTATTGTGATGTTGTAATTCTTGCAGATGAAGACCCTCGGGGCGAAGATCCAGTTGAATTGCTAAAAATGATTGCTGTTGGTGCCGAAAAAGAAGGTAAAGTTATGGATAAAGATCTTTTTATTATTCATGACAGACCAAAAGCTATCAGAGAAGCATTTAAAAAAGCTGGCCAAGATGATATTGTTCTCCTGTTGGGTAAATCCCACGAAAACAGTATTATTTATAAAGATTACACAATGCCTTATGATGAAATCACAGAAGCAAAAAATGCATTGGCAGAAATGAGAGGTTAATAACAAATGAATATAGCAGTTATATATGGCGGTCGTTCCGGTGAACACGAAATCAGTTTAATTTCAGCATCAGCAATTGTTCGCGGAATGTCTAAAGAAAATAAAGTTGTTCTTATTGGTATTACAAAAGCCGGCAAATGGTATGTTCAGGAAGATTCTGAATACCAGCGCATTTGTGCTGACGAAAAGGCAATTCTTACTATTAAAGAAGATGAAGCAAAAGCTGTAAGCCTTATTCCAGGTGCAAAAAAGGATGCATTTGTAGCAGGCGGAAAATCTTTGAATATTGATGTTGTATTCCCTGCCCTCCACGGAACCTATGGCGAAGACGGAACTATTCAGGGCTTATTTGAAATGGCTGATGTTCCTTATGTTGGTTGTACCCATATTTCTTCAGCAATTACAATGGATAAAGAAAAAACTAAAATGATATGGCAGGCAGCTGGACTTCCAGTAGTTCCATATGTATGTATGAAACGATTTGTAATGCTTGATTCAGTTGTATATGATGATTTTATTGAAGCTACAGAAAAAGAACTTGGTTACCCAATGTTTGTAAAACCTTGCTGTGCAGGTTCTTCTAATGGTGCCAGCAAAGCAAACAATAAAAAAGAATTGAACTTTGCCCTTATGGAAGCATTTCAGTGGGATGACAAAGTATTGATTGAAAAATCTATTAATGCCCGTGAAGTTGAATGTTCTGTTACAGGTAACTCAGTTACATATCCAGCTGACAGCGATGTAGAAGAAGTTGTTGCTTATATTCCAGGTGAAATTGCACCTAGTCATACTTTCTATGATTTTGATGCAAAGTATAACGATCCAGATGGAGCAAAACTTTTAATTCCAGCTGAACTTACAGAAAACGATCTGGAAAAAATCAGAAAAACAGCCTGTGCTGCCTATAAAGTACTGGATGCCACAGGTCTTTCCCGGGTAGATTTCTTTATTGACCGTGATTCAAAAGAAGTTTATTTGAACGAAATAAATACTTTGCCAGGCTTTACTCCAATCAGTATGTTCCCAAAAATGTGTGATGCAGCAGGTTTAAAGTTCCCTGAATTAATTCAGCTTTTACTTGACGAAGCTGTTGCCCGTTACAACGCAAAGCAGCAGTTGAGCACAAGTCGATAGTTTATAAAGTTAATTAATTATACACCACCCTACCTAAAAATCCACAGAATTCTATATATTTTGAGTTGTAATTACTTTTAAAATCATATA
>JAEDFM010000079.1 GCA_016292805.1 Treponema sp. | reverse complement strand
GCTGCTTAATTCGTTATTTTTGGAAAAAAGTGTCTGGACAAAGGGCTTAGCATAATTTGTCCTCGATAGTATTTAGTCCAACCAATATTACAAAATAAAACTCTTGAACACATAATTATTTCCTCATTTATAATTATACTTAAAAAAATTTCTTTGCAAAACCCAAATTTCACATTTATAATTAATTCAGAGGGTAAAATGGCTAACGAAAAGAAAGTTCTTACAATCAAAAATAATATTCTTGAAAAATGTACAAATTCAAAATTTGCAGTTGATATTGAAATACCAGATGGAGTTATAGAAATTGCCAGAGAAGCTTTTGCCGGAAGATGCGCTAGTGGCTGCGCTTCTCTTTTAAGCGTTGTAGTTCCAGACAGTGTAAAAGCTATCAGACACAGTGCCTTTGCATATTGCTGGAGCCTGCAAAAAGTTACACTTCCAAAAGAACTTGAAATACTCGAAGCCAGTGCATTCAAAAATTGTCGTGCTCTTGAAGAAATTGTTATTCCAGAAGGAATCTCAACAATAGAATACAGTACCTTCAATTTTTGCTTAAAATTAAAAAAAATAACCCTTCCAAAATCATTGAAGGTTATTCAGGAAGGCGCCTTTAGTGAATGTCAGCTTTTATCTGAAATCAATTTTGCCGGTTCTAAAGAAGATTGGGAAAAAGTAGAAGGTAAGGAATATCTTCTCAATTCAGATGTAAAAGCAGCCTCTGTTAAGTGTCAGGATGGAGAAGCAGAAGACCCTGAGTTTTTAATCGAAAATAATGTGCTTGTAAAGTTTATGCGGCCAAATCAAAAGCAAGTTGTTATTCCAGAAGGAATTACAGAAATAGGGGAAAGCGCTTTCCAGGGATTTAAGAATCTTGAAACAGTTGAAATTCCTGAATGTGTAAAAAAGATAGGTCGCTTTGCATTTGATGGTTGTTCCAGTTTGAAGAAAATAAATCTTCCGTCTGGAATTAAGAGTCTTGAATATTCTTTGTTTAACCATTGTGAATCATTAAAAGAACTCATCATTCCAGAGGGTGTTACCGTAATAAAACAGTTTTCTCTTGCCCGATGTGGTTTTAAGGAAATCAAACTTCCTGAAAATCTTAAAGAACTTGATTATGAAGTTTTCACTGGAGACGAAAGTCTTAAGTCAATTGAGATTCCTAAAGCCATTACAGAATTGAAAGCCAGGCTTTTTGAACACTGCCCTGCACTTGAGACTGTTAAGCTACCAGAAAAAATTACTGTAATAGGAGATTGTTCTTTTGCCGGATGTCTTGAACTAAAGTCAATCAATATTCCTGATACAGTAGAGAAAATTGGTAATCAGGCATTTTTTTCTTGCAAGAAGCTTCAGAATATTACACTTCCAAAGAAGCTTACAAGTATGAAGCATGAAGTCTTTAGGTACTGCGAGTCGCTGGAATCAATAGAAATTCCTGGCACCCTTGAATCAGTTGATGGAAATAACTTCTCGGACTGTGACTCACTCAAAAAAATTATTGTGAATGAAGGTGTAAAGCAGATCGATAGATTTGCTTTTAATCCTTGCCCGGCCCTAGAGTCAGTAAAGCTTCCTTCAACTATTGAATATATTGATCCTGCAGCTTTCTGTGATTCAGAACCACAGCAGGTAAAGGAACTGGAATCTCTTTCTGAAGTTTATCCTGTAAAGAATGGAAAAATCAGAAGTAAATCTAATAAGGTAATGCTTGTTTTAGAATAAGGAGCCATAAAAATCCCTAATCATGCAAAAGCCAACACGGCAGATTGCAGCCGGGGTTGCACCGGGAAATGCGACGAAGAATTTATAAAAGTAATCTGACGCAGTCTGCCCTGAATGGTGTTCTGATCTGTCTGTAGCATTCTCTTTATTCCCTTAAATTTTTTTTCTTTTCTGGAAAAAGATGATTATTTATGTTATAATTCTTATGTTCTTTAGGGAGTGTTTATGAAAGCTAAAAATGCTATTAAACTCGCGGTATTTGCGGTTTTGCTCTGTGTAACTGCTGTTTTTGTTACTGCAGGTTCTCGTTTTCTTTTTGAATCAAATGCTAAAAAAGAGTTGTTGCAGCTGCAGCAGACCAAGCTTCTGGAATTCAATAACGGCATAAAAGACCAGATGGCATTAAGCATTCAGATGTCTAAATCGCCTTTAATTGTTTCCTACATGAAAAATCCTTCTGATTCTGCACTTGCTTCTCAGGCTTTTAAGGAAGTTGCTGCTTATCAGGATTCTTTTTTAAGTCATCTTACATTTATGATTAATGACAAGGATCTTAATTATTACAGTAACGGTAATCTTGTTTATAATCTTGATAAATCAGATCCCTCATCAGCCTGGTATATAGCCACTTCAAATATGACAAAAGACTACGACCTGTTCGTAGATTATGATGTGGGCTTAAAAAAGACTTATATGTGGGTTAATGCCATTGTACGAGATGAGCAGGGTGGTTTCCTGGGAATCATAGGAACTGGAATCCCTCTGTCAGACTTTGTTTCTTCAATGTATACAAACCTTCCAGAAAAATACGAAATGTATCTTTATAACTCAAATCTCGAAATTTCTGGTGCTACTGACTTAAATCTCCTTGAAGCAAAAACCATTATTTCTGATCACCTTCCTGACCTTAAGGGTTTCAACGGCGACCTTAAAGTTTCGGAAAATTCTTTCTATTCTACATTGTTTACTGTTTATTCAATTTCTCCTGTTGAATCCTGTGGCTGGAGTATTGTAATTTTCGAAAAATTTACTGGGGGAGCCTTCCTTAAAAACTCAGCTATTCCTGCTGTTGTGGTTCTTGCCCTTATTCTGGTTCTTTTTGCCTGTCTGACTGCCGTTAGAATCGTTAATCCTTTGAATACTCTTTCCAGTGCTATTTCTCAGTTTGCAGGAAGTGAAGCAGACCTGAGTAAGCGCATCGATATAAACAACTCTAAGGCCGGCATGGCTGTTATTCCAAAACTCATTGAAAACTTTAACCAGTTCGTTGAAAAACTGCAGGTTATTGTTCAGCACTTAAAAAGCTCTGACGGTGAACTTTCAGAAAACGGAGAAAAGCTTTCCGGAAGTGTTTCTGAAGTCTGCATGGCAATTGAAGAAATCATTGCTGAAATCAAGAAACTTAACAACGGTTTTGCCAGCCAGTCAGAATGCGTTGCACAGACATCTCAGGCCGTTAACAAGATTTCTTCAACAATCGGTGATTTAAACAATCTTATCGAAACTCAGTATAAAAATGTAAATGATGCTTCTTCTGCCATCAGCAGCGTTGTAACCAGCATCAGTTCCGTAAATCAGACTGTAGATAAACTTTCTTCATCTTATGTAAACCTTGAAAACAACCTGATTCTTGGAATCAACAAGCATAACGCTGTAAACAGACAGATTGACGACATTCAGCAGCAGAGCGAAATGCTTCAGGAAGCAAATAATGCTATTTCTGCTATTGCAGAACAGACAAACCTTCTTGCCATGAACGCTGCAATTGAAGCTGCCCACGCCGGAGAAGCAGGAAAAGGTTTCTCTGTTGTTGCTGACGAAATCCGTAAGCTTTCTGAAACTTCTGCAGAACAGTCTTCTACTATCAGCGCCAAACTGATGCAGATTGAAGAAACTATTTCTGGCATTGTTGAAGGTTCTGCTGAATCTAAAGAAGCCTTCGAAAAAGTTTCTGAAGAAATTAAAACTACCGGTGAATTTGTTCAGAAAATCGGTTATGAAATGAAAAATCAGGAAAATGGTTCCGGCAGAATTACTGAATCTCTGAATATTGTTAATGAAACAACAAGCCGGGTAAAACAGGCATCAGCTGTTATGACTGAAGAAAAGTCTTTGATCGTCAATCACATCAGCAGACTTCAGGAACAGGAAAGTCATATCAAAGCCAGTATGGAAGAAATGAATTCAGGTTCTCTTAAGATAAGTACTAACAGTGATAAACTTACAGTACTTGCAGAGGAGCTGGAAGATTCCATCAGACAGATTGGCACCGAACTGGAGCAGTTCAAAGCTTAAAGTAAATAATTCCACTTTCATCAAAACTGCCTGACCAGATCCCTTCAGATATTACATCCCCTGCCGTTGGTTCATTAGTTGCGTAATTGTAATTTACAATTTGATACTTTCCGTTGGGGTAAAATATCATCGCTGCACTAAATCAATGTAAGGAACTGCTGCAGTATATGTGAAAGTGATGCTTTTTATAATTGGCTACGAACATTTGATTTTTATTCTAGCCAATTCAATGCCTTTTCTACAATTTTGTTATACCATTCTTGTTCGCTATGGCTTTCAGAAGCAATTGATTTTGAATATTCAAAGAATGATTTTACTTGCTGTGGGTTAGGTGTATAGGAAGCTTTAAAAGAATCAACGAGCATTTTCTTAAACACATTGAGCGGTAGCGGTACAATGACTGACTTTCCACCG
>JAEDFM010000006.1 GCA_016292805.1 Treponema sp. | reverse complement strand
TAAAGTATTCCCATTACAAATAATTGAAATTTACACAGTTTTTTTCTATTATTATGGCAACAATTATATTAATGTCAGGAGTTATAAAATGGACAAATTAAAGATTTTATTAGCAAAAGGAAGAATTTACGAATCGGTTTACGAATTATTAAGCGATGTAGGTATTTCAATCCATCTTCCTGACAGACAGTATTTTCCAACAACAAACCAGAAAGATTTAGCATTCCAGGTTGTAAAGCCTCAGATTACAAGCCTTCTTTTGGCAAACAACAAGGCAGACCTTGGATTCAGCGGAAAAGACTGGGTTTACGAAAATGGCGTAGAAGATAAAGTTGTAGAAATTATGGATTTGGGATTTGACCCGGTTCGCATCGTTGCTGCAATCCCAGAAGCTCGCGATTATGACAAGCTTCTTAAAGGACCAGTTACAATTGCTACAGAGTATCAGGCATTAAGCAAAAAATATGTAGAAGATAAAAAAATCGACGGCACAATTTTCCGTACATGGGGAACCAGCGAAGGCTTTGTTCAGGATACAGAAGATTCAATTGCTCAGATTCTTATTGATAACACTTCCACAGGTTCTTCATTAAAAGCAAATCGCCTTAAGATTGTTGATACTTTAATGGAATCTTCAACAAGAATGTACGCTTCAAAAGAAGCAATGAATGATCCAGAAAAAAAACAGAAAATCATGGAACTTAAGATGTTGTTCGAAACAGTTCTTAATGCCCGTGACCGCGTTATGCTTGAAATGAATGTTGCAGAAAAAGACTTCGATTCTTTAATCAAAGGTATTCCTGCAATGAAGAGCCCAACAGTTTCTCCACTCTTTGGCGGAAACGGTTACGCTGTTAAAATTGCTGTTAAAAAATCAGAAGTTCCAACATTGTTACCAAAACTCCAGTCTCTTGGAGCTTCGGATATTGTTGAATATGAACTTAGAAAAGTAATGCTTTAATTTTTAAGTGTGACAGATTAAATGTCACACGGATTCGATTTTACTAACGTAAAATCCTTAAAGAATTTTTATTTTCTTTCTTTTTTATAGTTCACTTATTATATTTTAATCATCAACTTTGAAAAATCGTTAGATTTTTCGAATCCGTGTGACAATAAAAAAATAAAACAGGAGTACAAAATGCGTACAGCAACTGTAAAAAGAATTACTGGGGAAACTCAGATTGAACTTACATTAAACTTAGATGGAACTGGAAAATGTGAAGTTGAAAATCCAATCGGATTTTTTGACCACATGCTTAAATCATTCTGTAAACACGGACTTTTTGATTTGTCTGGAAGCATCAAAGGAGATTTAGAAGTAGACCAGCACCACACTATTGAAGATACAGGTATTGTTCTTGGAGAATGCTTCCGTAAGGCACTTGGAAACTGTGCAGGCATTTACCGTGCAGGCTTCTTTATTTATCCAATGGATGAAAGCTTGATTCAGGCTGCTGTAGATTTTGGTGGCCGTCCATTCTTAGTTAGCAATGCAAATCTTACAGGAATGCCATTAGTTTCTGTAAGCGGCGGAAAAGAATCATCTTTCCAGACAGACTGTTTTGAAGATTTCTGGCAGGGCTTTGTAAACTCTGCACAGTGCAACTTACACATTGATGTAATTCGTGGCCGCAGCGACCATCACAAGGTTGAAGGCTGCTTTAAAGCTGTAAGTCGTGCACTCCGGGCAGCCACAGAAATTGACCCACGCCGCGAAGGAAGCATCCCTAGTACAAAAGGTGTTATTGCCTAATGAACGATATCGTAATCTATACCGATGGTGGTTGCAGCGGAAATCCTGGTCCTGGTGGCTGGGGTATTGTTGTAATTGCAGACGGAATTGCAAAACAGCTTAGTGGCGGTGAAAAGCTTACAACAAACAACCGCATGGAACTTATGGCTGCAATTACAGCTCTTACAGTTGTTCATAACACACCAAGCTTTGCCGGCCGTTCAGTAATTGTAAACATCGACAGCCAGTATGTTAAAAACGGCATTACTACCTGGATTAAAGGCTGGAAAGCTAAAGGCTGGAAAACTGCAGACAAAAAGCCTGTAAAAAATCAGGATTTATGGATGCAGCTGGATGCCTTGAATGAAGGTTTGAATGTAAACTGGAACTGGGTAAAGGGACACGCAGGAATCCAGTACAACGAGGTTTGCGACCAGCTTTGTCAGGCAGAAATTGCAAAATATAAATAATTTTTGGATAATCATTTCCGAAAACATATTAACTATGGCCAATATATAAGTATGAGAAATATTACCTTTATATTGGCCTTATTATTTTTATGGCCTGCCATTGCAGGCTGTAAGTTTTCAAGCTTTTCCACAACCGAAAAGGTAACCTTTTATTTGCCCCAGATTCCACCTTCCGGCTGCACCTATTGGCAAATAAGTGCAAGCTGCCCATGGGAAGTGCAAACCTTTACCACAACAGATTCATCTTTCCAGCTTCAGCTATCAAAAAATCAACCTGTTTCTGTACTGGCTCAGCCAATAACAAAACTTGCCAACAATTCAAAGCTGCAGTTTTTTAAGCCAGCAGGAACAATCTATCCTTATGATTTTGATTCTGATTCAAGCTGTCAGACTTTATCCTGGGAAAACGGTTTTTCGGCAGATATAATGAACCGCCTGATTGCAAATGGTCTGGAAAACCAGTTACCACCAGAACAAATCAACACCTATATTTCAAGCTTTAACTGGAAAAAGCTTATGGAAACAATCTCAATCAATCAACAAAAAAATCTGGAAGAACTGGAACTAAACCTGACCGACAATTTTTATAATCCCTGGCAGCTGGATTCCACTCGCCTTCTGGAAAATCTTTCAACCCAAAGCTTCAGCTCCACCTACCTAACCCCCACAAACCTGTACACCGTCACTTTGGATTTCCCTCTAACCTCCTCCTACATTCCTATGAACCATTATCTGGAAGGTCACCATCCCCTGACGCTTAAAAAAAACGAACCGGAGCTGTTTTTATATCAGGAAAACTACGGAGTTCTTATAACCGGTTCCAGTGGAAAAAATATATCACTTCAATGGATTTTTGTGCCGATACTTAAAGAAGCACTATGAAAAAAATATCTTTGGTTATAATTACAGCAATTCTCGTTACCTTTTCAGCCTGCAGCAAAAAACAGGTTAAAGTTACAATTGAAGAAACTCCAGCTGTAGAAATTCAAAAAGGAAATCACACCTGGTATTCATTTACTCCAAATGGCTACGAAAAAATTTCTGTACCACAAAATGCCACAGCTGTGCCATTTTTGCCATGGACCGAAGCAAAACGTGTTTCTTCTGCAAACTGTACAGGTTCTGTAGAAAATGAAATCAAAGGCTTTGCAGTTGTAAACCGTCTTGGAATCCTTTGCCTTGAAAACGACCACATTACTTTGACTAAAGATATAAATCTTTTTAAAGACAGGACCTCTGGAAATCTGGTATTTTTAAACGACACTCCGGTTTTTTCCGTTTACAAAAGTGCTTTTTTTAATGATACAATCACAGATCCTTTATATAAAAACAACAGCTCAAATCATCTGTTTTTAATTCAATACGATGATAAAGCAGAAATCTGTTATCCAATTGTAAATTGCAATAATCTTACAAAGGAACCTAATTCTGAAGTCACAGATTTTTATTGGGATGGTTTAAACTGGCTTTGCAGTGTAAAAACAATTTCTGATACAAAGAACTCTTTTTCTTACATAGACTGGAAACCTGGAATTTCACTGTTAAATGTTTCACCTAGTTCGGCAGAGTCAAACATCATAATCAAAGAATCAACCCTTGATGATTTTAAAGAAGCAAAAGCTGAATTACCTTACAAAAAAGCACCAGAAAGAATTAAAAAGCTGCTTTCCGGATTTGAAGACCGTCGCAATTTTCTTATAGAAGTAAAAACTGCAGGTGGTGTTTCTCCTAGAAAATTTAACAATCAAATTAAAGATGAAGCAGATGTACTGAACGCAAAGGCCATTATTGCTCAGAGCTGGAGTGCCGCATTATTTGAAGATGGAACCCTTTTTATAGAAGGTGCTCTTCCTGGAAAACACATTCTTAGAGAAGGAAAACCTGTTGCCGTACGACTGCCAAAGCTTCCAGCCGGATTCAAATATTCTGATTTTGTAATTACGGGCTCTACTTTGTATGCCTTCTGGGAAGAAACAAATTTCTACACTACAGCCCGTTCCGGAATTCTTGAAGTAAATCTTGATAAAAGTCTTTACAGCAAGTTATTATAGGATAGTTGATTATGAAGCTGAATAAACTTATATTTGCAATTCTTTTTTCTCTATCCACATTTTTTGTTTTTGCACAGGAAACAGAAGTTTCTGTAACCGATTCTCCTGCAGTAGAAGCTCCTAAAGAAAAAAAAACACGTGGTCTTGATGGAAAAATTTATGCACAGCCAGCTTCATTTAAAGATGTAATTCATTCCACAGACTTTGTTGCTTCCATGGGACCTGGACTTTATTTTAATACATCCAGCACAACAGTCAGTGCACCTTCACCAATTGTATATCCAATTTCATTTGGTCTTATATGGCCTAATTATACGTTTCTTGCATTTGAACCAACTGTTACTTTCTTTTCAATGTATCATCTATACTATGATGGAATGGCTTTACCTGCCGAAATTGAAAACAGAACAACCCAAACATTATCTTTTATGGTTAACTTTCCAATAGTTTTTTCGCTCTACTACGGACAGAACAGATTACAGTTAAATGCAGGAGTTGCATTATTTGCACGTATTGGACTTAAAGCCAACGGTGTAAATAATTCAGATTCTGGATATTCAGGCACAGTTGCAGATGATGTTTCTGCCATAAACAAATGGTTCTGGAAAAATGCACGCTATGTTTATATTTCAGGAAGTGCATCCTGGTTGTTTGGTCTTACAGGAAATTTAAAGGCTGGACCTACAGCCAGTATTTTCCTGCCTGTAGGTACCGTATTCTCTGGCGAAAATGTGCAGGGTATGATTGTTAATATTGGAATGAAAATTTCCCTCTAATCTTCTTTTTTTAATGCTGTCACCCGTTCCACTAAAGTTGGATGACTGAAATTCCACATAACATAAAGTTTTGGAGGAAGCAGTTCACTTAAGTTTTCTGCATTCAACTTTATCAATCCGCTGATTAAATGGTCTCCAGTTCCACAAACTTTTTTAGCGTAGGCATCTGCCTGGTATTCATCGCGGCGGGAAGAAAAGTTCATTAAAGGTGAAAGTATTTCTGAAATTGCCCCATAAATTTCTGTTGCCAGGAACAATCCAATAAATTGAACAGCAGCAACATTTCCACCATCAATTCCCGTAAAACCAAAGCCTTCGTACAAAGATGTAAACTGAGCCAGTTTATAAAGAACAAACAAAAGAATAAATTCTAAAGGAATCATTACACATAATCTTTTAGTAATATGATGCAGCTTATAATGACCAAGCTCATGACCTAGAACAGAAGCCAGTTCATCAGAAGTCATAGAGTTGATTAGTGTATCATAAAGAACAATTCGTTTTGCTTTTCCAAAACCACTAAAGTAAGCATTGCTGTGACCACTTCGTTTTGAGGCATCCATTACAAAAAGGCCACCGTTCTTAAATCCACATTTATTTAAAATCTTAGTGATTTTATCTTTTACTTCCCCTTCCGGTAATGGTTCAAACTTATTAAATAACGGCGCAATAAACTTCGGATATACAATCTGCATAAGGAAAGTAAAGCCTATTAATACAGCAGCAAGAATCCACCACCAGCTGTCTGTACATTTTACAAAAAACAATGAAGCCACAAAAATTAAAACAGACCCCAAAACTGCACCAACTAGTAATTCCTTTAACTGGTCCAACAGCCATAATTTAAAAGTCATATTACTAAAACCAAATTTCTTTTCTACAACAAACTCCCTGTATAAAGAAAAAGGCAGGGCTACTATTTCTGCTGGAATTGATGACAAAACAAGAAAAGCTGCAAATACAAGCCAGGTGCTTCCTACCCCAGCAGGAAAGCCAAACCATCCTGTAACCATATTGAATACAAACGGATAAAAACCAAATATGATTAAAGACAGTTCCATTATAAGATTTAATAACGATGATGGAATCCAGGCAAAATATTTTGCATTTTCATATTCGCAAATCTTTTTTAAGTTTTCTTCATTAAACTTTTCTTTAGCCGCAGGAATATCAGCCAGGATTTCAGGTACTTTACCACCATTCTTTACTCTGGCTCTAAAATCTATGAATTCCAGAAACTGATGGATAATAAAACTTAAAACAGTACCAACAATAAAAATTATTACAAAAGGATTTTTAAAATCAACACACATATACATATCATAACTATACAAAGTTTTATTTTGAAGATAAAGTGTTGCAGTTACAACTCCCAGCTTAGTGATAAAAAAAGGCGCTGAAAAATCAGCGCCTTATATGCTTAATGTACTTCTTATTAGTACAATAGACTATTAATACATACCACCCATATGTCGCACGCTAGGCGTGCTTACCTAGTTTGCTGCGCAAACTAGCAGGGAATTTTGCATTAGTACATTCCACCCATGTCAGGAGCGGCTGGAGCTACAGGGGCTGGTGGAGTTGGGATGTCTGTAATAGCACATTCTGTTGTAAGTAATGTACCAGCAACAGAAGCCGCATTCTTTAATGCAGAACATGTAACTTTAGCTGGGTCAATAATACCTGCTTCAAGCATGTTTACCCATTCGTTAGTTCTAGCGTTGAAACCAACACCTTTCTTTTCGTTTTTAGCGCGTTCAGCAATAACTGCACCGTCAAGACCAGCGTTTTCAGAAATCTGGCGGATAGGTTCTTCCAATGCACGGCGTACAATTTTGAAACCAACCTTTTCATCTTCTGTAAGATCTGCAGGAACTTCAGCCAAAGCTTTAGAAGCTTCGATTAATGCCATACCACCACCAGAAACAATACCTTCTTCCAAAGCAGCACGAGTAGCAGCAATTGTATCTTCTACGCGGAACTTCAATTCTTTCATTTCAGTTTCTGTGTTAGCACCAACAGAAATAACAGCTACGCCACCTGCCAATTTAGCAAGACGTTTCTGAAGCTGTTCTTTATCGTATGTTGATGTAGATTTTTCAATAGCAATTTTGATTTCAGCAACACGATCTTTAATAGCTTTCTGTGTTCCAGCGCCACCAACGATTGTTGTGTTGTCTTTGTCGATTTTGATAGATTTAGCCTGACCAAGAACAGATGGATCAGCAGTTTCAAGCTTCATACCAATTTCTTCTGAAACAACAGTTGCACCAGTCAAAATAGCGATATCCTGGAGCATTTCCTTACGGCGGTCACCAAATCCAGGAGCTTTAACAGCACAACATTTAATAGTTCCACGGATAGTATTCAATACCAAAGTTGTAAGAGCTTCACCATCTACATCTTCACAGATGATTACAAGAGCACGACCTGCATTTGCAACCTTTTCCAAAATTGGAAGAAGATCTTTCATTGCAGAAATCTTTTTATCGTAAATCAATACATAAGCGTCATCAAAAGAAGCTTCCATGCGTTCACGGTCTGTTACAAAATATGATGAAATGTATCCACGGTCAAACTGCATACCTTCAACAGTATCAACAGTCATTTCCATGTTCTTAGATTCTTCTACAGTAATAACACCGTCTTTACCAACCTTTTCAATGGCTTCAGCAAGCATTTTACCAATTTCTGGATCATTGTTTGCAGAAATTGTAGCGATGTTTGTAATATCAGCAGTTCCCTTTACAGGTTTTGCATTCTTCTTAATTTCATCAACAGCAATTTTTACAGCCTTATCCATACCGCGTTTAATTTCAATAGGACGCATACCAGCTGCAACAGATTTTACACCTTCGCGAACCAAAGCATAAGAAAGTACAGTAGCTGTTGTTGTACCGTCACCGGCATCATCATTTGTTTTTGAAGCTACTTCACGAACAAACTGAGCACCCATATTTTCATATGGATCTTCAAGTTCAATTTCCTTTGCAACAGAAACACCGTCTTTTGTAATTACAGGTGAACCATATTTTTTGTCCATCATAACCATACGACCACAAGGTCCCAAGGTTGTCATTACAGCCTTAGAAATCTGTTCCACACCACTCAAAAGCTTTTTACGAGCATCTTCACTAAACAATAACTGTTTTGCCATTTATTTTACCTCTTTTAATATTTTCAACTAGTACCATAAATATAATAAATTTTCCCACCAATCGGCAAGGGAATTTTTTCGTTCATAGAAATGGGGACCAGGGGGACGGTTCTCTCGGTTTGGAGCCAGGGGGACGGTTCTCCAGGCTTTTCTGGGGGCGTTGCGGGGGCACACCCCCGCTAGAAGGGGTGGCGAGCAACGAAGTGCGAGCCAGGGGAAGACTTTCCCCTCCCCTAACCTAGAGAACCGTCCCCCTGGCTCCCCCTGGCTCACCTAACTCACTCTAACTCACCAAACTGATGACTGTTACCTTTTTCTGTGATATTATATAAGAATGAAAAAGGTACTTATTGCAGACAAACACACTTTGTTTCGTGAATTTTTGACAACTAAACTCGAAGAAGACCAGATTGAAGTTATTCTTACTCAGGAAAACCGTGATACTTACACAAAAATGATTACAGTTTTGCCAAATCTTATTATTTTGGATATGGAAGATGATAGTCAGGAAGAAATGGAATTTCTGGAACGAAAGATTGAAAACTTTAATACAATCAATATCCCTGTAGTTGTAACAGGTCCTTCCCAGGACAAAAGCAATCTTGCGGCACTTGCAAAATATGGTGTCGTAAAATACTTTGCAAAACCTATTCAGTTTGACATTTTCTTTGATTCCATCGGAAAAATTCTGCACACACCTCTTTCAATCGATACAACCCCTTGTGTTCTTGACCTTCACCGTAATGGTAACCTTATTTTCATTGAACTGGCACATGGTTTGAACCGTGAAAAAATGGTATTGCTCCAGTATAAGCTTTCTGAAATGATTGAACGGGAAGAAATTGATAACCCAAAAATCGTTATTATGCTTACTAACCTGGAGCTTTCCTTTATTGACGGCTATAACATTGAATTTTTGATTGATAATGTATTAGCTTGTCCAAAGGTTCATAACAAAAACGTTAAGATTCTTTCTTTAAGCCCTTTTGTAAAGGAACTTCTTTCTGGACATCCACAGTATGCAGATATTGAAATGGCTAATCAGCTTCCTCGCCTGCTTACTTCTCTTGTAGATACAACTATCACTTCCAGTGTTTCCGATTTGATTACTGATAAAATTCTTACTCAATCCAACGAATTTGGAGATGACTCTGGTACTGTTGATACACGCTTTTCTTATGAAGCTGGTGGAAGCCTTGATGATGGAACGGTTTTAAATGTTGCAATTATTGATGCTGATGCAAAATCTGCGGAACAGACTAAACAGATTTACGAAAGTATCAGTGCCAATGTTACTGTTTACAATTCTGGTAAAGTATTCTGCGACTCATACATTCAGGATAAATTTAATCTTGTAATTCTTGATGTTCTTATGCCTGACAACTCTGGCATCCAGGTACTTCAATTTTTGCACCAGCGTTCAAATACACCTGATGTAATTGTTTATTCTGCAAATATACAGCGTGATTCGATTGTCAAAGTATTAAGTCTTGGTGCAAAACATTATCTTGTAAAGCCTCAGAAGCCTAATGTATTGATTCAGAAATCTCTTGCTACAATCAAAGGCAACATGTAATTATGACTGAAAAAATCAATCTTCATACTCATTGTACTTTTTGTGATGGAAAAAATTCTGCACGGGAAATGGTAGAAAGCGCAATTGCTAAAGGTTTCACTTCCCTTGGTTTTTCCAGCCATTGTACTTACCCTGTTGATCCGGAGTTTTACAGGACTCCTGATGATTTCTGGCACATTCCTGCTGCCAAAATAGGTGAATACCAGGCTGAAATAAATAAACTTAAAGCAGAATACAGTGATAGAATTCAGATTTTTTCTGGATTTGAAGCTGATTTTTTTGAAATCCCAGGTACAGGCTCTGCCCATCCGGATTTTTCTGCCTATTCCAGCCTGAATCCTGATTATCTTATTGGTTCGGTTCATTTTGTAAACTCTAACAAAGGTTTCTATACGGTTGACCATTCCGCAGACAATGTAAAGGAAAATCTGAAAAAGATTTACAACAATGATTTCCAAACTGCTGTTTGTGAATATTTTGAAGCAGAACGGGAAATGCTGAGAAAATGCAGTTTCAGCGTTCTTGGCCACGCTGACTTAATCAGAAAAAGAAACGGTATACTGAATTTTTTTAATGAAGATGAAGCCTGGTATAAAGAACAGGTTAAACTTACTGTTGAAGAAATAGCAAAAAATGGTGCTGTGGTAGAATTGAATACGGGTGCCATTGCCCGCGGCATTATGGATGATGTATATCCAGCTGAATATATGCTGAATCTGCTTTATTCAAAAGGAGTTCCGGTCTGTGTAAACAGCGACACCCATGACATAAACACTATTGATTGTGCTTTTGATAAAGCATACCACATAGCAAGGAAAGCTGGCTATAAAGAACTGGTTTATCCTGTAAAAGATAAAGAAATTATTGTAAAGCTATAAAAAAAAGGCACTGCTCATTTTTGGGCAGTGCCTTTTCAATTTTCAGCTATATGGTGCAGAGCATAAAATCTGCGGCATTATAGTTTAGCGGTTTTTTCGTTCCTGAGCAGTTGCACAGCCTACGCAAAGAAGAGCATAAGGTAAAGCCTTAAGTCTTTCCTGTGGAATTTCGTTACCACACATTACACAACGGCCGTATTTTCCCTGATAGATTCTTTCAAGAGCATTATTGATCTGCTGAAGACGATTTGCATCCTGTGTTCCAAGTGCTGTAAGCAAAGTTCTATCAATCGCATCTGCAGCAACATCAGCTTCGTCTCCAGACTCAACTGTTTTTACTAATTCGCGCATGTCATCACTCTGACCTGAAAGAGATTGCAATATAGTCTGTTTCTGCTCTTTGAGCTGTTTTTTCATTTCTTCTGTAAAAGCTTTTGTCATTTTTTAATTCCTCCCACAACGATTGATTACAAATGTTGTAAAGTTCTAAAGTTTTGTATATACTAATATAAATGCAAAATTCCAAAAAGACAAATAAAATTTTGGAAAATTTTTAATAAATATAAAGGAAAATCATGGCAAAAGAAGAAGCTATTGAAGTTGAAGGAATCGTAAAAGAAGCACTTCCAAACACAACATTCCGCGTTGAATTACAGGGCGGACACATTATTATGGCTCACCTTTCTGGAAAAATGCGCAAGCATTACATCAGAATCGTTCCAGGTGACAGCGTTAAAGTTGAACTTTCACCTTATGACTTAAACAAAGGAAGAATTATCTTCCGCGAACGCTAGGATTTATACTATGACACACATTGTCCGTTGGGCACAGAAAATCAATTCCTCTACGCTGGCTTACCTTTATTGTAGCTTAGATTCTCTTTTTGCCTTTACGGAAGTTGCACGATAGTGTGTAATTTTGTGTTACTAACTTAAAACGGTAATTACAGACCTTCCAGTTTGGAAGGTCTTTTTTTTCAGGAGACTTATATGACTTTATTTGAAGACCTTAAATGGCGTGGACTTATTAAAGATTCCACAGCAGAAGATGCAGACCTCCAGAAAGTATTGGACGGTGCTCCTTTTTCATTCTATTGGGGAACAGACCCTACAGCTGATTCTCTCCACATTGGACACTACTCATCACTCTGTATGGCAAAACGTCTTGCTAATGCCGGACACCATCCTGTTTTACTTTGTGGTGGAGCTACAGGTCGTATTGGTGACCCTCGTCCAACAGCTGAACGTGAAATTATTTCTGAAGAAAGAGTAAATGCAAATATTGAAGGAATCAGAGCTCAGGTTGCTTCTATTGTTCCGCAGGCTGAACTTGTTGATAACTATACATGGACAAAAGATTATACATTCTTGAACTTCCTTCGCGATATTGGTAAGTACATTAATGTAAACTACATGCTTGATAAAGATATTATCCGCCGCCGTCTGGAGACAGGTATTACCTTTGCAGAATTCTCTTACATGCTTTTGCAGGGATACGACTTTCTTCACCTTTTTCAGGAAAAAAATGTAATCATGCAGGTTGCAGGTTCTGACCAGTGGGGAAACATTACAACTGGTGTAGACTTGATTCGTAAGGTTGTAAACGGTTCTGCTTATGCATTCACAATGCCTTTGATTCTTGATTCTACTGGTAAAAAATTCGGTAAGTCTGAAGGAAACGCATTATGGTTGAACAAGGAAAAAACAGCACCTTACGCAATTTACCAGTATCTTATCAACTCTGATGACTCTAAGGTTCTTGAATATCTTAAAGTTCTTACATTCCTTTCAAAAGAAGAAATCGAAGATATCTATGCCCAGCATCAGGCTGCTCCAGAAAAACGTATTGCACAGAAAACTCTGGCTTGGCAGATTGTTAAAGACATCCACGGCCAGGCTGAAGCTGACAATGCTGTAAAAGTTTCAGAAAAGCTTTTTGCAGGAGATTTCAAAGGGCTAGCTGTAAGCGATATTCTTACAGGAATGAAAGGTGTTCCAACATTCAAATACACAGAAGAACTTCCATTGGTTGATGTTCTTGTAAACAATGGAATGGCTTCTTCTAAACGGGAAGCTCGTGAATTCATTAAAAACAACGCTGTATCTATCAACGGTGAAGTTACTAATGATGAAACTATGATTGTAAAGAAAGATATGGCTTTGGAAGGAAAAGTTATTATCTTCCGCCGCGGAAAGAAAAAGTATTACCTTGCTGAACTGTAATAAACAAAAATAACTGAAAAGGCTTTGAACTTTATTGTTCAAAGCTTTTTTTTAATCTCTTTTGAACGAATGTATGATTCCTAGAACTGCGTTTACACAACCAATGGCACCATTTGCTATTACACCTCCACAAATCAACGGACCAAAAGGAAACAGAAACCAGGAATACCGGAAAAGCTCAACAGCAATTAAAGTCTGCACAAGTTTCCAGATTCCCTTAATCAGATAGTCTTTTGTACTATTATTTACTGGACGGTAATAATTATATTCATACTGAGTATACTGATATTGCTTTTCTGTATTTTCTGAAGAAGTATTTGAACTACTGTTACTGTTGTAATAATAACCTGAATCGTACTGGCGACGCTTTTCTTCATCACCAAGAACATCATATGCGGTATTAATTTTCTTAAACATTTCTTCAGCAGCTGCATCTCCTGGATTTTTATCAGGATGATATTTAACGGCCAGCTTTCTGTAGGCTTTTTTTATTTCATCTGCTGTAGCTGTTCTTGGAACACCAAGAATGTCGTAGTAATCGTTCATAGGTTAAACATAATAAGAAATTTAATAAACAACAAGTAAAAAATCACTCATTCTCTTTACTTTTTGTTTTATCTTCCAGGCCTAAAAGCACAACAGAAATGAAAATCAGAATAATACCGATTATTTTTAATACTGAAACTTCTTCTCTCCAGATTAAAAAGCCTATTAAAGTACCTACCAGAGGTTCTATGGTAACCAGTATGGCGGCTTTACTTGTTTCAAGTCCTGTCAGTCCAAGAGTGTAGAAAATATAAGGAAGTACGGTACAGATCAAAGCAATGCCTGCAGTAAGCAAAAGCATTTTCCAGTCCATACAGGCAGGGATTTTTTCCACGTGAACAAATGGCAGCAGACTTACACCGGAAAAAAGGAAGGTATAGAAGGTTACTGTAAGCGCATTGTATTTTTTTAAGGCATAACGGCTGAAAATTGAGTACAATGCATAACCAAAACCTGCACCAAGACCTATTAACAGGGGGTTGAGACCTAGAGAACCGTCCCCCTGGCTCAAAATCCCTGTTACAAAAACGCAGCCTGCAAAAGTCATAAGCAGGGCGATGATTTTTTTCAAGGTAATTCTTTCCCGAAAGAGTATAACAGACATAAGAAGAACAAAAATTGGAGAAGCATAGAGTAAAATTACGGCTATGGAAGTGCCAACTTCAAGGATTGTCTTAAAATAGCAGATACTAAAAAAGGTCAGACTTACAATCCCTGTCCCAATAAACATCCAGATATCTTTAATCTCAATTTTCAGGAGTTTTCTGTCCTTTACAGCAAGAAAAACAAACATGAAAAAGGCAGACAAAAGACCTCTTATCATCATTACCTGCAATGAAGAAAGTCCGGCAGCTGTAATTGGCTTTAAAAATAAAGAAATACAGCCCCATAAAATCCCTGCTAAAACTGTAAATAATACATACATTTTATTTTACTCTATATGTTTCTGGTGCACCAAGGTAAGATTCTGGCATTTTGTATTCAGGGGAATGAATTACAATTTTTTCGAGAACAATATTAGGTGTTACCGGATAGATTCTAAGCTTATTGATACCTTTTTTACAGTATTCATATACAGAAGAAATTCTGATGTTATTTGTAACATCAGTACTCCAAGGTTCCTTATTATCACCAACTGTAAAACCTTCTTCTACAACATCCTTAAGTACTTTTCTACCGTTAATTTCTGCTATCAGCTGAAGTTTATTATCTTTATATGCTGGATTAGAAGGATTCATAAACAAATCAAAGCTGTAAACTCCTTCCTTAGCCACAACAAATTTATATTCAACAAAAGGAGCTTTTTTTGCTTTTGGATAACTACCTGTTACATCAGCGGATTTTACAGCACCCAAAGTCTTTCCATATTCCGGCAAAACAAGAAAATCCTTTGAATCTGTAAAATGTTCTGCTTCAATGGAAATGTAATTGCCAGTTTGAACAAATGTACCTCTTGGATAATCAATAAGAGGAACTTCAGCATCAACCATGACCTTTACAAGGAAATTAGCCCCATGACCATCATTTCCTTTTAGATGAATTTCAGCTTTTTTATCTCCATCCATATTTAACTTAGTTCTATCAATTTTCACAGAAACAGTCTGTATATGGAGTGAATCATCTGAGTCTAAGGTTGTTTCGAGCCAAGGTTTTGTGCAGGATACTTCAAAAGGAGTTCCACCTTCAAAACAGGTTGCAGCATAGATTTTTGATTCATAAACTTCAGGATTTTTGAAACAGTCCATTGGAAGAATTCTATCAGTCCAATCCTGACCTGAAGTAGTCTTTTCACTACCCTCAACCCAGACCAAAAGTCTCTTTTTTCGTGTACTTTCAACAAGGGTATAAGTTGGATAGCTGTTTTCTGCTTCACACCAGTTGGTAAAACCAAAATGTTCAGACCAGCCTTCTCCATAAAATTTACCATCTGCAATTTGATCATATTCAGAAACCAATGCCTTGTCATATTCATAGCAACTGCGAACTTGTTTAGCCAGAGGATTTGCTGCCTGAGCAGATTTTGAAGCAAACCATTTGTTTTTTCCGCTTAACAACTGCATTCTCAAAACATTCATATTACCACAGGCAGGATAGAAAACCTGAGCATAATAACCTGTTTTATATTCTTCAGGAATTTCATTTCTTAAGGATTCTGCTTTTTCTATGATATATTCAGCCTTTTTAAGAATTTCATCACCTTCGTTAAAGTTTACAGGATGATATGTATCAGGCTGAATGCATTCTGTTCGTCTTAAGTGAGCTAGTTTTGTATAACCAGTAATAATTTCATATATCTTATTCTTCTGTGCATCACTTAATGCAGGAAATTGAGCATTGATCCAGTTTTTTGTGTAAAGCTGAGTTGAAAACTCTGGTGAACTGTATTTCTGGTAGTCGTAAGCTAAATCCAGGAAATAATTCAGTGGGAACTCATTTGTCATGATATCACCTGCATTTACTATCCACAAATCACGAATACCAAATTCATAAGCAGCACACATCTGTTCCTTTACTTTTGGTAGATATGAGGTATTAATCCATTCGTAAGAATATGGTGAACCATGGTAATCAAAATGATAATACATACCATATCCACCTTTATGTTTACGCATTTTTTCAGTTGGAACTGTACGAAGATTACCATGATTATCATCGCAAAGCATAAGGATTACATCATCAAGCTCTTTACTACCCATTAATCCTTTTGTATGCTTGTCACCATAAAAATACGGTTCTACTTCTTTGTATAAAGCTAGCATTCTTGGTACTTTTTCGAGGTCTGGATTTACATATTTCTTAATAAGATTGTTTTGAGTTTTGATTACATCTCGTAAAAGTTTGATATTATCTTTCAAGGTTGCATTGGCCATGATTGCAGTATCAGCTTCGCCACGCATTCCAACTGTGATAACATTTTCAAATTTTCCATTACGGATTAAGCCATCTTCCCAGAAACGGGTAATTCCTTCTTTATTTGTACGGAAATTCCATGCATCACCATACTGTGAATCTTTACCTCTTAAATATCGATATTCTTCTCCAGCACGACAACATGGTTCATGATGACTGGCTCCCATAACAACGCCAAGTTCATCTGCTAATTCTGCATTTGCAAGTCCTGGACCATCATCACTAAATCGTCCAGACCACATTGCTGGCCACAGATAGTTTCCTTTCATTCGTAGAAGAAGTTCAAAAACATGTTCGTACATCTGGGCATTAAATCCGCCAAAACGCTTATTACACCAGTTTCCAGTTGCAGGCCATTCATCATTAATGAAAAAACCTCGGTAACGAACTGATGGTTCCTGTGTAACAATGTTCATAGATGAATCAAAAGTTACAGATTGACGTTTAACAGGCAAAATATCTGCCCAATCGACTAATGGAGAAACTCCGAGCAATTCTGATATATGAAATAAACCATAGATAAGACCACGTTTGTCGCTACCACAAATAACAATAGCAGATTTAATTCCTGAAAGTTCAAAAATTGGGGTATCCATTACAGAAAAAGAATAAACCTCGCGTTTTCCGCGAACATTTGTAAGATCAATTTTCTTTTCCATTTCCAGTTTGCGGATTGTAGGCGAATTGTCCGGATTTGCAAAAATTACAATATTTCCTTGAATAGCATTTAAGTTTTCTGCATATTCAGGCATAGCTCCAGTTACACGCTGAATATCAAGCCTAACCTTATCAGCAATTTTTCTAATCCCGCTATCTATTGAATTTTCAACATAAAAAACAAGATTTAATTCACCATTATTATTTGTAATTTGCATTATTTCATACCTCGTATACTAGTATATCATTTTACATATTCAAAATACAGTAAGTAGATGCATTTATTTGCAGATAAAGGGGCCAGGGGGACGGTTCTCTTAAATCATGTGAAAGCCAGGGGGACGGTTCTCATATTTTTTATTTTTTTTTCCGAATTTTTTGTTAAAAGTGATTCGTAATGGACATATTATTATAGGAGGATTTTATCATGCCTAGAAAAGCACGTCTATTTTCCAGCTCGGAGACATATCACATCGTCATTCGCGGAAATAATAAGCAAAACATTTTTTATGATACAGAAGACTACAACTTTTTCATCAAGCGAATGGCAAAGTATTTAAAAGAAACTGAAATTGAGTTGTATGCATACTGTTTAATGACTAATCATGTTCATCTTGCAATCGGTAAAGCTTCAAAAACTACCCTGGTAACATTTATGAGAAAATTAGAAGTTTCATACGCTTATTATTTTAATACAAAATATGAACGAGTAGGACATTTATTCCAAGATCGATACAAGAGTGACCCCATAAATACCAGCAGACAATTTCAAAAAACAATTCGCTATATTCTCCAAAATCCGATTCTTGGGGGCCTAGCTACATCAATAAATTATGATTGGAACAGTTATAAAACTTCATTACAGATAGATTCCATAATAAACAAGGATATATTAACAAGAGAATTTGGTAATCTCACAAATTATATGAATTTTATAACAGAAAACATTAATGACAAATGTATGGACTATGAAAATAAACCTAGAAAAACAGATAGAGACTGCCTTAATTTCTTAAAACAGAAGTACAAAATCCACAACCCAATGCATATCGATAAATTCACACAGAATCAGAAACAGAATATTCTATTGCAACTAAAGAACAAAGGCTTTTCAATAAGGAGCATTTCACGAATAACTGGAATAAGCAGAAAAATTATTCAAATGGCGTGATTTAATAAATATAAAACCATGAGAACCGTCCCCTTGGTTTCCCTTGGTTCCTTGTTAAAAAAGCGTTGCCATCCGACAACGCTTTCAATAAAACTAAAACCTGTTACTTAGATTTTTTCTGTTCACTTGGTTTAGATTTGGCACCAGCAACAGCAGCAGCCATTTTTGCGCGGGCAGCTTCAAGGTCATTACACATAAGGATTGGCTGACCAGTTGCATCCAAAGTATCGCGCCACAGTGAACCTTCTGGATCAACTGCGTTTCTGTGAGCTGTAACAGCTTTAATTGGCAAGTGAACAAACTTGTCGTGTACAAGACCAATAACACATTTTGTTTTACCAGCCATTGCAGCGTGAACAGCGTTGTTACCAAGGCGTTCACAGTAAATAGAGTCAGAAGCTGTTGTAACTGAAGCACGAACCTGATAAGAAGGATCGATATATTTGAGGTTGATTTCAATATTCTTAGCTTTGAAATATTTTTCAATTTCTGATTTAAGGAATACACCAATATCTGCAAGTTTCTTGTTTCCAGAAGCATCAGTTGCATTTGTAGAAGTAAGAAGATCCTGTCCAGCACCTTCAGAAACTACAATTACAGCATGTCCGCGTTTTGCAAGACGGCGTTCAAGACAAGCCAGGAATCCGTTTTCGCCTTCCATTTCAAAAGGAACTTCAGGAATCAAACAGAAGTTTGTTTCGTGACTTGAAAGCGCAGCTGCAGCAGCAATAAATCCTGCTTCACGGCCCATAAGTTTAACAAGACCAATACCATTAATCTGTGAAGCAGCTTCCATGTGAACAGCAGCAACAGTTTCTTTTGCACGCTGAACAGCTGTTTCAAATCCGAATGAACGGTCAATAAACATAAGGTCATTATCAACAGTTTTTGGAACACCAACTACTGCACATTTAAAACCACGTTTTTCAACTTCGCAGGCGATATCATAAGAACCACGCTGAGTTCCGTCACCACCAAGAATGAAAAGCATATTAATACCGTCTCTTTCAAGACAGTCAACGATTTCTTCTACACGAGTTCCACCACCACGGCTTGTACCAAGGTATGTACCACCAATCTTGTGGATTTCATCAATTAAGTAGCGGTCAAGTTCAATTGGTTCATATCCAGATTCAGCAAAGAATCCACGGAAACCAAACTGATAACCTTTTACAGTTTTTACACCGTAACGAGTATTCAAACAACGAACAATTGCACGAATAACATCGTTTAACCCAGGACAAAGACCTCCACAAGTACAAATACCTGCTTTAGCGTGTTTTGGATCAAAATAAATCTTTTCGCGAGGACCAGCCTTTTCCATAAGATTTGAAGAATCAAGAACAATAGGCTGTGTCTTATCGTAAACATTTACGTTAGAAATAACATAAGAATCATCACGAACATAATTTGCTGTTAATTCGCCATGAACAGTTGAAAGCTTAATTGGAGACTGAATTGTACAAGGTCCCAATGTGTCTATAGTGAAATCAAATTTTTCTTCAGACATCGAATACTCCTATAATGTTCTCTATTTTATCAATTGATTATTTGTTCCGCAAGGGCTACAAAGGAAGGAATCGTAAACATACATACAAGACTAGTTGTAGAAACTACAAGACTTGCGTAACGGGCATCCTTATCAAATACGCAGGAAAGACTTGGGATAGAGGTTGCAGAAGGACACATAGAACAGATGAATACTACAAACAGCATCATTCGGGAATCAAAATATCTATGTGTAACTGCATAAATGCCCCATATTACCGCCAGTGTAACCAAAGAGGTTACAACCAGTCTTAAAAATGTAACTTTTACTAATCGTAATCCGTATTCTTTTTCAAACTTAAAATCTGCAAACAAAACCCCAATAAGAATCATTGCCGTAGCAGTATTCAAATCTGAAATCATTGTAATTGGACGAGCAATAATTTCAGGTAAAGTAAAAGGCATACAGAAAAGACCAATACCCGCCATAATAGCAATAATGTTTGGATTTGTTATGATCTTTTTAAAACTCATAGTTCCGCTGATTGTAAAAAGTCCATAAGTCCATAAAAAGACATTAAAAACAACCAGGTATCCCATTAAAAAGAAAACCCCTTCATCGCCAAAAACACCACGAATTAACGGAATTCCCATAAATCCACAGTTAGTAAAAATAATGGCAAGGCGGTCTACAGTATTGTAAGCATTTTCTTTTACAACAATCGGATCATCCCCTTTTTTGTTTAGAGTAAAAAGCTTTGCCACAACCATTGTTACTATAAACACAATTGCACTTGAAAGAATCACAAAACCAAGCTGAAGTAATATATCCGCCTGAAATTCCTTATTAAAAGAATTGATTACAAGACATGGATTAATAAAATATAAAAGTAATTTACTCAGAAACTTCTGCTGTTCATCAGTTACCTTAAAAGACTTTGCAAAAATAAATCCACAAATGCCAATAATGAACATAGTACAAAGCTGTTTAACTACCAATAAATACATATACCCTCGAAAAACAAATAGAAAAAAAATTAAAAAACTAGAATTTTTCTTTGATTTTTTAAGAGTATATCATAAGCACTTGAAAAGTTCTGCTATTTTGTATATTATTATCTCACTTGCCGGGATGGCGGAATTGGTAGACGCCCAGGACTTAAAATCCTGTGTCGAGCGATCGACGTGCCAGTTCGATTCTGGTTCCCGGCATGAGCCTCCTTGCTTAGCATGGAGGCTTTTTTTTTGCAATAAATGAGTTAGGCACTGGAAGGGCGCGCAGCGCGTTGGGCCACTTGTGGACCAACCGAACGTAGTGGAGCCTGGAAGCGCCGACGGTTGCGAAGCAACCGGAACTCCCAGATTATATTAAGGAAACAAAAATGGAATTTCATTCTTACTCAAGTACATGCGCTTTCAGTTCAATCGATGCTATCCGCAACAAACGGGTAACCATTATGGGGCTTGGTCTTAATGGTGGTGGCGAAGCAGCCGTTAGATTTTTTCTAAAAAAAGGTGCCTATGTTCTTGTAACTGATATGAAAACCCAGGAACAGCTTCAGGCAACCGTTGACCGCATCAACAATGACCCGGAACTGGATACATCCCGCCTTACCTACCGCCTTGGAGAACACAGAATTGAGGATTTTGAAAACGCTGACTGTGTAATTAAGAATCCTGGCGTAAAATATGAAGGAAATAAATATCTGGCAGCAGCAAAAGCAATTGAAACTGACCTTAGTATTTTCCTTAGATTTACAGACTGTCCTATTATTGCAGTAACTGGAAGCAAAGGAAAATCATCAACAGTAAGTGCCATCTATTACGGACTTAAAGAAGCCGGTTACAAAACTTTCCTTGGCGGAAATATTACCGTAAGTCCACTTACATTTTTTGATGAAGTAAGTCTTGATACACCAGTAGTAATAGAATTTTCAAGCTGGCAGCTGGCAGACCTTAGAGGCCGTAAAGTTCTTAAGCCACATATCGCAATCATCACAAAAATCGTTCCAGACCACCAGAACTGGTATGGAAATATGGAAGATTATGTAGCCGATAAACGCTTGATTTACGCAGATCAGGACAGCGGTGATTATTCTATCTTTGATGCAGGTCCAGATGAACCTGGAACAGGTCCAGCTTGCGGTGGAACTTGGGGAGATTTGTTTGCGAGTGAATCCAAGGGGACGGTTCTCCGTTACAACGCCGATGAACCTCGCTATAATCTGGGAAAACTCCTGGTTCCAGGCAAACATATGCATACAAATGCTCAGAACGCCGCCCTTGTCATGCAATTAATGAATATTCCTAAGGATCGCATCGTAAAAATTCTTCAAAGCTGGCCAGGAATCGACCATCGCCTCCAGTATTTTCACAGCTGGAAAAACGCAGCCGGTACAACTTTCAAATTCTACAATGATACCTGTGCCACAGTTCCAGAAGCAGCCGCAGCCGCAACCCAGGCATTTGAAAAACCAATCACTCTTATCACAGGCGGTACAGATAAAGGTCTGGAACTGCATAAATTTACAGAAACAGTCATTAATAAGGACAATAAGTTCACCCCTGTAAACGCCATTTACTTTCTTGCAGGGTCCGCTACCGATAAAATTCTGCCAGCCCTAAACGATGCTGGTATTAAATACAATGGTCCTTTCAACAGCCTTGCAGATCTCCTTGTTTCACTGAAATCTGACCTGTTAAATTCCAAAGGTTCCGAGGAAATCGTTGTTTTTTCACCTGGTGCCACATCTTTCGGCATGTTCAACAACGAATTCGACCGCGGAAACCAGTTTATGAACAATACAAAGGAACTTTTTAAGTAACATCAGGGTATTCCGGCAACCATTCTGGTTGCCGTCGCTGCGTTCCAGGTTCCGCTAACGCTCCAGCCGCTTCCCTCGTCAGCTCGCTCCGCTCACTTCCTCAGTCCAGTGGCCGCCTTCGGCGCCTTCCACATCGCTAATACAGTATGACCAACTGGGAGATCCGTCCCCTTGGCTCCACTTGGCTCTACAGTGCCCGGGAGAACCGTCCCCCTGGTTTATAAAACCTTAAAAACCTAGAGAACCGTCCCCCTGGTTCTTATTTCTTTTTCTTTGATGGCGCAGAAGGCTTCAGTACATTTATTAAATCTTTTCTGCCGGCCAAAGTTAAAGCTTCTTTTACCAGTGCCTGATTTTCCCAACGATTGAACTGCAGCAAAGCTCTCTGTAAGCGTCGTTCATGGGCACCACGGGCAACATAAACTTCTTCAAAGCTTCCATCAGGATTCTGCTTACGAGGATTTAATCCAGTCCAATACATACAGGTTGAAAGTCCCCCTGGTGTCGGATAAAAATCCTGAACCTGATCAGGAACAAAACCTGTTTTTTTCAAATACAAAGCAACTTCTATAGCTTCCTTAAGTCCAGCTCCAGGATGCGAACAGATATAATAAGGTACCAAAAACTGATTTTTTCCTTCCTGCTTATTTATTTTTGCATATTCTTCAGCAAACTGTTCATACAGCTGATGATTAGATTTTCGCATCAACCTTAAAACCTTGTTATCTGCATGTTCAGGAGCAACTTTAAGCTGTCCTGAAATATGATGTTTAACTAAATCATGGAAGAAAGTTTTGTCTTTATCCATCATCAAATAATCAAAACGAATTCCTGATCGAATGAAAACTTTTTTTACACCCGGTAAGGCTCGAAGTTTTCTCAACAATTCTACATATTCAGAATGATCAACCTCAATATTTTTACATGGATGAACACCCAAACAATCCTTATTCGGACAGGCTCCCCTTTCCTTCTGCATTGAACAGGCATCTTTTCTAAAGTTAGCAGTTGGTCCTCCAACATCATGAATATAGCCTTTAAACTGCGGATCCTTTATCATCTGCTTTGCTTCTGCAATCAAGCTTTCCTGACTACGAGATTGAATACGGCGTCCCTGATGAAAACTTATTGCACAAAAACTACAGGCTCCAAAGCAGCCTCGAACAGATTGCAAAGAAAATTGAACTTCACTTAAAGCAGGTATACCAGTTTTTCCATTTTCAGCAGGTTTATCATACATAGGATGCCACCTTCTTGTAAAAGGTAAAGCATAAACAGCATCTAACTCTTCTGTTGTAAGAGGCATTGCAGGAGGCTCCTGTACAATGAATCTGGCATCTACTGGTTCTACCAAAGGCTTAGCGTTTATTGCATCTGTATTCTGTTCCTGCAGTAAATAACTTTTGGCAAACAGATATTTACTTTCTGGAGTATTCTTAGAAACTTCTGCATAGGAAGGAAGACGGATTGCATTTTCTGGAAGTTCATCTTCTTTACTTGTGTACCATACAGTACCGTGTACTCCGCGAATTTCACGAACAGGCACGCCAGCCTTAAGTAACCCAGCAATTTCCAGTAAAGAATGCTCTCCCATTCCATACATCAGCAAATCTGCTTTGGAATCCAGTAAAAGTGAACGACGGATTGTATTTGACCAGTAATCATAATGGCTTGTACGGCGCAGGCTGGCTTCAATTCCACCAATACAAATGGCAACACCTTTATAAGCCTGTCGTATAGCAGAACAATAGGTCATAATAGCACGGTCTGGTCTATGCCCTGCGACACCACCATGTGCATAGGCATCTTCAGAACGAGGCTTGTTATTTGCAGTGTAATTTGAAACCATAGAATCCATGGCACCACCGCTAACTAAAAAACCAAGCTTTGGCCGTCCAAATTCCTTAAAGGCTTCAACATTTTTCCAATCAGGCTGTGCCAAAAGACCAACGGTATAACCATTAGCTTCCAGTAAGCGACACAAAAGAGCAGCAGCAAAGGATGGATGATCAACATATCCATCTCCACTAACAAAAACAAAATCTACCTCTTCTATACCACGTTCAATAAGATCAACTTTACAAACTGGAACATAATTCTTTGCCATATAATCAGAATACATTAAAAACAATGATTATTCATCGTCTGGAACAAAATTTTAGGACAAACCTTGTGAACTGGAGCTAGGTGGAGCCAGGGGGACGGTTCTCTATGTTATGGCCAGAACCAGGGGGACGGTTCTCCTGGTTCCAGTTCCAACATAAAACCAAGAGATCCGTCCCCCTGGGGCTCTCATTCACCTAACCCCCAAGAGAACCGTCCCCCTGGCTCCACTTTTCCTTACCAAATTCCCCATCCCATTGTATAATACAATGGGTCAAAACCTTGTTTTCAGGAGGATCATATGAGTGATGTTGTTTTTGTGAATGCAGGACAGGATAAAAACCAAATCAGCCGGGACATTTATGGGCATTTTAGTGAACATCTTGGACGATGTATTTACGGTGGTTTTTGGGTTGGTAAAGATTCTGAAATTCCAAATATTAATGGTTATAGAAAAGATGTTATAGAAGCTTTTAAGGAGATTGGTATTCCTAACCTGCGCTGGCCAGGTGGATGTTTTGCGGATGAATACCATTGGAAGGATGGTATTGGACCTTACGAAAATCGCAAACGAATGATAAATACACACTGGGGCGGTGTTCTGGAAGATAACAGTTTTGGTACTCATGAATTTCTTGGTCTTTGTGAACTTTTGGACTGCAAGCCTTATATCAGTGGCAATGTTGGTTCTGGCACGGTTCAGGAAATGTCTGAATGGATTGAATACATCACTTTTGGTGGAGAATCTCCTATGTCAAAGCTCCGTGAAGCTAATGGTCATAAAGATCCATGGAAGCTTCCTCTATTTGGCGTAGGTAACGAAAGCTGGGGCTGCGGTGGAAACATGCGTCCTGAATATTATGCTGATTTATACCGCCATTACCAGACATATGTTCGCCAATACGGACCAGACAAAATCTTTAAAATTGCCTGTGGCCCTAGTGGTGGTGATTATAATTGGACAGAAGTCCTTATGAAAAATGCAGGAAATTACATGGATGGACTTAGCATGCATTTCTATACTGTTCATCCAAGTTTTGAACATAAACAGCATGCTTTGGAATTTGAGAAAAAAGACTGGTTTGGCATGCTTTCGATCTGCAACTCCATCGAAACAATCATTCAAAAACATAGCGAAATCATGGATAAATATGATCCTGAAAAACGAGTTGCGCTTGTTGTTGATGAGTGGGGTACATGGCATGAAGTTGAAGAAGGAACAAATCCTGGTTTCCTTTATCAGCAAAACTGTGTTCGTGATGCTCTGGTTGCAGGATTATCTCTGAACATTTTTAATAATCATTCTGATCGTGTTCGTATTGCAAATATTGCCCAGGCTGTAAATGTTCTTCAATCTCCAGTTTTAACAGAAGGAACAAAGCTGATTAAAACTCCAACCTGGTATGTTTTCCATATGTACAAAGCTCATCAAAATGGAACTCTCCTTGAATCAAAGGTTGTTACAGAACAGATTGGCTTTGAAGACTCTCCAAAAATCCATGCAGTTTCCTGCTCAGTAAGCCATAAGGGAAATGTCTATACCTTTACCCTTACTAATGCAGACCTGGAATCTAAACGATCTGTAAAAATACAGCTTACAGGCTTAAATGGAAAAATTAAAAATGCACAGGGTAAATATTTAACTGGCGAAAAAATGAATACAGCAAACACTTTTGATTCACCTGACCAGGTTGTTGAAAAAGATTTATCTGTAAAGATTTGTGGAACTGAAGAAATGGAAGTTGAATTACCAGCTATGTCTGTTGCTCAAATCACAATGGAGCTTTAATGACAACTTCTCAAAAAGAACCTTGCCCTGTCTGCGAAACAAAAAAGCAGCTGGCTGCAATGGAAATGACTCCTGAACTTCTGGAGGAAATGGCGGAAGGCGAGCACTATGCAGATGGGATTGATGAAGAGCATTACAGACTTCGCCTTTCCATCTGCAACAGCTGTAAAGATCTTCAACAGGGAATGACCTGTGGTCACTGCGGATGTTTTGTTCAATTCAGAGCAAAGCATTCCACTGCCCATTGCGCCATGGGTAAATGGTAAATACAAGATTCATAAAAAAAGCTGTGACTAAAAATTAGCCACAGCTTTTCTTTAAGATTTATATCTGCTATTTATATATAAATCTTAAGCATTATAGTTCAATGCAGAAACTACAGCAGCAACACCAGCACGACCAACGTTTGAACTTAAACCAACACCCCATGCATCATCTCCATTTTCTTTTGTAATGTGAACATAAGCCATAGCTTTTGTATTTGCACCTTCTCCAATTGAATGTTCATGGAAAGATACAATGTTGAACAATGGAGCTGGTGTCTGTTTAAGGGCAGAAACAAAAGCATCCAAAGGACCGTTTCCGTTTCCTGTGATTGCATAATCTTTTCCTTCCCAAGTAACAGTTGCCATACAAGCTACCTGTTCTTCATCATCTCCACCGCGGGCACCTTCAATATGGCGTTCTGTAATATCCTTTACAGTTAATGGAGAAGTTGTCTTAAGCCAGGCTGCTTCAAATGCATCGTAAACCTCCTGGTTAGAAATTTCGCGCTGTAATTTGTCTGAACAGTTTTTAATAACTGCGCCTAAGAATGGATGCATTGCTTTTGGAACAATAACACCAAAGTATTTTTCAAGAATAAATGCAGCTCCACCTTTTCCTGACTGGCTGTTGATGCGGATAATACCTTCGTACTGACGGCCAATATCATGTGGATCGATTGTTAAGTATGGAACATCCCACAAAGCATTTTCATCCATCTTTACGCGGGCTGCCATACCTTTACGAATTGCATCCTGATGCGAACCAGAGAAAGCAGTGAATACTAATTCACCAACATAAGGCATTCGTTCATAAATTGTCATACCTGTGTACTTCTGGTAAGCTTCTGCAATTGCAGGAATATCTGTAAAGTCTAATTCTGGATCAATACCCTGAGTAAACATGTTCAAACCAACATTTACAATATCCAGGTTACCAGTACGTTCACCGTTTCCAAACAAACAGCCTTCTACACGGTCTGCACCAGCCAATAAGCCAAGTTCACACTGAGCAACACCTTCACCGCGGTCATTGTGGTTATGCAAAGAAATGATGATATTTTCGCGGTTTGGGAAATTCTGGCAGAAATATTCAATCTGGTCTGCAAACTGATTTGGCATTGCACATTCTACAGTTGAAGGAAGGTTCAAAATTACTTTGTGATTTTCATCAGCAGCATCTCCCCATTCTTTTACAACAGCTTCACAAACTTCAATTGCGTAATCAATTTCTGTTGTAGAGAAAGATTCTGGAGAATATTCCAGCTGGATTTCTGTTCCTTCGCTCATGCTTAAGCAAGATTTAACACAACGAATACCATCAATAGCAATCTGTTTAATTTCTTCTTTTGATTTACCAAAAGTGTATTTTCTCTGAGCAGGAGATGTTGAATTATAAAGATGGAAAATTGCCTTCTTACATCCCTTCAAAGATTCAAACGTGCGTTTAATCAAGTGCTCGCGAGCCTGACAGAGTACCTGTAAAGAAACATCTTCAGGAACATGATTTTCTTCAATCAAACGGCGTGTAAATGCAAATTCTGTATCAGATGCAGATGGGAAACCAATTTCAATCTGTTTAAAACCTAATTTTACAAGAAGGTCAAAGAACTCAAGTTTCTGTTCTACGCCCATTGGATTAATAAGTGCCTGGTTTCCGTCGCGCAAGTCTACTGAACACCAGATTGGAGCGTGAGTGATGTGTTTTGTTGGCCATGTTCTGTTGAATGCTGGCACATCTTCAAAAGCTTTGTACTTTCCGTTTACTTTCATTTTTAACCTCGCATAAATTACACTAACCTGTCGTTTTTCAGGTTCCTTTGCATATCTGCTTACTGAAATGCAAAAAAAAGACCCGCCGCAACTGCGACAGGTCTTTGTAATTTCTAATTTAATTTATAAAAATACACACTACCTTCAGTTACGGTTATCTTTGAGAAAATAGAGATAGTAGTAGTAGTGATAAGTATTTCATATATATTTAATATATTTATATACAACTTAAATGTCAATAATAGGTATTACCTACAATTATTTACACTTCTTTACAGTGTCGCAGAAGGCTTCCCTACCGTTGCGAAAATCCCGAAAAAGTCAGGGCTACGGGTAGCGCCGCTTGAAGCGAGGGCTCGCTCAAACCGTAGAATGACTTTTTGGTCTTTTCTCCACTCTCGGGAAACCTTCCGCTCACAGAAAATCTCCCGAACAATTTACATCCCTATTCTTTCATTCTTCATTCTTAATTCTACTTGCAGAACGATTCCAATACTTCCTTGTAAATTGCAAGGCCTTCGTCAATTTCTTTGTCGGAAATTACTAAAGGTGGAAGGAAGCGAACTACATCGGCACCGGCTGTAGTTGTACAGAGACCTTTTTCAAGACATTTTACTTCAATGTCGAAAGGTTTTACAGAAGGGTCAATCTGAGTACCAATCATTAAACCTTTACCGCGAACATCTTTTACAATTGGGAGGTTCCAGCTGGTAATTTTACCGCGGATGTAATCTCCGGCATAGTTTACTCTGTCTAAGAAATCTGGATCTGAAACTGTATCAAGAACAACAAGACCTGCAGAACAAGCCAATGGATTTCCTGCAAAAGTTGACTGATGGTCACCTGCAACAAATACATCAGCAGCCTTACCACGGAACAAACATGCTCCCATAGGAACACCTGCTGCAATACCCTTTGCCAAAGTTACAACTTCAGGATTAATTCCAAGCCAGTCAGAAGCAAGGAAAGTTCCTGTACGACCAACACCAGTCTGAACTTCATCACACATAACAATAGCACCGGCAGCGTGGGCAGCATCGGCAGCAGCTTTTGCCCATTCAAGATTAAGAAGATTTACTCCCCCTTCCCCCTGAATTGGCTCCATAAACAATGCCGCAGTAGTATCATCAAAGGCACCTTTAAGTGCTTCAAAGTCGTTAGCTTTAATTGTTTTAAATCCCTCTGGATAAGGAGCAAAGCATTCTGGATGGAACTTATCCTGACCTGTTGCAGTCAAAGTTGCCAATGTTCTACCGTGGAAAGAATTTTCCAGAGTTACGATTGTCTTTCTTTTTGCACCACCATTGAGCTGACCATATTTTCTTGCCAGTTTAATAGCAGCTTCATTTGCTTCTGCACCAGAGTTTCCAAAGTATGCATGTTCAAAACCTGTAATCTTTAAAAGGTTTGTAGCAAAATCAACACCAATGTCAGAAAAAAAGTAGTTTGAAATATGGATCTGACGGGCAGCCTGTTTGCTTACAGCCTTGACCAATGGCTTATAGCTGTGTCCTAAACAGTTAACACCAATACCAGCAATAAAGTCGATGTACTTTTTACCATTTACATCCCACATAGTTGCACTTTTACCTTTAGCAAAAGTTACATCAAACGAACCGTAGTTGTTTACAACGAGTTTTTCCATATTTCACCTCGGATGAATAAATATACAAATATTATGTATATTTATTCATTTTAGTCAAGTTAACTGTTAATCAATGCATTAAGCTGTTCTGCAGCTTCTTTTGCACGGCGTGCAAGATCCTGAAGTGCTGTTGTCTGTTCTGTAAGTTCATTATTGTTGTTGATAATTTCGTTTACCGCATCAGTAGCTTTTCCAGAAATTCCCGCAAGTTCATCCATAATTTCTGTAACCTGCTGAGAATAGTTATACTGCTGCAAAGCTTCCTGTTCTACATGATTAGCAGAATTAGACATGGCATTAGAAGCTTCTGTAATACGAACACCAGCCTGACGCTGAACTTCAAGACTCTGTACCGATTCATTAACTATTTCTGATGTACCTTTAGCTTCATCAGAAACCTTCTGTAGAGCATCACGCACATTAATACTGAACTGTAAACCTGTAGAAATATTGCCTTCAATTGTTGAAACAATATCATTAATTTTATCAACCTGAGTTTCACTTGAAACAGCAAGATTTTTAATTTCCTTAGCAATTACAGCAAAACCCTTTCCTGCAGCTCCTGAATGTGCAGCTTCAATAGAAGCATTCATAGCCAGCATATTTGTTTTTTCAGAGAAAGCATTAACAATATGTACAATACTCTGAATTTCTTTTGATGAATCATGGATTGAATTCATGATTTTTACAAGCTGGCGTACATCTTCATTTGTCTTCTCTGTAAGTTCGCCAAGAGAATTTGCAAAGTTAGCGGCATTTTCAATACCAGCGGCAACCTGATTTACTCCATCAATCATATTCTTAGTTTCACTTACAGCAGTTTCCACAACTTCGTTTTCATTCTGAAGTTCTGCCTTAATACTACTAAGTGATGTTACCAGATTTCCAACTGCATTAGAGGTACTGCTTACTGCCTCATTCTGCTTTGCAATAAAATTACCAATTTCATTTGCTTTTGCCGCAGATTCATTTGCAGCCTCAGAAACCTGAATAACAGAATCATTAAGAATTTTTGCAATTTCCATTGTTTCCGCAGAAAGATTTGCAGCATTGGAAATAATCACATTAAGCTTTTCTTTCTGATCAGTTGTTGTAATAACAAACTCGCTGATTTGACTTTTATTGCGCATATTATCAATAGAAACAACAATGTACATTGTAAGATCAATAAAGAAGAAAGCAAAACCCTGCAGCCATGCAAAAGGTCTTTTTCCCATTACCTGGTAAACAATATCATAAACACCAAAAAGCATTGCTACAGAAATACCAATAATCATTACACCTGCATAAGCTTTTTTCTGCTTCTTTGCACGAGCAAGAATTATATAAATATAGATGATTCCACTGAACACTGGTAAAAGAGAAAGTGTAAAGAGAGTATCCTGGAATGCCATATTTGGAATACTGATTAAATAAAGGATTGTAAAGAGAATCATAATTACGCCAATAACGATTCGTGGAATCTTAACATTAAGCTTAAAGAACTGACGCAAGAACAATACAAGGAATCCAATACTGTAAAGCAAACATACACGAGACAAAGCCAGCTGCACAGAGAATGGCATGAATAATACTGGCGACGCCATATCATAGAAGTAGATTGCAATTGTAAGCAATGTAATACTGAACCATGTACTGGCTTTATCTTTTCGGTCTGTTACAACCTGGAACAGGAAGTACAATCCCAGGAATAGACATACAGCAGCCATCATGTAATAAACAGTAGAGTTTAGGAAGGTTGAGTAAATACGGCAGAAATTATAATAGCCCTGATCTATAAAATTAAACTTTGCAAAAGTACAACAGTCTGCATTTGTTTTTACGCGGAGCGCAACTGGAATCTTTCCATTGATAATAGAACTTGAAGGGAACCCTACTACGGTATTCTCTACTCGACAAATGCTGGCTTTTGGTTCAATAGAACCGTGATTTCCTGCAAAATTTCCGTTACAGTAGATTTCAAAGGAACCAGTTGTTGGTCCAAATTCAACATATACAACATCATCATTTGCATACTGACGTGGAATTTCAATATTTGCACGGAGCCAGAAAAATCGAGTTGAATCGCCACGAAGTGTACCTGGAATATCAGTTATGGTCCAACCTGAATCATCAAAATCAGGCTTAGCCCACTGCTTGTTATCACCTGCATGATATTTCCACGCAGCATTCATAGGAATAGGTTTAGATTTTGCAAAAACACCAGAAATCAAACACACAAAAAATAAAACAAATAAAATACTTCTTTTTAAATTTCTCATAATTTCTATTTTACTCTCAAAATTGAATTTATGAAAATTTTTCTTTTAATTTGTTACTGTTGAGAATGTTTAATCCGTTTTTCGTTATACAAATCATTATCAGCTTCTAAAAGTAATTTATTAATATCGGTTTTATCTGCAGAAAATTCAGAACAACCCATACTCATAGAAACTACAACAGGAAGGTTTTCTTTTTTAGAAAGGGTTTCGCACAGTTTTTCAATTTTACTTCGCAGTTCCGGCACTCTATTGATTTCAAAGCCTGGAGCCAAAAGTGCAAATTCATCACCACTAAGACGGCCAACAATATCTGTAGAACGACATGCTTTTGAAATAGCCTGTGCCATAACTTTTATAGCCATATCTCCAGTATTATGACCATAAGTATCATTAATTTTTTTCAGGCCATCCATATCACAGAAGAAAACACAGCCTTTATTATTGTTGAGTTTTGATGCTGTCAACTGCTTCTGGGCTACACTAAAGAATCCACGACGGTTCAAAACTTTTGTAAGTTCATCTGTAAGGGCAATTTTTTCTGTTTTCTGCTTAGCATTTATAAGCTGAATCACCTGTTCAGAATTAACGGTGCGTTCATAAGCATGAATCATAGTATTAATGAATACCTTTAAATAAATTTCATATACAGTGTATTTATTCATTGGTATCTTACAGATAAGATAACCGTAATTTATGTTCTGTAATGAGATTGGAAGAATATAATAAATCCCTGCTGTTGGACCTTTAATACCATGTGGAAGCAATCCTTCTTCTGTATTAAATTTAATTCCATCTATATCAAAGTAGTTTTCCTTAACATCTTTCATTTCATCATACAAAAGCATTAACTTTGCAGTTTTAGGAACTTCAAAATCATCAGAAGGATTTACTTTTTTTGGCTTACTGTAAAAACAAGCTGCAAAATACTGAATAAAAGCTAAGTGAAGATTTTGAACCAGAGTATCAAAGTAATCATCGAAATCAACTACAGTATCTGACATATTAAGCATATGAAGGATTGTAGACATATCACCCAGGGCATTATCAAATAAATTAAAACTACTTCTTCTGAAATGAGGAACATCATAATACTTTGTAGTCTGCTCATAAGATTCATCCATTTGAACAGGCTTACACAGACAACCACAAGACTGGCGATACACAGGAACTGAATCAACAGAGACCATCTTAGGAATTTTTTCGCCATTAGCTGCCTTAAATGCTAACTCTCCGGCTTTTACCCCAGATTCAAAAATATGCTGATTGACTGTAGTTACTGCAGGAGCAACACTTGTTGCAATTGCAGCATCATCAAAACCAATGACACAAACATCTTCAGGAACCTTTATTCCCTGCTCTCCAAAACTGCCTATAGCTCCCACAGCCATATAATCATTGGCGCACAACAAAACATCAAATGGAACATCTTCTTTGGAGTTATAGTGATCCTTTATATAACCATATGTACAGGCTGGTGTAAAATCACCTGGAAAAACAAGCTTTTTATCGTACTTAAGGCCATGTATTTTAAGAGCCTTTTTAAATGCTCTCAAACGATCATCAGAATCTGGACTTCCGTTTAACTCACCACTAAAAAATGCAAATTTTGAACGATTGTGTTTTGTTTTAAGATGTTCAACAATCTGATTATAAGCATTTTCTGGATTTGAATATGTATAGCTGTTTGTTTCAAGTTTTAATGGAGTTGCAATAGAAATAATAGGTTTTGGCAAAAGACATTTTAATTCGTTTGTAATTTTTTCAAGTTCTGTGTACTGAGTAAATGAATTGGTAACTACAATTACAGAATCAACATCTTTGTTTTTGAGAACATCTACAATTGTCCAATACTGATAATCGTATTTATTAGTTGTAGCATGAGGAACATTAACAGGTGCAATCAGCATACAAACATCTCTTTTATTATCAAAATAGGAAAGTATGCCATCTACAACTGTTATGTGATATTCAACTGTTATATCGTATATCAGAACTGCAATAGTCTTCATCGTAATTATAAATTATACCATATATTATAAAGTTAAACAAAAATGGAGTCCTAGGGGGGACTCCTTAAATGTCAGCTAATTTAAATTATTTTAATAAATCTCTGGCCAAAATCTTTCCAATATTAGGACGTTTTACTAAATCGCCCTTAAGACCTTCTTCACGAGCTTTGTTTACATAATTCTTGTCCTGGAAAGAATATTTGAAGTTTGTATGAACATCGTATGTGCCTTTCATCAAAGCATAAGCATCTTCTGTCATAACTAATTCTTCATCAGTTGGAATTACGAAAATCTTTGTTTTTGAATCGTCAGCGTGGATGTAAGTTTCAGCATTACCTGTGAAAGACCATTCATTGCGCTGGGCATCAATCTTAATTCCGTAGTTTTCAAGACCAGAGCAAGCCTTCATACGAGTAATAGGACCTCTTTCACCAACACCTGCTGTCCATACAATTGCATCTACACGGCCAAGTTCAGCAGCAAAAGCACCAATGTATTTTTTAATGCGAAGAGCTTCCATTTCAATAGAAAGCTGACAGAGTTTATCACCTTTTGCAGCATCAATTTCAATATCCCGGCGGTCAGAGTATTTTGTTGTAATACCAAGGCATCCTGATTTTTTGTTCAAAGCTGTATCCATTTCATCTGCACTCATACCTGTTTTGCGCATGATATAGAATGGAAGAGCTGGGTCTAAGTCACCAGAACGAGTTCCCATTACAAGACCTTCAAGTGGAGTAATACCCATTGTTGTATCATAACAAACTCCATTCTTAACAGCACACATAGAAGAACCGTTACCAATGTGACAGATAATGATGTTACAGTCTTTTGGATCTTTTCCTAAAAGAACTGCAGCACGTTTTGCTGTATAAAGGAATGATGTTCCGTGGAAACCGTAGCGGCGGGCACCATATTTTTCGTACCATTCACGAGGAATAGCATACATAAATGTTTCTTCCGGCATTGTCTGGTGCCAGGCTGTATCCATAACTGCAGCGTGTGGAATATTTGGCATAACTTTCTGAGCAGCTTCAATACCCATAATATTAGCTGGCATGTGAAGTGGACCAAGGTCAATAACTTCTCTGAATCCGTCTAAAACTTCTGGAGTAATAAGAACTGATTTTGTGAACTTTTCACCACCATGAAGTACACGGTGACCTACAGCTCCAATTTCGTCCATAGATTTAATAACACCAACTTCTGGGTCAGTAATTTCTTTAATAATTAATTCAATTGCTTCTTTGTGTGTAGGACAAGGAGATTCAATTTCTGTTTTCTGTCCTTTAGCTTTGTGAGTGATGCAAGAACCTTCAATACCAATGCGTTCTACAACACCGTTAGCCATTACTTCTTTGTTATCCCAATCGTAAACCTGATATTTAGCAGATGATGAACCACAGTTCAATGTTAAAATTACCATAAGTGTTTCCTTAATATGAAAAAATAACCGCGCCTATTACTAAGCGCGGGAAATGTACTTGATTTGATATTACGAGTATATTCTTATTTTTACTTTTTTACAATGTTTGGATCTGCCTTAGCTGGAACTTTTCTGTAAAGATATTTCAACGGATGAAGATCAAAGGCATTTGTAGACCAGCCACCAGCTTCTTCTAAATCTATAACATTAAAAGAAATTGGATGATAGATTGGAATTATCATACCACTGTCTAAAAGAATTTTTTCAGCCCTGGCCAGTATTGCTGACCGTTGCGAATCTTCAGCCGCGGCAGCCTGTAACAGTAACGAATCATATTCTTCATTTTTCCAGCCAGAATCATTTAAGTTTGAGTCTCCCTGGAAAAGCATAAGGAATGCTAAAGGATCTGCAAAATCTCCAATCCAGGTATATACAAAAAGATCTGAATTAGAACGGGTTACATTATTAAAATAAACTGAGGAAGGAAGAGTATTGAACTCCAGTTTTACACCAAGCTCTGCACAGTTTTTTACAAGGACTTCTTTTTTAGCTTCACTTATGCTGTATTCAGCAACATCAAAAGTAAGAGGAATCAACTTATCTTCAGGGATTCCATATTTTTTTCTGGCATCCTTCATAAGAGTCTTTGCTTCTATTAAATCTGTATAAGCAAAACCATCCAGCGCAGGATAATCACCAATTGGGAAAACTAAAGTTGGAGCAGGCACCATAGCACCTTCCCGTAAAGTATCCCAAGGCATAGCTTCTATAATTGCATTACGGAATTCATCGTAATCCCAAGGATTGAATTCGGCCTTTTTGTTTTTCTTTGCAGAAGTTTTAAAGAAATAATAAGAAGTAGCAAATTCTCCGCTCATCTGAAAAGCTTTTTTATCAAGTATTTTATCTGCATCAACATCTGCTGAAACCCAGTCAGCCATACCTGTATTAAAATAGAAAGCATTGTCATCAGCATTATCAGACTGAATGAATGTAATTGTATCAGAAGGAACATTTGTAAAATCCCAGTAGTAAGGATTTTTTGTTAAAAACAGAATTCCAGGCTTTTTATCTTCCAGCTGGAAAGCACCACTGTAAACTGTAGGAATTCTATGAACTACAGAAAAAGCAGAATGGCAAAGAATTTTTGGTAAATAATTTGCAGGTGTATTCAAATAAACAGACAAAGTAAATTTATCTGTTACATAGATTCCAACATTTTCTTCCTTTCCTTTACCAAGGCGGAAATCCTGTGCACCCCGTACAATATCAAACATTGTGGCATAGGGAGCATCTGGTGTGGAAAGTAACTGAAGCCAGGAGCTTCGAACTGCCTCTGCATCAATTATTTCCCCGTTACTGAATTTAGCATCCTGACGCAAAACAAATGAAATGCGTTTTTTATCTCTTGAAATCCTGTAATCTTTACAAATTGCATACTGAGGATCCAGAGTAACAGGATTATAAGAAAAAAGACCTTCGTACAAACCTGTAAGAATCTGTGCATCTGTAGAAAATGTGGTAGTGTGAGGATTCAAATCATGCTGGTGATCTGATTCAACAATAACAAAATCCTTGCTCTGTGCGAACAAGGATGTAGAAAAGCAAATTACAGCAAGTCCTGTAAGTATTTGTATTAGTTTTTTCATTTAATTCCTAATTTACTCATCTGCTCTGATTCTTCTTTTACAGACTGATAATCAGCGCGTTTTTTATTTGCAGTTACAATTGAATTGCGTAAAGCAGAAAGATCAATCTGGAGACCTTTAATTTTTGGACGGTTAATAATATCAACCTCAGTTTTAAAGAAAGAATCCAGACTATTGATGATTGTATACAAAGACTGACATTCAGAAATCTGTTTGCATACAAAATTGAAAATCTTATCTTCTGGATACTGGATTACTCTCTGGAATTCCATTCCCTGTGTACCAATACCGTTATAAACTCTGATTTTCTGAGCAAGGTCATAAAGGAAATCATCAATATTCAACTTTTGTTCTCTTGAAGAACCTGTCTTTTGATCAACAATTTTAATAACACAAATCTGAGCATTTGTTTTTGCGTGGAACATCTTCTTAAAAAGTTTACCCAGTTTTACAAAAAACGAAGTTTTATTTGCATAAAAAATGTCAAAATTATCTCTCAGTTTGGTTAAGACCATATCTAAGGTTGGTGCCATACCACCAATAGCCATAACTGTATCAATAAGCATCTGGCGGGTATCTGGTCCCCTGCGTTTTACTTCCTGTTTTTGAGGAACATTATGTATTGCTAATTTGCGTAAAGCTTCTGCCTTAAGGAAATCTTTATTGTTACCCTGATCTTCGTTAATAACTTCACTAACAAGATCAGAATAGAAAGGGCGTTTTCCCATAGATTTTGTAAAAAGACGTTTGATTTCTGCAAGTTCTGCATCTGGAGAAGCGTATGCTTTTTCTTTATTGAATTCAGGATTAGCAATTACAAACTTACGAATCTCACCTTTGTACAATTCCTTCTGAAATACAGCAATTTCCTGAAGACTTTTTGAAATTGCTACAGAAGTATCCTTTCCCTTTTGTGTACAATCTGTAATCATACTTACAAGGATTGCAGGAGCATTTAAACGAGCCTGATTAAGAATTGTAGCCAGAGCGCGGGTATTACTACTTGAGCTGTTGATTGTAAGGTTAGCCCAGTCAATAACCACATTTAAGTCCATTAATTTTTTAATTGTTGGTGGAGTTAATGTTTCCGTTGAGAAACGATAATAATTGCAGATAAAATCCAGAACTGCATCATAATCAGAAAGGCGTTCACCAAGAACATTTGCAGTTTCGGCATCGGAAAATGGAGATGTATCAGGTAAAACAACATCGGAAATTCTTTTATCCATACTGTAAGGATCTGGGTTAACCAAAGCCTTTTTCTTGAGCATATCAAAAAGATTTCGTACACAAGAACTTAAAAGTCTATATTGATTCAATAACTCAGGAAAACCTGTAGTATTAAACCATTCCTGTTTTTGTGCAATTGCAGACTGTATCTGCTGTGTAAACTGACTATCTTCCATATCTATTATTATCGGCTACTATCCCTGTTTTCCCAATAAAAAGTTATTTATTCATCAATTTAACAAAAATACCTGGAGTTACTGCAGAAATCTCTACTGGAAGTGGAATTGGGTTACCTTCTGTATCTTCTCCCATGTGGAAGCGGTATACTCCATCTTCATCCATCATTACTCTACCCTTTACGCTGACTTTTCCAATTACCATTTCAGCACCGGCACCAGCAACTTCATCTACCATACTTCTAGCCCGTTCAGCAACAAAAATCTGAATATCATCTTCCGAATTAGCAGAATAAACAAGCGCTGTAGCTCTGGATACAGTAAGAAGATTTGTGAATACAATGTCTTCAATTTTTTTAGCATCATCAAGTTTTTTCTGAAGCTGTACGTTTTTCTGATACAGATTCAATGTTGCATCTGTAAAAGCAGCACCCATCTGATTAACAAGCTTACTGTTAGCAGCAACATAAGTTGGAATTGTATGTTTTTGAGGAATAGCAGCAATTTTGTTATTCAAATATTCATAGTCGTTATAATATTTCTGATAATTTTCGTATGCAGAAAGCAATTTTTCATCTGAAACAGAAGCTGCAGTTGCAACATTTGAAGTATTAAGTTTTGAAGCCCCGGAAATATATGCAGCATCAACAATTGCTTTAGCAGCTGGATCTGAAAGAATTGGGTCCAGTTTATCAATTTCTGCCTGATACTTTGTCTGAACTTCAGTTACAGATTTTCGGATTTCTTCCTGATTCTGAATGCGAAGTTTATCCATTGCATTCTGCAAATCTGTAATTTTCTTTTCGTATTTGCCAGTAAGTTCCATCTGTTCCAGCTGACGAAGCTGTCGTTCAGAATTAAGTGCCTTTTCCTGTTCCTGAGCCTGGCGAACCTTTGAATTGTCATATTCAGCCATCTGTTTCTGGAAAACTTCAATCTGAGCATCAACCTCTGCAATTAAAGTGGCATACTGAGTTTTAATAGAACTTACAGCTACATTACATTCATTAACAATTGTTTTTGAACGGGAAGCAGTTTCTGTTTTTCCCAACTTAAGGGATTCCAGAATGAATAAATCATTATCTCGTTTAGCTTCTGCTTCTTTTATAGCACGAGCCTGTTCTGCTTCAAGAGAAGCCTTATTTTTTACAGCAGTATTGTAATCATCCTGAGTTCTGAAAACAGTATCCAGCAAATCACGAAGATTCAAAGAATCAAATTCTTCAAGATTTACAGTAATATTCTGATTCTGCTTAGAAACAACCTTTGTAATTATAAGAGCTGTTGCAAGAAGAACTACTGTTGTCGCAACCAGAACAAGAATAGTAAATGGAGATTTATTATTCTTAGTCTTTGCATATTCCTTTTTAATATCATAAACATCCTGATTAGAACCCTTCTGCAAGTTTTTTAATTCTTCATCAAGGAATAAAAGAACTTCATCATGGCGTTTATGGATACCTGATGATTTATTATCTATTTTGTTGTCATTGTCCATATTCCACTCCAGTCAGCAGGTGCCGAACCTTTTGTTCCCATTCTTTCAAGGAAAACTTCTGCAACTTCAAGTTCGCAGGCTTTCATGCTCTTACGGGCATTTTTCCAGTCACCTTTGTAATAAGCCTGTAAACCTTCTTCGAAAATATCATACTGATTCATTAAATCTGTACTCATTTCGTTTGTATCAAATGGAAGATAAATCTTCTTACCTTCTGTTTTACCTTTTACAAGAACTGTATCAATTTCATAGAACTTATAGCGGGCACTTTCGCTGGTTACTTCATTCTTAACATATTCAGAAACAATTACAGGAAGATGATAGAAACGAGTTAAACCTTCAAGGCGGGAAGCAGAGTTTACATTATCACCAATTACTGTATTTGCCATGTGTTCATGAGATCCAATGTTTCCGTAGAATACTGTACCACCGTCAACACCAACACCAACATCAATTAAAACAGCCTGGAAAACATTTTCTTCAGATTCTGTAAGCTGTCTTGTTTTTTCGATTTCCTTGCGTCGTTCAATCATTTCTTCACGCAGTTTTGCAGTTTCGTGAGTAATATCCCAGGCTGCACGAATTGCGTTGTAAGATTTTGACATTTTAGAATCAAGAGTACCGTAAATTGCAAGAATAGCATCACCAATAATAGAACCAACTACACCGCTGTTTTCGTGAACATTATGAATTACACGGTTATAGTGAACATTAAGAACATCAATAATATCGTTACCTAATGTTTCTGTACGGTAAGTAAAGCTGCGAATATCAGAGAAAAGAATTGCCAGTTCCTGCTGACTACCTTCCAGCGAAATTCCCTGCTCAGAATAAGCCTTTGCAACAACGTCCTTAGAAACGAACTTCTGGAAAGTTGTTAACAGACTGTTTACAGAAGCCGAAAGTGAGTTGAAAGAAGTTGCCATGTAAGTAATATCATCATTTGAAGCCTTAGAAATATCAATAAGCCCCATCTTCTTCTTTTTCTGCATTGCATAAAGTTCGCTTGTAAACTGACGAATAGTTCGGAACTCATGATGAAGAATCATATATCCAATTACAATGAACAGAATTGTAAGAATTACGATGATTAAAGATGTTGTTCCAAAAACTCTGTGAGTATTGCGGTTTACATCATCACGAAGTTCAGCACGGATTAAGTAATAATCCCAGTCAGAATGATATTTATATACACCAAAGAATTCCCCTTCCAGTGTTTTGAACAAAAGGGAACCTTCAACTAAATCATTTTCATAATCAGAATTAAGTTTTTCCAGAGCATCAGTATCAATAAAGCGAGTCCAGATTGTTTCTGGATTATTTGTAGCAAGAAACTTTATGTTTCCCAACTTATCAACACCAATTGCCACACTGTTTGGATTTGTAAAACCAGCAGCTGCAACCTTTTTCATAGATGAAGAAACATCAGTTTTATTACCTGAATACGAATAAATCTGATACTGATTAGATGCATTGTTATACAATTCCTTTAACTGATCGACCATAATCTGGTTATTCAGTTTAACTAACTGCTTTTGAGAAAGCCGAACTGAAATGAAGTTTGTGGCAAAATTAGATAGAAGAATTAAAACAATAAAGATAAGACCAATTTTAAAACCGATAGGAACAATTCTTGTCTTACCGACTTTTGAAAATAACTGCACGATAATGCCTCTTTTTTTTGCGCGTATACAAAAATTATAAGTCAATTGATTGAATTCCTCAATAATATTATTCTCTTACTATGGGTACAAAAAAGAAATCTTCTCTCCTGCGTTCAGGATTAATACTTTCAATAATGACATTTGCCTCACGAATTATGGGCTTAATTCGTGAAATGACTAAAGCTGCCTTTTTAGGAACTGGTTTGTATGCAGATGCTTTTTCGGTAGCATTTATGATTCCAAACCTTTTGCGCCGTCTGTTTGCGGAAAATGCAATTTCGGTTGCCTTTATTCCCACCTTTAAGGGGTATCTGGAAAAAGGCGATGATGATGAAACTAAAAAGGAAACACAGCAGTTTATTAATTCCACCTTTACCCTGGTAACCTTCCTTACCTCCTGTATTGTTGTAATTGGAATTATTATCACTCCTTTGCTGGTCCCACTTTTCTGTAAAAAACCGGTTGATGTACAGGCTTTAGATTACCTGGAACAGGTCAAATACTGGATGCTCCAGAAAGATGAAATCACAATTCTTACAAGAATCATGTTCCCTTACCTTTTTGTAATTTCGGTTGCAGCATTCTTCCAGGGAATATTAAACGGATGTAAGATTTTTGCACCTTCTGGCTTTACTCCAGTTTTATTTAATGGAATTGTAATTTTAAGCACATACATTCTGGCGCCATACACTCCAGATCCAGCAATTGCCATGTCTATTGGTGTAATACTGGGAGGTTGTGTGCAGGCGCTATTCCAGTGGCCTTTCCTTCACAACACAGGCTGGAAGGTTTGTTTTACATCCCTTAAAAAGACCTTCTCGAACCCAGGTACCCGAAAAGTTATTGCCTTAGTTGCACCAACCATTGTTGGTATGGCCGCTTACCAGTTAAACGATCTGGTTTCTACGTTTATGGCTACCCGCACAGGCGAAGGTATTGCCTCTGGTTTACAGTACAGCCTCCGTCTTCAGGAATTGATTCTTGGTATTTTTGCCGTTTCTATTGGAACAGTAATACTTCCTGATTTAACAGGTCTTGCAAACAACAAAAAGTGGGAAGAGTTTAATGATATGCTTATTCAGTCATTAAAAATCATGACATTAATTTCCATCCCAGTTACAGCTTACTCTCTGGTTACTGGCCGTGAATTAATCTCTCTGCTTTACAGAGGAAAAGCTTTTGATGACACCTCTGTTGCACTTACCCTGGGAGTATTTAATTTCCACATCTGCGGACTGGAATTTATTGCCTTAAATCGAATCATTTCCCCAGCCTTTTACGCCCAGAAAAACACAAAACCACCAGCACTGGCAGGTATTATCAGCTTTATTTCAAACATTCTTCTGGTTCTAATTCTTGTACATCCAATGGGTGGAAATGGTATTGCTCTGGCACTTTCAATCGCCAGCTTTATTAATACAGTTTTCCTTTTTATCTTTATGAGAAAAATGGAAGCTATGAATGTAAAGAAAGTTGTGATAAGCACTATTCTGTATGCCTTTAAAATGATTGTTTATTCTGTAATTGCCGCTCTCCCTTGTTATTTCCTGCGTCCAATTTTGCTTAACACTTTTGCAGGCCATGGAAAATTGATTGGTTACGGTCTGCCAGTTGCAATTCTTGCTGTAGTATTTGCAGTCGTTGGAATTCTGGAATTGATTATTACCAGGGACGATATGGTAAAAGCAATTATTGGAAAATTTAGAAAATAGGATTACTTATGAAAAAATATACAAATGATGATTTAAAACAGATTTATAAAAACAGACGGGCAAAGCTTGCTAAGTATCTTAGAGATAACAATACAGGTGCCTGCGTTTTTATTGACAGTGAAGAACACCGTGAACCAGCTGTCCGTTATTACTGCGGTCATACTTCAGACTGTGTTCTTATTATTTACAGCGACGGTTATTCTGTACTTGTACCATGGGATGAAAATCTTGCAAAACAGATTTCCTTTACAGATAAAATGATTCCTTATACCCGCTACAAAAACTCAGATTTGGAAGCTGTTAAATCTGTTATGAATGCCTGCTACACTCACGGTGAAAACAGCAAAATTGAATTGCCACCATATCTTACATATCCTCATTATCTTAAATTCCTGGATGCACTTGCAAACTACGACTGCCGCTGTAAAGAAGATGGTGCCCACAAATTTACAGTTGATTCCAGAATGGTAAAAGATGAATACGAAATTGAATGCACAAAAGAAGCGGCTCGTATTGGTGATTTAATTATTGATGAAATTGAAAATCGTGTAAAATCTGGAAAAATTAAAACCGAAATGGATGTAGCACTTTTAATTGAAAAAATGTGCCGTGAGCACGGCTGCGAAAGAACCGGCTTTGATACACTGGCAGCTGGACCGGCCCGAAGCTTTGCCATTCACGCTTTCCCAGGTTACACCTCAAATCCATGGCCTGCACAGGGACTTTCCATTCTGGATTTCGGCGTAGTTTACAACGGCTACACCAGCGACACAACCCTTACAGTTGCCCAGGGAAAACTTTCCTTCCAGCAGCAACAGCAGTTACAGCTGGTTCAGCAGGCTTACGATTCCTGTGTAAAATTATACACAAAAGAACATACAATTACAGAAGCCGCAAAAAAAGCCGATGCAATTTTTGCAACTGCAAAACGCAAAATGCCTCATACTTTAGGTCATGGTATTGGATTGGAAATTCATGAATATCCAAGAGTAAGCACAAAAACAGATCCAAATCTTAAGTTTATTCCTGGAATGATTTTAACTTGTGAGCCAGGTCTTTACGACCCAGAAATTGGTGGAACAAGATTAGAGAATGATGTCCTCATTACCGAAACCGGCAATGAGGTAATCAGTCACTCTAGAATTATTGTAATCTAAAAAATTTTACTTTTCTGATCTTCCAGTTCAATTCTTTCAAGAATGTTATCAATGCTGGCAGCCATAGCATCTGCCAGTAATTGATCTGGAAGATTTTTAGACATTTTCTTCATATCCATAAGAACAACTCGAATAAGTTCATTTCTTACTTCATCATCTGATTCAATCTCATCATTTAGTCTGTCATTATATTCTTCACCAAGAACACCAGATTTAAGCAAAGCAGTTGCAGTAGAAAGCAAACCAGGTTTTCCCGACATCTTAGAAATAATGTATTCAATCAACATGCGCATACGGCATGAAAGGAATGTATTCTTTTCAGACTCTGGAAGATATTCGCTTAAAACCTTAAGTTTTTTGAACAGCTCAATTTGAGGTGCATATTCTGCGGCAAGTTCATCGTCACTAAGGATGCGTTCAATTTTATCAAGCATATCATCTACAATTGCAGCGGCAGCTTCATCAGTCTGAACAATACCCTCAATTAAAGAATCTTCTTCAGCAAGCTCTTCTTCTATAACAGGTTCATCTTCAACTGGAATGTCTTCTGTAACAGGTTCTTCAATAACTGCATCTTCAATAACTTCTTCCCCAAGTTCTTTGAGCAAGTCAGCAGTTGTAACAAAGATTACGTCCTCAACTTCTGCTGGTTCCCCTTCCAGCGACAGCTCTTCATCCAAAGTATCCTGCATTTCGCTAAAATTGAATTCATCTTCTATAGCTTCATCGTTTAAGTCTGTACAAAAATCTTCATCTAAGAATTCTGATGCATCATTTTTATCTTCACTTTCATCAGTAATATCTTCTGTAATTTCTGGCACAACTTCGTCAACATTTTCCTCAGCTTCTTCTGTAATCAATTCTTCTACACCAAAATCATCTTCTGGAATTACAGGTTCTTCTGCAGGTGTTTCATCTACAATATTTTCATCCTCAAGAAGGGATTCTATTTCTCTATCCTGGGCACGCATTTTTTCTTCCTGCATGTTCTGAACTTTTTCAAGAGTTTCTTCCAGTGCCTTCTGTGTCTGTTCCTGCATAATTCTCTGCTGTTCTGCCAGCTGCTGAGCCATTCTCTGAGCAGTGAAGGCAGCTTCCATAGCATTAGCGGCATTATCAATAGCCATCTGCTGCATCCGTTGTTCCATGGCAGCCTGCTGTGCAGAATAATCCATTGGCTGTGGATTATAATTAGGGGCAGCTGGTGTTGCTGGTTGAGGTGCAGGTTCTGGCTGGTAAGCTGGTTGTACTGCAGGTTCATTTTCTTCTGTTGGCAACGGATCGTTTCCAAAAATATCAAATGGTTCATCATCCCCAGCGTCAGCCAAAGACGAAGCTAAATCTTCATTATTAACTTCATCAATTGCATCTTTCAATGTATTTTCAAGAGTATCGTTTTCTTTTTTTGCTGCATCGTCATCAAAGATTCCGTCATCATCAAATACATCTTTTGGATCCCCGGTATTGTATTTGAACTTAGGCTGTTCTTCTTCAGGAGCAGCTTCTTCTTTTTCTTCTTCTACAGTGTCTTCAGGAATAAATTCTTTATCTTCATCAAGTGTATCAAAGAAATCTTTTTCATCTTCCACAAGACCTTCCTGTAAAGGAACATTTCCACCCAACATGCTGTAATCAAATTCTTCATTTTCTACTGCGGCTTCTTCCTGCTGTTCCACAGGAGTTTCTACTACAGGGACAATGTTTTCTTCAGCTTCACTTACAGGAGCAGGAGATTCAATAACTGGTTCTGGCTGTTTTGCAAGCTCTGTCTGGAATGCAGCAATTTTTTTATCTGCAAGAACATTTGGTCTTCTAAGATTTAAGCTTTTATTATAAGAATCAATTGCTTTATGAAGATCACCTTTGTTTTCAAAAATCTTTCCTAAAACATTGTAGCCTTCTGGATTTGAAGGACGGCGTTCAATATATTCATTTGCATAGCTTTCAGCCTTATCAAGTTTACCAATCTGAGTAAAGCGGCTGGCAGCACCAAGCATATAATCCTTATAGTGATGATTCTGAGTCTGAATCTTGTTGTAATATTGCTGAGCCTGTTCTTCCTGATCCTTACAGATGTAATACTGTCCGTACAAATCAAGAACAGCAAGGTCCTTACCTTCAGTTTCTTCATAAAGTGCTTTTACATTGGCCAAAGCTGCATCATAATCTTTTGCAGTAAGCAAAGTATGAACATACTGTTTTCGGATATCTTTGTTTTCAGGTTCAATTTCCAAAGCACTTAAAACAGTATTAAGGGCAGCGTCAACCTTTTCGCCTTTTTCCAAAGCTTCAGACAAGCCTGTAAGAATTTTTACATCATTTGCTTTATATGAATCAGCCTGCTTGAATGTTTTTTCGGCAGAAGAATAATCGTACTGATTCAAATAAATGCGGCCAAGCAAACAAAGAAGGTCAGCATTTGTAGGATGAAGTTTAATAGACTGCTGAACTAAATCCTGGGCTTCTTTATTTTTCTGACTCTTAATTAAAAGTTCACTAAAGTCATTTATTGCATCTACCCAACCCGGGCGAGTCTTTAATGCAGCCTGATAACAGCGGATTGCATCTGTAACATTTTTTGTATCTTCGTAAACATGTGCAAGATTGTAATTAAGGATAGGATGATTCTGGTCAATCTGTAAACCTCGTTTATACGAAGCAATTGCCTTATCATAATTTTTCTGAGAATGATAAATTCTACCAAGATGATTATAAGCAAGCACATCATCTGGATTTTCGTGAACTACAAGATTAAAGGCATCAATGGCATCATCAAAGTTTCCCATCTCCTTGTATGTAAAACCAAGGTTATAGTTTACACTTGCAGTATCACGTCCTTCATCAACAGCTCGCTGAAGAATCCCAATTGATTCTTCGTAACGGCCAAGGCGACGATAAATAGCACCCAGGCTGTTCATAGCTTCTATATAGTGAGGATAGAAAGTAATAATCTGTTCATAATAAGGAATTGCCTTTTCATCTTCCTGATTCTGAACATAAATGCTTCCCAACTGCTTCAAATACTCAACATTTGAAGGATCTTCAGCCAGCAGCATTTTGTACAAACGGGCAGCAGTTCCAAAGTCATGCGAAAGTACAGCACCTTTTGCTTTAATTAAAATTAAATTCTTCTCCATATCTATCCTCTTTAATTTATCTACTTAATAACGAGCTAAAGGTCTTGCAAAAACCTCTTTAGAAAGATTACCAACTACTCTTTCATCATACATAGACCAGGCTGCAACCGCGAAATAATAAATGCGGCCATTTTCAAGACCAGTCAAAGTAAAGGAAGTTGTAGAACCAACATTTATTGGCGACTCCCCTTCCAACGCAACTCTTCCTAAATATTCTCCAGGGCGAGTTCCATAATAAACATAATATCCCCCAACAGTGTCATCCACAGAATAGTTCCAGCTTACAGTTACACTGCCGTTACCAGCCATAGCCTTTACAATAAATGGTGGCAATGGTTCTGGAAGCTCTGTATAATCCATTACAAGTTGAGTCAAAGTTGGCGATTTTTCTCCATCCCCATCAGGAAAAAGCTCAGCAGCAACCTGGAAATACAAACCAGTTACACCCTTAATCTGCTCGCCGCTTTTTACAGGCTTCCATTCAGGATATGAATCTGTCCATCCATAATAATTATCACCAGAACGAACATAGAAGCAGATTTCTGTCTGAGAAGGAACATCCATTTCTGCAGTAATAGAATTAAGCATGGAACCATCAGAAACAATCATAGGTTTTGAAACAAATTTTCCACCAGTTGGAACATACATAGTGTATTCAACTTTTCCTGCATTTTCTGCCGACTGGAATTCAGGAATTTCGTAAGGCTTACGACTGATTCTAAAATCATCAATTTCGCCAGTATATTCAGGACAAATTTCCAGCTGAGATGGAGTACCCATAACAACCAGAGCAACTTCTCCATTTTCAAAGCCGTTTGAAGTTATAAACTTAAGGTCTTCGGTTACACCATTTACCTTGTATTCCAAAAGCCCAGTATCTGCGTCAAAGGAAAGTACATGATAGCTCCATTTTTCAGGAATAATTCTAGATGTACCTTTAAGCACAATTTCGTGAAGTTCAGTGTCATTTATTTTTGCATCAAAAATATCAGTGAAAGTCCATTCAATATGACCAGAAGCAAAAGTTGCGTTCATAAGCTGGTATATGAGATGATGATTTACATTTTTTGAAGATTCCCAGTTAAGAATTACCTCACCATTTTCTGCCAGAGAAGGATTAAGCCAGAATTCAATACAGAAAGAACCCATTAAACCTTCAGTACCAAAAAAAGTTCCAGGCTGACCAAGCACATACAAGCCTCCCGTATTACGGCAAAGACCTGCATATTTCCCCATGTTTGTCTGATTAGAATTATGGATTTTATTAGAAACCAGTTCATAGTTTCCATGAGCAATAGGATTGCTTTTCTTTTCAAATTTGATTAACAGATCAGTTTCAGGCTGTACTTCAAAAGAGTTTGTATCCAGCTGAATACATTCATAACCAAAGCGGCCTTTACCACGGGAAAGATTTTCTTCACTCTGGAATACAGGCCAGCCGGCTTTGCCACCAAGCACAATTTCTTTTGCTGGAAGAAGAGCACAAATAAGCCCCATCAAAACTACTAAAACTGATGTTTTTCTGATACAATTTCTCATACAAATGACTGACAAAACCATACGTGAAAAATTACACGAGACAGCTCTGAAAGCTCCTTTATCTAGCGGTGTTTACCTTTGGCGCAACGACCAGGACACCGTAATTTATGTTGGGAAAGCTAAAAATCTTAAGAATCGTCTGTCTTCCTACTTTTCCGGTCAGGTCAGCATAAAAACCAGACTTTTAATTTCCCACGCCGTTTCAATTGAATACATCACAACAACAAACGAGTACGAAGCTCTGTTGCTGGAAAACAACCTTATTAAGAAATACAATCCCCGCTACAACATTTGTCTTAAGGATGGTAAATCTTATCCGGTTTTGAGAATCACCAATGAGGATTTTCCCAAAATCTTTAAAACCCGGCGAATTATGCAGGATGGGTCAAAATACTTTGGTCCTTTCCCTGATGTAAATGCTCTGGATACCTTCATAGAAACCATCTTTAAGCTTTACCCGGTTCGCCATTGCAGAACTCTTAGAAAAAGGGACACACCTTGTCTTTATTACCACATGAACCAGTGTAAGGCTCCATGCTGCAATAAAATTTCAAAAGACTCCTACAATAATTACATCGGTGAAATAGCCGGTCTACTTGAGGGAAAAGGTGAAGAAACCGTTGCAAAACTTACAGAACAGATGAAAGCAGCGGCAAAAGAGCTGAATTTTGAAAAAGCAGCCCGTCTGAGGGACGGAATCAAAGCTTTAATGATTATGCAAAACCAGAATGTAGTAGAAAGCTTTGATTCTGATGACCGTGATTACATTGCATACTGGAGCGAAGGCGAACTTGTAAGCTTTACAGTTCTTAAAGTCCGTGGCGGAAAACTCCTGGGCCGCGAAAATTACCGTGTAGAATCGTTAAATGATGATGAAGATTTGATTGGCGAGTTTATGGCAGTTTTCTATGACGACCCACTGACAATTCCACCAACAGTTTACATTCCACCAACCAGCGAGTATGCCCATATTGCCAAATGGTTGCAGGAAGAAAAAAGCTCTACAGCTGAGATTATTCTGGTTATGACAGAACATAGTCGTCAGTCATCAGTCATCAGTCATCAGCAGGAAAACCCAGAACTCATATCCACCCTTCCCCGCGACATTGCTGCTTTACAGATGGCAAAACAGAATGCTCATGAGGATATAGTTCGCCGCTTGCGAGACCGTGGGGACATGCCTGCAATGGAAGAACTTAAAGATAAGCTGGGACTTGATGTTCTGCCAGTTAGAATTGAAGGCTTTGATATTGCCCATATTGGGGGTAAGTGGCCAGTTGCTTCACTTATCAGCTTTTATAATGGAAACCCAGATAAAAAGAATTACAGATATTTCCGCCTAAAAACCACAGATGGTTTAATAGACGATTTTGCCTCAATGAAAGAAGCCGTTAGCCGCCGTTACAGTCGCCTTGTAAATGACCAGCTGGATTTACCAGATTTGATTTTAATAGATGGTGGTATTGGTCAGGTAAACGCAGTTGAAAGTATTTTACAGACTTTAGGCTTAGATATTCCAGTGGCAGGTCTTGCAAAAAGAGATGAAGAAATTTATTTGCCGGGAAACAGTACACCAATCTGTCTGCCAAAACGTTCTGATGGATTAAGATTATTGCAGAGAGTCCGGGACGAAACCCACCGTTTTGCCACAAGCCGCAACCAGAATCTCCGCACAAAAGAAAATGTGGATTCAATTTTCCTTCAGCTGCCGGGAATTGGAGATGCCAGAGCCCGCAAATTACAGATTCAGTTTACAACTCTTGAAAATCTTGCCAATGCAGAAGAAAGCGCCATTGCCCAGTGCATTCATGTTCGTGGGCAGGAAGCCGCAGCCATTTTACTTGCCGCAAAAGATTTGAATAAAAAACGGGAAGAAAAGAAAACTCTCCAGAAAATGTCTTTGGGCAACGCCGGCACCACAAAAGAAAAAGCCGCCGAAGCCAAATATATAGAAGACTTAGCTTCCCTGGCTCTGGTGGCTCAAGACCAGGCAGTTGCTAACGAACCACCTGAGTATGATTAGTAGCGGTAACTGAAATTTATCGTATATAATTTAATAATCATATAAACAAGGAAGACTGATGAAAAACGGTAAAAAGGTAATCATTATTGGTGGTGGAATTGCTGGGCTTTCCGCTGGTATTCATGCCCAAATGGATGGATTTGAAACAGAGATTTACGAATCTCATTTTAAACCTGGTGGAATGTGTACTACCTGGACTCGCAGCGGCTACAAAATTGATAACTGCGTTCACTGGTTTTCCTGCTGCAATCCTGGATTTCAGCTTTACAAACAATGGGTAAACTGCGGACTTGCAGGAGATGATGTTCCTCGTGTTCATCAGCAGCTTTTTTATACTTCCGAATTAAACGGTCAGAAAATTACATTATGGTCAGACCTGGAAAGGACCCGCAAGGAAATGCTGGAACTTTCTCCGGAAGACGCTGATGCAATTAATGATTTTATTGAAACAACAAAACTGGAAACTGGAATGCAGCTTCCAACCTTCAAACCAATCACAGCCGTTGGACTTTTTGACCTTCCTAAAATGCTTAACACTATGAAGCCAATGATTAAAGCTATTAAACATATTGGTAAAGGCGATATTACAGATTACACATCTCGTTTTAAACATCCACTTCTTAAACTTGTAATATCCGACTTTGTTCCTAACACCCAGTATGCCACATCTTTTATTGCCTCTTACGCCACAATTGCCTGCGGAAATGGTGACTACCCTATTGGTGGTTCAGAAAAGATGATTGAAAATATGGTAGCCCGCTATGAAAGTTTAGGCGGAAAGCTTTACTGCAAATCACCCGTTGCCTCTGTAAAACTGGAAGGCAGTGCAAAAAAATCTAAGATTACTTCTGTTACTTTAGAAAACGGTACTGAACTTAAAGCTGACGCATTTATTTTTGCTACAGACCCGCATGTAACTTTCCACAAGTTCCTGGATTACAGCTATATGCCAAAGGGATTAAAAACCCGCTACGAAAACAAAAAAGGAAATCCAACCTTTACAGGCTTCCACATTGCTTTTGCAGTTGATGGCATTTTTGATGCAGTTGAAGGAGCTTATTTTTACCAGCTTAAAACACCTATTAAATGTGCAAATAAAACGGTTACCCGTATGAACATAAAAACTTATCATGAATATGGTGAAGGTTTTGCACCGGAAGGTCATGATATTTTACAGACTCATTTTAAGATGGATGAAGAAAGCTGGAAATACTGGACAGATTTACGGGAAAAAAATCCGGAAGTTTATAAAGCAGAAAAGATGAGAATTGCAAAGGAAGCTCTTGCTGATTTAGAAAACCACTTTCCTGCCTTCAAAGGAAAGATTTCTATTATTGATACCTGGACACCTGCAACTTATACAAGATACACAGGAGCATACACCGGTTCCTATATGACTTTTGTAAAAACAGAAGACAGTGGTGCCAATTACATTCCAAACACCATTAAAGGAATTTCAAATGCATTCCTGGCCAGCAACTGGCTTATGTCCCCAGGCGGCCTGCCATGTGCCGTCGCCGAAGGCTATTTTGCCAGCTGGTATTTGAAACGGGCAAAGATATAAAAAATAGGGAGGATTAAAGTAGATTTTTCTTTCCCCAGGTCTGGATTAAATCCTTTGGGTTTTTGCTTAAGAGAACTTTTACCAGCAGCAGGTTTGTCTGGCTGAAAACGTTCTGCATCTGTTCCTGCTGGTCTGCAGTAAAGTGACCTAGAACATAATCTGCAACACCAATTTTTTCGTTGTCTGGGCGGCCAATTCCAAAACGAAGACGCCAGAAATCTGGAGTATTCAAAACAGCTTTTGTTGAACGCAAGCCGTTATGACCACCAAGTCCACCACTCCACTTAAGACTTACAAAACCAGGAGCCAGTTCCAGCTCATCGTGAACTACCATAATTTCTTCCGGTTTAATTTTATAAAAGTTAGCAACTTCAATAATGCTGTCACCACTTAAATTCATGTAAGTCATTGGCTTTAAAAAGTAAATGTGGGCAGGTGCTTCTTCCGGTACAATTACAGGAGAACCATCTTTTTTAGAACAGATTTTTGTATCTGCAGCCCACTGTGCCAATTCTGCAGGAGTAAAGGAAGCAATTTCTCCCTTAAACTTACTCTGCCAGCTTAACTTATTTGCAAATGGTAAAGAATCTTCAAAGTACCAGCCTACATTGTGACGAGTCTTATCATATTCTCTACCGTAATTTCCTAAAAATGCTACTAACTGAATCATTTTGTAAATTCTGACAAAGGTTTTAAGAATCTCTGAACCGCATAATTTGCCAGTTCAAATGGATAAGGTGATTCGCTACACTTAGCCCAATATTTAGGTTTGCCGTCTTCACCTTCTGGTGGAAGTTCAAAAATTTCAACAGCAATTGTTTTAAAGCCCACACCGATTTTTGCAGTAACTGCAAGAGTACCACCTAAATCTTCATTTTCATCATACCATTTAGATGTAGTCATTGCAGAAAGACTGTTGAACCAGTCCTGAGCTTTTTCCTCATCAATAGAAACCAAAGCATTTGAACAGTTCCAGACAACATCTGTACCGCTGCCCATTTTTGAAATTGACCAGTTTTCATTATTTGCAGCAGAAATTGCAACTGATGAAATATCAGATTTTTCAACATCATATACAATTCTTGTGCGAAGGTACGAAACCTTTTTATCAAAATCATTGCGAAGATTTCCAGCCGAAAGATAAATATCATTGCTGTCATCAATCATAACATAAGTCTGAGAACCGGCATTTGTGTCTTTACCAATGTAAAGAGTTCTAACAACCGAGCCATTTTTTTTAGCAACAACAGTAATTCTCTGATCTTCTGAAAGCTGATATTTTTCAAGAGTTGAGTCGCTGCTTCCACTGGCAACCTTATCAAGAACCTTTACAGCTTTTACAGCATCTACAAGCTGAGTTACATAGGTTTCGTTTGCAGGATATTTTTTATCGCCAACAAACCATGCATCATTTTCTTTTAAAACAGTATAGCTTTCGGCAGCAGTTGTAATAGTAACTTCTTCTGGCTGCTCAGAAAGCTGATATACTTTTACTTTGTCTCCAGTTTTTAAACAAAGCTGAAGAATTAAAGCTAAAATAAGTAATGCATCTGCAATTAATAATACTAATTTTCTTGTCTTCATATTATTCACCTTTTACATTCTTCTTTTCTTTAACAATTGTACGTGTATCGTTTGGATTGTATTTTGCATTGATTGCCTTACGTCTTTTTGAACGTAATCTCCAAACCAATAATCCTGCTAAAGCAACTAAAGCTGCAAGACCAACTTCATTAAAGTATTTCCAGAAGATTGCTGCTCCGTTTGATTTAATTGTCAAAGTATTTGCAGAAATGCTCTTTGAACGCATTGTACACAAATCAACATTACCATTCATATAATCAACAGAGTTCAAAACAAACATTGCCGCAGGAGTATTAGCAGTTTCATTAATTACATTACGAGTTGTAATGTAAGATGAGTTTGAAACAAAGATTTTTCCAGGACGAACGCTTGAACTAAGATGAGTTGATGACGTAATTGAATCATCATGATTTTCATCTTCTGCAACAGGAGCTGATGCAAATGCACTCTTGAATTTACCTTCTACAAGTGCAACTAAATCATAAGACTTTAATTCTGCAGGAGGATTAAGAGCCATTGGATTCAACATAATATTATTATCCATTGTCCAGGCTTCGTCAGATGATTTTGCAAGAACTGTAACCTTTACATCTTTATTTTCTCTGGCAGCAGATAAATCAAGTTCACCATTCTGGAACATGTAAACATATCCAAGATTCTTTGTAATAGGATTTTTCTTAGCCAGCTGACCTTTCTGTAATTCTGGAGCCCAGTAGTAATTAAGTTTACCGTACTGTGTCTGATTGTTAATAAAACACTGTTTATCAAAAACCATATTATGTTTGCGGTCAATTCCGTAAGCCATTAACAAACGGTCAATATTGATTTCGTTTGGAACAAATGACTGACCACCAGTGTACTGTGCTGTTCCATCCTGATTCATACCATCAACAAAGAACAATACATTTCCACCACGCATAATAAACTGGTCAATCTTATACAATTCTTCTTCAGTATAATCATACTGAGGTCCATTAATCATGATTGTACCAATTGTTGCTGGAATATCAGCAGTGTTCAAATCAATATCTTCAATCTTGTACATTGAAGCAAGAGCTCTATCAAGAAATCCACAATAAGTATCATCCATATGGTCAAGCTCGTTATGACCTGTAATATATCCAATAGAAGAAACCTTTGTAATAAGTGCATGCATATTTTCTGCGATTGCTTCTGAAAGTCCTTCAAGACCATCAATTCCATAACCAAAGAATCCACGCTGTACTGTAATTGGAATTAATTTAAAGTTTTCTTCGTACTGAACAACAAGTCCAAGACCTGCATTTTCTTCCTGCTTGTTAGAATTCTGGAATCCAATTTTCTGAATTCCATACTGCTGTGCTAATGCATCAACATCACCAGAAGCTGGACTGATGACATTAAAATCAAGACAATCCTGATTTTTCTTATTAACTTCAGCAACAGAATCTCTAACAATTTTTTCAACCTGATCTGCACCATTAATATGAAGACGTTTTAATGAATCAGATACATAAAGCGTAGCTGTCATTTTTTTACCGTTCTTCAAGCTTTCAAGTGAAACAGCAGTATTAATCATCTTTGTAATTTTTGAAGTGATGTTATATTCCAGACCTTCTGTAGAAGTAATTCTATCCATGATTTCAATGTTGTCACCATAAGTAAGAATCATTCCCATAAAGCCAGATTTAAAACCAACTTCATTATTTTTGATTTCCTGAATCTGCATTTCACGCAAACCAAGACTTCCTGCCAGCTCACGGTTTTCCTGTTTTGACATATCCATGTAAGCAACAGAGAACTGTTTATTGCCTGCATTTTTATATTCAAAAAGAATATCCTTTATGTACTGAGCAATTGAGTTGTATGGAGCTGGAAGAGTATCATCAAAGAACACACGAATAGAAAGTGGTTCTTCCAGATTTTTTACAATTGTTTTACTTGCTTTAGAAAGTGTATATGATTTTGGCGCTGTAAGGTCAAAGCGTACAAAAGCATTGTGTGCTACTAAGTTTACCAGAATTATTAGCACTATAAATAAAGCAAAATCTGATTTAGGACCTTTAAGCCAGTTTAAAAACTTTTTCATTCTACTGCCCTCCTAACGTTTACTGTTCTGCTGAACTTTAATTGTAAATACAATGAAAAGTGCAGTTAATGAAATAAAATACAAAATATCTCGTGTATCAATTACACCACGAGAAATCAAACTAAAGTGCTGGCTGATTGAAAGGAAGCTCAACAAATCTACAATAGCAGCAGGAAGGAAAATCAACATAGAATTAAGCAAAGTTAAAACTACACAGATAATACAACCTGTAAAGAATGCAAGAATCTGATTCTTTGTAACTGAAGAAGCAAATAATCCGATTGCAGTAAAGCTGGCTGCAAGGAAAATAGCACCTAAATAACCACCTGCAATTGGACCGTAATCTGGAGAACCAAAAATTTCGCAGGTAACGGCAAAGAACACTGTAGGAGCAATCATTGCTAAAGTACCAATAAGGCTGGCAAAATATTTTCCAAGAACAACATTTACTTCTGTTACAGGTAATGTCATTAAAGTTTCAATAGAACCAACACGGCGTTCCTCACTAAAAAGACGCATTGTTAAAGCTGGAACAAAGAAGGAAAGAATTAATGGTAAACTTCCAAAGAAGCCTCTTAATTCTGCACGATTCTGCAAATAAAAAGCATTCAGCATAAAGAACCAAACACCACATACAATCAGGAACAATGCTGAAACAATATAAGCAACCGGACTAGTAAAGTAAGCACGGAGTTCGCGGCGCATAATTACAAATGTAGGATTTTTTCTTTTCTTATCACTCATTTACTTTGCCTCACTTTCGCTGGCTGCACCAGTAACTGCACGGAATACATCTTCAAGACTGTTCTTTTCTAATGAAAGCTCATAAAGATCTACACCAGCTTCTACAAGTTTTTTACAGATTGCAGGACGAATTTCTTTTTCGCCGTTTACTGAAACAGAAACTTCCATTACATCTGTACCATTCAACTGGAACTTAGAATTTTCAATAATTTTGGCAACTCCATCTACAGAAGCCAATGCTGCTTCAATTTTCTGGAAATCTACAGCACCTGTTGTAACCCGAACTAAAGTATCGTGTCCAAACTTCTCCTTTAATTCTTCAATTGAATTATCAGCAACAAGTTTTCCACCAGAAATAATAATGGCTCGGCTACAAAGAGTTTCAACTTCGCTCAAAATATGTGTTGAAATAATTACAGTTCTTGTTTTACCAATTTCGCGAATAATTGCACGAACATCTTCTACCTGGTTAGGGTCCAGACCTGAAGTTGGTTCATCAAGAATAAGAATTTCAGGATCGTTCATAAGTGCATGAGCAAGAGCAACACGCTGACGGTTACCACGGGAAAGCTCGCTGATATTTTTGCTCATTACTTCTTTAAGGCCACATTCCTGGCAAAGTAAAGCAACTTTCTCTTCTGGATTCTGACCGTGAATATCGGCAACATATTTTAAATAATCTTCAACAATCATATCTCCATAAAGTGGAGCAGATTCTGGCATGTAACCGATTTTCTGTTTTGATTCTACAGGAGCTGTGGCAATATCAACTCCATCAATTAAAATCTGGCCATCTGATGGTTCAAGATAACCAGTTATCATTCGCATTGTAGTAGTTTTTCCGGCACCGTTTGGTCCTAAAAGACCAATAATCTGTCCTGTTGGAATGGAAAAACTTACATCATTTACCGCACGAAAGTCCCCAAAATTACGGGAAACGTGGGAAACTTCAATCATAGGAAAACCTCCTGAGTTTACCATTATATTTTTTAATTTTGTGTATCTTTAAATATAATACAAATTCAGGAGATTGTGAAACTTTGTAGTTGGAATAATAAAAAATTATTCCTTATTCTACATACAGCAGGCGCAAAGAAGTACAAACGGAGAATTCCAGTAAATTGCAACTTCGTTTGAACTATAGCTATGAATATGATCAAGATAACAATTTAATGGAGCAATATTTCTGCCACCGTAGGCTTCTTTAATTGTAGGGTCCACCAGACCTTCTGCAGGACCACCGGCTAGCATTCCAGGCATTAAAGTTTTTAAAGCCCCACTTGGTCGATGATGAGGTTGCTTAGTACTTTCAGAACCAAAGCCAGTTACATAACACATTCCCATTGGATTACAACCAAGAATATAATTGAATTGCTTTTGTACAGCTTTGTAGTATTCCCCACGTTTTTCTTCATCAACAAAATTTGCAGCCAGAATTAAAATATGAGCATTGTCGCAAACATAACCATTACTTCCCCAGAAAACAAATTCATGACTTGTTCCAAAAGAAGCAGTATTAACTTTGGCCATAAGCTGTTCAGCACGCTCCATAATAGATTCTAATATCTTTAATCTAAATGGATCATCTTCTGCCAAACGACCACTATGAATAAGAATCTCCATACCATAAGCACCTACATTGCCCCAGCCAAAACCTGCAAAATAGTGCTTGTTACCACAAATAGTACCTTCGTTTAATACAGCATGAGCTTTTTCCCAAATTTCTTCGGCAGCTTTTTTATACTCTTCTTTTCCAGTAGCAGCAAAAAGTCCGGCAGCTGCAAGAAAACGTTCATCCTCTACATTGCGGTCACCATATTCACCAGTTCTGATTTCTGGAGGATTTTTATACAATTCATCTTCATGTGCAAAAAGATAATCTTGAGCTTTTGTGGCAGCTGCAAGGAGTTTATCTGCAAAGGCAGAATCAATATCCTTATAATACATAGAGGCATAGGCAAGACAACCTGCAAAGTCTGCAGTAGCTGCAGTTGAAACAGGTGCAAGAACAATTTTTTCATTATCTGCTTCTGGAGTAATAAAACCACAGAAATGGTATGTACTGATTTTGTGATAAACTGCACCATCTTCTCTCTGCATCTGCAAAAGCCATTCCAGTTCAAACCGAGTTTCATCAAGAATATCAAACAGATTAAGACTTTCTTTATCACCCTTCATCTGCAACGCTTTGTAAGCAACAAGAAGATCTAATACGGTTTTTGTACCTGCAACTACATATCGTCCATAATCACCAGCATCGTGCCAGCCACCAAGGACATTTCTTGTTTTACCAGGTTCTCCGTAAATTTCTGCAACTGAAGCATGGCAAGGTTCATGTCCAAATACAGGATGATTAACGGTGCAACCACAACGAGATAAAGTAAAGTATCTTAAAATTGAAACATAGAGTGATTCATAAATTTTTTCGCCAATTTCAAAAATGTAACTGTCATTATCACCGACGCTTAAAATATATTTACCAGATTGAATAAAATCAGAAAAATCTGCACAACAATACGGAGCCCCTGCTATACGATCTTCTACAGGCAGCCCAAGTTTTCCAGTATATACAATCTGATTTTCTGGAGTTTTTAAAACAAAAGTTCCGTCTGCTGCTTCAGCGGCTTTGGCTGTAACATAGCCCGCTTTTAAACCATCAACTAAATATCCAATTTGATTAACAAAAATTGCTTTACTCATGGTTATAATATAAAGGAGTATAAAAAATTATCGTTGTATAAATCTATTCAAAATTCGTAAGAATGGGTGGGGATTTTCCCCTACAAACTAATCACAATATCCGCAAAGAATTTCTGGTAAAGAATAGTTTTTTGCCCACCCCTTTGAAATAACCTTTACCTTACTGGTTTTAAGCTCTTCTGCAACAGAATCACCGTAAAAGGCAGCAATAACTTCCAGATATTCTTCCACAGTCATTTCCTCATCATTAAAAACTGGTGCCAGAAGCAAATCCATAACCTGAATTACCTGCGCATCTGCTTTTTCGTAAAAAACTTTAAGTTTGTCTCTGGAAAAATCTGCTTTATAAATATTATTTTCCATTACTACAACACCAGATTCAAAAAGAAAATTATTTTTGTTTGCTGCTGTCATAAAAATGGATAAATCTGCTAAATTTTTCTGTTTTACATCAACCGCAGAAAATCCGGCTTTAGTTAATTCATCAGTAATTTGAACAGAATCAATAAAATTCTGATTTTCGGCACCCAGAGATTTAACCAGTTTTTCAAAGCCTTTTTGTGCCACACCATTAAAAGAAAATTCCACACCTTTATCTGTAGAATTAATATTGATTTCTGAAGTACAGGACATTAAAAACAGAGAAAGAACTGTACATAAAGCAAAAATAATTGGTTTCATTACTTACCGCTCATAAAAATACTTAAAGGGAAGCTTACTCTTATTCCTGTATACATTACAAGTCCTGCGCCAATTGATTCTTTAAACTTTAAGGCAGAATCGTCTGTATTATTGAAGATTGTATAACTTATATCCTGCACCACCTGAATTTTAGTTGAACCAGCTTCTATTGCAGGTGTAGATAAAGACAATCCAATAATTCCTGGGAAGAAGGAAGCTTTTATTTCCTTATCACTACCTACTAAACAACCGTGGCCAAAAGAAATTACAGGTCCGGCGTAAAATTTAAAATAATCATTAACAGTTGCTGTAAAAAGTAAAGGCATCTGGAACAGCTTTTGACTTGTATTGATTCTAAGTGCTAAATCAAAGCCAGGTTCTAAAAGCCATTTTGCATAACGCACTCCTGTCTGAATATCTACGCCCCTAAAACGGAACATAACTTCATTTGGAGTAAAGAGTGACCAATCAAAAAAGCTGGCACAATCAAAAATCACATTTTCTGCAATACTGCCATCCAAATTACGGAAAGAAGAGCCTTTAAAATCCTTTACAGTTTTTGTCTGGTCAGGAGCCGAAGCTTTAGCAGTTGTATCTGCTTTTGTTGTAGTTGTTGATTTTGGAGTTTCAGGTTTAACATCTTCCTCAATTACATCATTACTGATACCAGATTTCAGGAATTTACCAGTACATACATACTTAGGTTTCCAGTAATCCTGTTTAAGGGAAGAAACAATAACACCAGTATTTGGACCATCGCTGATTGCAGAAATGAACTGATTGTTTCCAATATAAATACCTACATGAGAAATAGAATCGGAACTGGTAGTTTTAAAAAATAACAAATCACCTATTTCGCGGTCCTTATCGGGAACAATTTTACAGTAATTGTAAATTGACTTAGCTGTTCTTGGAAGTTGAATCTGAACAGATTTACGGGCTGCGTAATAAATAAGGCCTGAACAGTCAAAAGAATCAGGACCAACAGCTCCGTAAACATAAGGTGCACCAACAAGAGTTTTTGCTTCAGACACAAAGGATTCTCGCATAACCTGAGCTTTGGCAGGAGTAACATCTTCGGCACAAAGTCTCAGACTACACATTTCGAATACAAGAACGAAACAAAATAGAACTCTTTTTGCAAGTAAATCTGTATTAATAGCTGGCATACTAATAGTATAAATGATAAAACTTACTTTTTGTAGTTTCTCTTAACTTTCAAAGAAGTAGTCATTTCCAAAGGTTCCTTAAGAATTGTTACTTTAGAAATCTGCGAATATGACTGGAAGTTTTTATTTACCTTGCTGACAATTTTCTCTATATATTCCTGAACTTCTGGCTGAATTTCTTCCGTGCGTTCTAAACCAAGAGTTGTATATAAATCATCACTTGGATAAATTAAAGCTTCAATTTCTTCGCAAGTTTCATCACCATCTTTATAGTAGCCCTGAACTGTTACCTGTTTAACATCATCATAAAGCTGGAATGCATCTTCAATTTCTTCAGGATAAACATTTTTTCCACCGTTTGTAACAATAAGGTTTTTAGCACGACCACAAAGCATAATGTAGTTCTCTTTATCCATCCATCCTAAGTCACCAGTCTTAAAGAAGCCGTCCTCTGTATACATTGCAGCTGTTGCTTCAGGCATATTGTAATACTCCTGCATAACCATTGGTCCTTTTACAACAATTTCACCAACTTTACGGTCACCAGTCTGTTCAGCAGCATCACTGTTAATAATCTTAGCTTCCATGTAAGGATAGAAAGCCTGTCCTACAGATTCTAGTTTAAAATGCTCCAGAGGATTCAATGCAATGATAGGTGAAGTTTCTGTAAGTCCATATCCCTGAATAAAATCAATACCCATAGCCTGATACTGTTTAAAAACAGATTTTGCCAATGGACCACCACCACAAATAGCTACACGAAGTGTATAAATATTTGCCTGCTGAAGAACAGGTTTAAAAATCTTCTTTCCAAGATTTTTGCCAGTAAGTTTTTTAATAAAGAATGAAAAGCCACGAAGAACAGACATAACACCGGCAACAAAAGCACCCTTAGAACGAATACCTTTATTTATACCTGACAAAAGTTTGTTATAAAGTAAAGGAACACCCAGCATAATGGAAATCTTTCCTTCCTTTAATTCTTTCATAAGCCTTGTTACAGCCATGCTCTTTCCAAATACAATTTCTGCACCAACTTCCAATGGACAAATAAAAGCTGCCTGCATTGTATAAGCATGATGAATAGGAAGCAAAGCATAAAATACATCTGTTTCTTTAATTAAAAGATGAGTCTGAGCAATATATCCATCACAAATAAGATTTGTATGAGAAAGCATTACACCTTTTGGATTTCCTGTTGTTCCAGAAGTAAACAAAATAGCGGCAGTATCATGGCATTTAACAGGTTCATTGTATTTTACAGTTTTTTCTGCTTTAAGATTTAAAACATAATCTTCTTTTTCAGGAGTTAAAGAAAAAACCTTCATCTTCTTAAATTCTGATTTAAGATAATCATATTTATCATCTTCACAGAAGAAAAGCTTTGGTTCAGCAGTTTTTACAATATTTTCAACCTCATACTGATGAAGTCCATTATCAACAGGAACAATAATTGCACTGGCAAAAAAAGCTGCAAGATAAACCATTCCCCATTCAGGAGAGTTTTTTCCACTAACTGCAATTCTGTCGCCTTTTTTAATTCCCTTAGAAAGCATAAATTCTGCAATCTGAATTACACAGTCATAAACCTGTTCATAAGTCCAGCTTCTTTTAGAACCATTTGGTCCATCAAAATCTGTAAAATACGGACGACCAGCAAAGCGTTTTGCCTGAATTGCTAACAATTCTGGGAATGTAGGCCATTCTCCCTGAATTTCTTTTCCACGATATTCATCAAGGAATGCCCATGGAATTCTAGTTTCTGTTTTTGCCATTAAAACTACTCCTAAATATTTAAAGTTTAAAAAAAAATACCCACCGCAAAAGCAGTGGGGAATTGCATTACTTTTTATCGCAAATACAAACAACTACCGAGTTATCTGCATTTGAGAATGGAGCAGGAATGTATTTATCCGCATTCCAGTCGTTTTCCCATTTTATACCATCCAGAATGTATCGGAACTGATATTCTTTACCAGCTTCTAAATCAAGTGTTACAGTAAACGAGCCATCAAGCTCCTGCTGTAATGGAGTATCTGTACTACTCCAGCTGTTGAAGTCCCCAGCAACATTGATTTTTTTAGCACCCTTTGCGGCCTCAGCCGAAACAATGAAAGTTACAGAGCACTTTTTTTTGTCTTTTGAAAAGGTCTTATTTAAGGCCATGCTTCATCCTTCCCTACATACCCATTGTTTTATAATAGACTAAAGATTATTGCATTTTTAATTTTATTTCAATATATTTATTTTGTAGCTAAAAGCTGCCAAGCCGGCGATTTATCCAAATTGCAACCGGTGTTATTTCGTATGAAGTAACAAATCTGCTAAATAGGAGACTGAATATGTCTATCTTATCTAACAATCACTATTTATTTACATCTGAATCTGTAGGTGAAGGTCACCCAGATAAACTTTGTGATCAGGTTTCTGATGCCGTTCTTGATTATTGTCTTTCATTGGATCCTGATGCCCATGTTGCCTGTGAGTCATTTTCTACAACTGACTTTTTAATGGTTGGTGGCGAAATTGGTTTCCAGAACATTGTTGTTGATAAAGAATTTACAAAGAAGTTCAATGCTAATGTTGAAAGAATTGCCCGTGGTGTAGCTTTGGACATTGGTTATAATTCTCCAGATGTTGGTCTTGATGGTGCAAACTGTATTTTCCAGAACAGACTTCACGCTCAGTCATCAGATATTAACCAGGGTGTAGTTGGAAAACGAGGCGAAGATGACCTTAAGGAATACGAAGGACAGCAGGGTGCCGGAGACCAGGGTATGATGTTTGGTTTTGCCTGCAACGAAACACCAGCTTTAATGCCAGCTCCAGTTTACTATTCACACGAAATTCTTCGTCGTGCTCACGAACTCCGCCATTCAGGAAAAATTGCATGGCTCCGTCCAGATGCAAAATCTCAGGTTACAATTGAATATGATGAAAATGATAAACCATTTCGCATAGATACTGTTGTAGTTTCTCACCAGCATAATCCAGATGTAGATTACGAAACAATCAAATCTACTATTATTAATGATGTTATTAAGCCAGTTCTTGAACCAACAGGACTTTTAGATGCAAACACAAAATACTTCATTAACCCAACTGGAAAATTTGTAATTGGCGGTCCAGACGGAGACTCCGGTCTTACAGGTCGTAAAATTATTGTTGATACATACGGTGGTATGGGTCGCCATGGTGGCGGTGCTTTCTCTGGAAAGGACCCTTCTAAAGTTGACCGCTCTGCCGCTTACATGGCTCGCTATATTGCAAAGAATATTGTTGCCGCAGGTTTAGCAGACCGTGCAGAAGTTGAATTAGCTTATGCAATTGGTGTTCCATTCCCAGTTTCAATTTATGTTGATACTTTTGGTACAGAAAAAGTTCAGCGCAACAAGATTGTAGCTGCCGTAGAAAAAGTTTTCGATTGTACTCCAGCAGGCATCATCAAAACTTTGAATTTAAAGCAGCCAATCTACCGCAAAACAGCATCCTACGGCCACTTTGGTCGCGAAGGTTTCCCATGGGAAGCAACCGACAAAGTTGAAGCATTAAAGGCTGAAATTAAAGAAGAAAAGATATAATAAGACAAAAAGCTGGAAAGCTTTTACAAAAATCGGGATTTATTTTTTTGCTTTCTCTTTTAGTTCAGATTATATCTTTCTGCTGATTTTTATTTTAAAGGAACTGTGTTTATGACTTTGCTTTCAACTGAAGAAATGGACATTGCGTTCAGCCGCTGGCAGGAACAAAATCCAAAACCTGCCTCGGAATTAAATTATGTAAATCCATACACTCTTCTGGTAGCTGTAGTTCTTTCGGCTCAGGCCACAGACAAATCTGTAAATATTGCCACAGAACCTCTTTTCAAAATTGTTACAGCTCCAGAACAAATGCTTGAACTGGGAGAGGAAAAGCTTATATCCTACATCAGATCTATTGGTCTTTACAAAAGCAAAGCAAAGCATATTATGGGTCTTTCAAAAAAATTAATCGAAGATTTTAATTCTCAAGTACCAGGAACCCGGGAAGAATTAATGACCCTTCCAGGTGTTGGCCGCAAAACTGCAAATGTTGTTCTGAATGTAATTTTTCATATTCCAACTATGCCTGTAGACACACATCTTTTACGGATAGTTCCAAAAATTGGACTGGGAACTGGAACAACGCCAGAATCAATCGAAGAAAGTTTGCTGCAGCGAATTCCTGAAAAATATTTACAGGACGCTCATCACTGGATTCTTTTGCACGGACGATACATCTGTACTGCAAGAAATCCAAAATGTAATGAATGTATCATTGCAGATTTATGCAAACATAATTAAAATAGAACAAATCATTAAAAAAGTATAAATAATCACAATATTTCAGGAGCTCTTCCATGGTAGAAGAAGTTGTAACAACTGAGTCTGCTAATTCTATCACTTCAGCCGCAGAAGCTGCAGGTGAATCAATTATCCAACAGACTTCAACATTCCTTAATTGGGTAAAAGGTTTCCTTACATGGGATAATCTTTTTAAGTTAATTGGTGCATTGTTATTTATTTTTGCACTCTGGGTTATTTATAAGCTTGTTTTAAAAGCTCTTAAAAAAATCCCTCCAGAGAAAACTACACCACATCGCCAGATGATTATAGGACGCATCATCAAATACTGTTTCTATGTAATCATGGTTATGTATGTACTTAGCCTTTTTGGGGTTAAGCTTTCTGCCATCTGGGGCGCTGCAGGAATTGCCGGAGTTGCTATCGGTTTTGCTGCTCAAACTTCAGTCAGCAATCTTATTAGCGGTCTTTTTGTTCTTACAGAAGGTTCATTAAAGGTTGGAGACTTAATCATTGTTGGTGATGTTACAGGTATTGTAGATTCCATCAACTTGATTTCTGTTCGTGTTCATACTCTTGATAACGAAATGGTTCGTATTCCAAACTCTACAATCATCAATGCAAACCTGATGAACAAATCATATCATTCAAAACGTCGTCTTACTCTTTCAGTTTCAATCAGTTATGACACAGATATGGCAAAGGCTTTGGAAACTCTTGCTAAGGCTCCAGGTCTCTGTCCAACAGTTTTACAGACTCCAGAGCCAGCTGTATGGTTTGATGGTTTTGGCGACAGTGGAATCAACATGACTGTTGCCGTATGGTTTAAGCCAGATGATTTCCTTAAGACAAAAAATGATTTGTACATCGCCATCAAGAAAGTATTTGATAAAGCTAAGATTGAAATTCCATTCAACCAGCTTGATGTTCAAATTAAAAAATAAATGAATTACTTCCAGTCCTACACCTTTAAGCAAATCATCACCATGCATCCTGTTCAGGAATATGATGCAAAAAAATATCATCAGATTCTTGAACCGGACTTTCCAGAATTTCTCAACAAATACATTCAATTGCCTTTACTTCAGAGACTTTCTGGAATTGGTCTTTTGTGTGGTTCGGACTGGACAAAACTTTTTAATAACCGCTTTTACTATTCCCGCCTGGACCACAGTATTGGAGTTGCACTGATTACCTGGCACTTTACCCACAATAAGGCGCAGACAATTGCGGGACTTCTACACGATATTTCCACTCCGGTTTTTTCCCATGTTTCAGATTTCAGGAAGGGTGATGCCCTGACACAGACTGCCACCGAAGAACCAACACAGGCGCTTATTAGAGGCGACCGGGAATTGCTAAAGCTGCTGGAAGAAGACGGCTTAACTGTGGCGCAGGTTGAAGACTATCACATTTACCCTGTAGCTGACAATGAGATTCCACAGTTGAGTGCAGACCGCCTTGAATACATGTATCCATCTGGAATGGCACTGGAAGGCAGCTGGACTTTAGAACAAGTTGCTGCAACCTACAACGATCTGGAAGTTCTTACAAACGAAAAAGGTGAACCTGAATTAGGTTTTAATACTCTGGAACTGGCCGAACTTTACTGTCAGAAATTCTGTATGACTGGTCACATTCTACAGATGAATGAAGATAAAATAACATTGCAACTTTTGGGCCAGATTATGAACAAAGCTGTAGAAGAACAGGTTTTACAGGAAGATGATTTTATGACGCTAAGTGAAACTCAGATTCTTACAAAACTTGAAGCCTCTACTGCATCTGAAAAGCTTATGCAGTTATACTGGACCTTCCGTAACATGACAGAAATCCTCCATACAGAAGCTCCCCTGCCTGCAGAAGACTATTTCTGCATTAGCCTTAAAGTTAAACAGCGCTACATCAATCCTCTTGTTAAAACAAAAAACGGAGTCCTGCGCCTTAAAGAGGCTTCAAACTCCGCTTCAAAAATCATTTCAGATTTCTTAGATTACAACGACACACCCTGGGGTTGTGTAAAACTCTACAAATAATTATACAAAAAAATTTCACACGGATTTAGGACGTAAATGAAAAGGCCGCTACGCAACGGTACTAACGTACCTATGAAGCAATCTTATTGTATAAAAAGAAATTTTTGTTTATTTCCTCATACATTACAACTTCTTCACAGGCCTGTGGCCGTTGCGTCAGCGGCCTTCTGTCTCACACCCTAAATCCGTGTGACTTTATTCTACAATTCAAACTGTCTGTCGTCTGGATTTTCTGCTTCCCGATAAAGAATTGCAACATTGCCAATAATTCTAACTAAAGTTGCATTGCATGCTTCGCAAAGAGCATTTGTAAGCTCAATCTTTTCATCTTTGTATTCGTTGAACTTTACCTTAATAAGTTCGTGTGCAGCCAGTGATGTATCAACCATATTTGTTACACCATCTGTAACTCCAGCTCCACCTACAATAACAACAGGCTGTAAATCATGGGCAGCCTTTTCTAAAAGTTTTCTCTGTTTGCTAGTTAATTCCATAAGCCTATAATATCATTTCCCGTATTGGTTTTCAATTTCCCTGATCTGGTCACGAACAGCAGCCGCCTGCTCGTATTCCATTCTGTCTGCAAAATCTTCCATCTGTTTTGTAAGAGCCTTAATAAGCTTCTTGCGTTCAGAAGGATTAAAGAGATTTGCATTTTTCTTAAGCACATCTACATTCATTCTTGCATCATTTTCAGCATCCTGTTTTTCGTGAACAAGAATATCTTCAACTGCTTTTTTAATTGTAACAGGAGTAATCCCGTGTTCCTTATTGTATGCTTCCTGAACTTCACGGCGATGCTTTGTTTCCTTAATGGCAGCTTCCATTGCAGGACTCATGTGGTCTGCATACATTACAACTTTACCTTCCGCATTTCGGGCAGCGCGTCCAATAATCTGAATCAGGGAGGTTTCAGAACGGAGAAAGCCGATTTTATCTGCATCCAGCAATGCAATAAACGAAACTTCAGGTAAGTCTATACCTTCTCGTAAAAGGTTAATTCCAATCAAAACATCAATTTCACCAATGCGCAAAGCTTTCAAAATTTCAACTCGTTCAAAGGTATCAATTTCTGAGTGGATATATTTTACTTTTAAATTAAGCTCTGTCAGATAAGCTGTTAGATCCTCTGCCATTTTTTTAGTCAAAGTCAAAATCAAAGAACGTTCTTTCTTTTCAATTCTTTCTTTTACTTCCCGGTAAATATCTTCCATCTGACCTTCGCTAGGTCTAACTTCTACAATTGGATCCAGAAGTCCTGTAGGACGAATCAGCTGTTCAACAACCTGTGTACTCTGCTTAACTTCCTCTGGTCTAGGAGTAGCTGTAACATAAATAATCTGATTGATTTTTGCGTCAAACTCGGCTTTTTTAAGAGGACGATTATCCAGTGCACTTGGCAGACGGAAACCAAAATCAATAAGATTCTGCTTACGGCTGCGGTCTCCTTCGTACATGGCGCCAATCTGAGGAACCGAAACATGGGCTTCGTCTATTAAACAAAGAAAGTCGTCTGGGAAATAATGCAAAAGAGTAGCAGGCGGTTCTCCTGGTGTACGGCCGGAAATTGGACCAGAATAGTTTTCAATTCCAGGGCAAGTTCCCATTTCTCTAAGCATTTCTATATCGTAAGTTGTACGAGTCTTAAGACGTTCTGCTTCCAGCATTTTACCGGCAGCTCTAAGTTCTTCTACCCGCTCTTCCATTTCCTTTTGAATGCGTTCTGTAGCAGCATTAAGCTGATCCTGTGGAACTACGAAGTGCTTTGCTGGATAAAAAACAGTTTCATCCAATTCGCCAGTAACATCTCGGTTTAAAACATTAAAACGGCGGATTCTTACAACTTCATCAAAATCCAGTTCAATTCTATAGCCTTCATCAGTTTCCATATAAGGGGGAAACACTTCAATAACATCACCTTTAATTCGGAAATTGCCCCTTTCCAAAACATCATCATTTCGTGAATACTGCAGCGCTATTAATGACTCAGCAAATTTTTTAGGTTTAATTTCCTGACCCACTTCCACATGAACACGCATGCCTTTATAAACATCAGGCATACCCAAACCGTAAATGCAGGAAACTGTTGCAACAACAATTACATCACGGCGCTCCATAAGACTGTAGGTTGCCTTTAAACGCAGCTGGTCAATTTCTTTATTAATGTCACAATCTTTTTCAATGTAAAGATCCCGGGCTGGAACATAAGCTTCCGGCTGGTAATAATCGTAGTAAGATACAAAATATTCTACAGCGTTATTTGGGAAAAAAGTTTTGAACTCCCGGTACAGCTGTGCAGACAAAGTTTTGTTATGGCTGATGATTAAAGTTGGGCGCTGAACCTTTTCAATAATTTTCGCCATTGTAAAGGTTTTACCAGAACCAGTAACACCTTTTAAGGTCTGGTATTTATCGCCCCGGAGAAAACCTTCTGCTAATTTATCTATTGCCTGTCCCTGATCGCCGCTTGGTTCAAAGGGAGATACAACCTCTAACTTTCGCATTATTCACCTAATGTAACTTTAAGTGTTACATCCTTTCTGTTTCTTCTAACAACAATTGTAGCTGTGTCGCCAGGCTTTTTACTTTCCAGCGCTGAATAATAATCTGCAATGGAACCTATAGAAACATTATCAATTTTAATAATAATATCGCCACCAATATAAACAATATTATTTCTTGTTCCATAATAAACTGCACTTGAACCGCCCTGCATTCCGGCTCGTTCTGCATTTCCACCACGGGCAACCTTAGAAACAATTACACCACTGGCAATATCATAGCCAGCATACTGAGCAATTCTTCTGCTGTTAGGGAAAATTGTGGCATCCAGAGTTCCACGCAAAACCTTTCCATACTTAATCAAATCAGAAACAACGCGAACTGCAGTTGCAGAAGGCACAGCAAAACCAACACCTGAAGAACTGCCAGAAGATGACATAATCATTGTATTAATACCAATCATACGGCCATTTGTATCAAGCAATGGACCGCCAGAGTTACCAGGATTAATAGATGCATCAGTCTGAACCATATCACGAATAATTCTGTTATTTGAATTCTGAATAGGACGACCAAGACCAGAAATAATACCTGTAGTCATTGTTCGTTCCATACCAAATGGATTACCAATTGCAATAACCTTCTGGCCAACTTTAAGATTTGCAGAATCACCAAAGGAAATTGTTTTAAGTGACATTCCTTCAGGTGGATTAAATTTAATAACTGCAAGGTCGCTGTCTAAATCCTGACCTACAACTTCAGCTTCATACTGAGTTCCATCAAAAAGTGAAACATAGATTTTTGTGGCACCAGAAATAACATGAACATTAGTAAGAATATAACCCCGTTTATCAATAATCGAACCAGAACCAGAACCGCCATCCTGAACATAAGGTTCCAGAAACCAGTCGTAAGAAGTAACTTTTGTATTAATATTTACAACAGCTTCATTACAAAGATTGTATACATTAATATTCTGAAGCTCATCCTGTGAATAAGTATTGCTGCTTACAGGAATTGCAAGAGAAGATTCCAGATTCTGTTCCAAACCTGGTGGTGTAAGGGTATCTGGAGAAACTGGTACACTTTCAACCTGCGCTGTCTGATTTTCAACTGATGAAGTTTTTTTGCCGGTAAAAATAAAAAGAACAGCTGCCACAACAAATGCAGCAGCTGCACTACATATAATAGATATAATTAATTGTCCACGAGAGTATAATTTCATATTCTATAATTTAACTATTTATAATAAATAAGACAACCCAATTCCACAATTTATATAGCCCTTACCCTTGCGTCTTGTAGCACATTCTAATTTTATGTTACCCATGCAGGAAGTATTTCCAAGCAGGAACACAAGCTGAGCTCCATAATTAAAGCCATAAATCATATCAGTACAATTCTGTAATTCCGGATTGTTGATAGAACTGTTTATGCCAAACCAGCCATCAATATTTATAAAACGATTTGGTTTTACAGCTACAGAAATACTGTTTTTCCAGATTGAACCATCGTAAAAACTACTGCCTGTTTCTGCAGCAAAAATATAATCGGAACTAAGTCCCATATAAAGGAATGGAAAATCAAATCCAAACATTGCAGCTAAGCCTAAACCATTTCCTTTATCAATACCATAAACTACAGGCATAGGTTCTGCTACAAAAGCCCAGTGAATCAATCCACCATAGCAGAAGCTTCCATTCTGACCAACAGGTACACTACCATAACCTTTAAAAGATGTGGCAAAGCGCACCTGCTGATTTTTTTCTATTCCGCCATTTGGCAAAAATCCAATTGCAAGATTAAACTCACAATGCTTTGCAAATTGACATAACAAGCCAAGGTTCACGTCAAAAAAACTGCTGTGCCCAGAATCATAAGCACTTAAAGAATGACTTACATCCATGTAAGGAATTATAAGACTCATATTATTTGGGAACACTGCCGGTGTACTGCCAATTCCAGAACCCTTTGTATTAATTCCATTTAATGAAAAAGCTGCGCCTCTGTTAATTTGTACAAAAGTTTCCAGATAATAATTTCCATCGCTAAGCTTGATTCTATAAACACCGGTTGGCAAAGCTTCCCCTTCCAAATTTCGCCCGTTCCAGGTTACAGACTGATTCCAGGTATAAAAACTATTCCAGGTACAGAACCAAACCTTCTCATTCTCTTCATTAAAAATTTCCACAGTAGCAGAACCATTGGAAGTAACATAAAACTCTATATCTGTTTTTCCAAAAACATTACTGTACTCAGGATTAATTGTATCTTTGGAAACTTTCAAATTTGAAACTTCAAAAGCTGCTTCTGAAAACTCAGGATAAACATCTACCCTATCATATCCATAAACATGAACACTTTCAGAATAAGTGTTATATCCAAATCTTTTTATTTCTACCCAGTGAGTTCCAGGTTCCACAAAAAGAACAGAACCTGAATACTTTTCATTGTCTATGTATACCAGAGCAGAATCAGGAACATTATGTAAATGTATTTTTCCCATAATCTTCTGCAACTCTATACTGTAAGATTGTCTATAGCCAGAACGCAAGTCTATTTCAAAACGACGGTCTTCATAGCCGTTTCTTTTAACATGAATTCTGTAACGGCCTGGTCGTAAACCTGTTACAGTTAAATTACTTCTTCCTTCATAAAAACCGTTTATATAAACCTCTGCATCACTAACATTAGTGCTTATATAAAGCTCACAGCTTCTGTCTTCAAGCTGTTTTATATCAGAAGGTCTGATTAATGGATCTCTGTACCCTTTGTCAAAAGGATCTCTAGGACGAGATGCCGCAAATAAAGACATACTTGAAATTATTAAAAGAATTGCAGAAATAATTTTTTTCATATCAGTATTCTATATCAATTTTCTTCGGTGAACAATATTTTGTGCTCCATAAAGCTGAAGTACCCTTCACAATCAATAATAATATGATCCAGTATAGGAATACCTATAACTTTGGAAGCTTTCACCAGCATTCTAGTAGTTTCAATATCATCTGAAGAAGGCGAACAGTTTTCAGATGGATGATTGTGACAAAGAATAATAGCTGCAGATTTTTCCTGAATAGCTTCAGAAAAAACTTCCCGGGGATGAACAAGAGATCTGTTCAAAGTTCCTACAGAAGTAACATGAATCTGAATAATTTCGTGACTTCCATTCAAAGTAACCACAATAAAGTGTTCTTTGGGACTTACGGCATAATTCCGCACAAAAGGAATCAAATCCTTAGGGGTTGTAATAGGTGCCCGCAGATGAGAGCTGCGCCGCCTTCCCAGTTCCAACGCCGCTGCAACTGCAAGTGCCTTTCCGGTCCCAACACCCTTTAACCGCTGCAAATCTTTTACAAGCTCACAGCTCTCAGATTCATCCATAACATCCACAATTTTTTCCGACATCAATCGTAACGGAAAATCCTTTGTGCCTGTTCCCAAAATAAGACAAACCAGTTCGCTATCAAACAGGGCACCAATTCCCCGCTCCAGCGCTTTTTCCCTGGCATCCAGTTTTTTGTTTAAGTAATTGTATTTCATCATATATATAATTGCCAATTTAAATCACTTTTAACAAAAATTTTGAAAAAAAGTTTAAATAAAGTGATTTTTTTTTCATCCGAAAATTAAATATGCACAAAATCCTTACTTTATTTGTATTTTCAGCTTCTTTTTTGATTTTTACATCCTGCCTGTCAACAAAACATCCTATAACACCACTTTCCCGTCAGCTTATAGATCAGGGAAAACTTTCGCCAGAAAGACTTTGTAAATATTTTATGTCTCAAAACCCAGATGCTTATGAACCAATTATAGATTTACTTGCTCATTATTATTACGACGAAGCAGCAGAGGAAGGAATTAATTCTGATGTGGCTTTTGCTCAGATGTGCCTGGAAACTGGTTATCTAACTTATGGAAATCTTGTTCAGCCTGAATGGCATAATTACTGTGGATTAGGTGCAATGGATAAAGAACATCCTGGTGAACAGTTTGAAACAGAATTGATGGGAGTTCGTGCCCACATTCAGCACCTGCAGGCCTATGCTACAACAGAAGAAACAACATTAAACAACGAATTGATTGATCCTCGTTATAGCTGGGTCCACAAAACTAAGTTTGTAGAAGACATTTTTGGTCTTGCAGGTACCTGGGCAACCGATAAACAATACGGAAATAAAATTGATGCTATTTTAAGCAAAATGGA
>JAEDFM010000078.1 GCA_016292805.1 Treponema sp. | reverse complement strand
CAGTTGATTTTTTAACAGGAAAGATTAATAAATGATTTTTCTAAAATAGATTCAGCGATTCTATGATTCGCCACAAATGCGCTGAACTAAAATAAAGGAGGTGTGATAAAAATGAAGACCGTATATTTAGGAATTACAGGTGATATTATTCATCCTGGAATCATTAACATTATTAATGAAGGAGCGAAACTTGGTGAATTAACTATCGGTTTGCTTACAGATGCTGCAATCGTGTCACATAAAAGATTGCCGTATTTAACATATGACCAGAGAAAAATGGTTGTTGAAAACATTAAGGGAGTAGCAAAAGTTGTTCCGCAGGAAGACTGGAGTTATGTTCCTAACCTAAAAAAATACAAACCGGATTATATAATTCACGGCGACGACTGGAAATCAAATTATCTTAATCATATTCGTGACGAAGTTTTTGAAGTTATTAAGGAATGGGGCGGTCAAGTTGTGGAAATTCCTTACACAAAGGGAATTAACTCTTCTGCATTGGCTGACAACGCTTCTTCAATAGGAACTACTCCTGATGTTCGCCGTGCTACCCTTCGACGCCTTATAGAAGCAAAGAAAATAGTGCGCATTATGGAAGCTCATAGCGGTTTGAGCGGTTTGATTGTAGAAAATGCAGAAGTTGAAAAGGAAGACGGAATCCATCGCTTTGACGGAATGTGGTCTTCTTCCCTGACAGACTCAACTTCAAAAGGTAAGCCTGATATAGAGGCTGTTGACCTTACAACCCGTATGCATTCGCTTACAGATATTCTTGAATGTACAACAAAGCCAATTATTTATGACGGCGATACAGGTGATATTCCTGAACACTTTGTATTTACAGTACGTACTCTTGAACGCAACGGTGTATCTGCCGTAATCATTGAAGATAAAAAAGGTCTCAAGAAGAATTCTCTCTTTGGAACAGAGGCAAAACAGGTACTTGCAACAGAAGAAGAATTCTGTGAAAAAATTTCTGCTGGTAAAAAAGCTCAGGTTACTAAAGACTTTATGATTATTGCCCGCATTGAAGAAATTATTGCAGGTTACTCAGTTGATGAAGCTATTGCAAAAGCATTTGCAGCCGTTCGTGCCGGTGCAGACGGTGTAATGATTCACTCAAAAGACAAGAGCGGAATGGATATCAAAGAATTCTGCCAGAAATTCCGCGCAGAATACAAGAATATTCCAATCGTACTTGTTCCGACAACCTATAATCAGTTTACAGAAGATGAACTTGCAGAATGGGGAGCAAATGTAATAATTTATGCAAACCATATGCTTCGCGCAAGCTACCCTGCAATGGTAAAATGTGCAGAAACAATCTTGAAAGCAGAACGCTCTCTGGAAGTAAATGACATTTGTATGCCGATTAAACAGATACTTGAGCTTATTCCTGGTACAAAATAATTAAGGAAACAAAAATGATAAGACCATCATATTTTTACGACTTATTGATAAAAAATGGCACAGACTTTTTTGCTGGAGTGCCAGATTCTCTTTTGAAAAATCTCTGTGCTTACATTACAGATAATGCACCGGATTCTAACCACATTATCTCTGCAAACGAAGGAAGCGCTACAGGACTTGCAACAGGCTATCACCTTGCAACTGGTAAAATACCAATGATTTATATGCAGAACTCAGGTGAAGGAAACATTGTAAACCCATTTATGTCTATTGCAGACCCTGATGTTTACTCAATTCCTATGCTTATTGTAATCGGCTGGCGGGGAGAACCTGGTGTTCATGATGAACCTCAACACGTAAAACAGGGAAAAGTTACCTGTGACATTCTTGATGCTATGAAGGTTCCTTACGCAATTCTTTCTGACAACGAAGCAGATTTACCTGCTCAGTTTGAAAAGGCTTACAAATATATTAAAGAAAACAATGCCCAGTATGCATTTGTAATCCGCAAGGGAACTTTTGATGAATACAAGCTTCAGAATAATATCCCAGTAGAAGGAAAAATGAGCCGTGAAGAAGCAATTGAAAAAATCATGCTTTCTGCAGATGACAGAACAGCCTTTGTTTCTACAACAGGTATGATTAGTCGCGAGCTTTACGAGCAGCGCGATAAGCACAATATGGGCCACGACCGCGACTTCCTTACAGTCGGCGGCATGGGACACGCAAGCCAGATTGCTCTTGCAATTGCAATGCAGAAAAAAGAACGTCAGGTTTACTGCCTTGACGGAGACGGAGCTTGCATTATGCAGATGGGTGGTATGGCAACAATCGGAAGCCGTAAGCCTTCTAACTATGTTCACTTTGTCTTGAATAACGGTGCTCACGATTCAGTTGGAGGTCAGCCGACAGTAGGTCGCCAGATTGACTTCTGCGAAATCGCTGAAGGCTGTGGCTATGAAAACGTAGTAAAAGTTACAACACCTGAAGAACTGGATGCAGTTTTAAGTGACTCAGAAACAAAAGAAAAGCTCACATTTGTTGAAGTTCTTGTTACAAAAGGTGCACGTAAAGATTTGGGACGTCCAAAATCAACACCAGTTGAAAATAAAATTGCATTGATGAAATTTCTGGAGAAATAAATATGATAAAACAGGCAGTAATTGTTGCAGGTGGTCTAGGAAGCCGCTTTGGAAACAGAACAAAAGAAATGCCGAAAGGCTTTATAGAAATTGAAGGTATTGCAATGGTAGAACGCTCGGTTCAGAAGCTGATTGCAGCCGGAATCGAAGAAATCATCATTGGAACAGGACACTGCTCTGAATATTATGATGAACTTGCAAAAAAATACCACATCATTAAGACAGTCCGTAATGATAACTATGAAAACACCAGCAGCATGGGAACTCTTGCAGTCTGTGAACCACTTATCAAGGGTGACTTTATCCTTTTGGAAAGTGATTTGATTTATGATGCAGTTGGTCTTAAAGTTTTGCAGAATGATGAGCATGATAACGTAATTCTTGCAAGCGGAAAATCAAACAGCCACGACGAAGTTTATCTTGCCGCAAATGAATATGGCATTTTGAATGAAGTAAGCAAGGATAAATCAATTATTCCAAATCCTGCTGGCGAACTTGTCGGCATTACAAAAATCAGTAAGTCTTGTTTTGAAAAGATGATGAGTTACTATAACTGCGACAAAACTCTTATTAAGATTGATTACGAAAATGTTCTTAAACATGTTTCAACTTCAATGAACGAACCTGTTTATGTTCACAAAATTGAATACTATGCATGGACAGAAATTGATGATGAAAGCATGTTCGAACGTGCAGTAAAAGAAATCTGGCCACGAATCAAGGAAAACGAATCTCTGTGGAACGTTCGCCGTGAAGTCCTTTTGAACCCGGGACCTTCAACAACTACAGACAGCGTAAAATATGCACAGGTTGTTGCAGATATCTGCCCACGCGAACTTGAATTCGGTAAACTTATGGAAGACGTTGCAGAAGGCTTAACAGAAGTCTGTGCAGATCCAAAAGATTACATTTCCGTAATGTTCGGCTGTTCAGGAACCGGTGCTGATGAAGCTATGGTATCTTCATGTGTTCCACCTGACGGAAAACTTCTTGTAGTAGATAACGGCTCTTACGGAGCCCGCCTTGCAAAAATAGCAAGTGTTTACGGTATTGATATGGATGTTTTCAAATCATCTACCTATGAACCAATTGACATAAAAGCTCTTGAAGAGCAAATGAAGAGCAGAAAATACACAACTTTTGCAATTGTTTACCACGAAACAACAACTGGGCTTTTGAACGATTTAGCAACAATTTGTCCTATGGCTAAAAAATACGGCATGACAACAATATGTGATATCGTATCTGCTTACGGCGGTATGCCAATCGATCTTGGAAAACTTGGAATTGACTTTGCAACAAGTACTTCAAACAAGCATATCGGTGGAATGGCAGGTGTTGGTTTTGTTGTTTGTAAACGTGATGAGCTTCTTAAACAGAAAGACTGGCCAATGCGCAACTACTATCTGAACCTTTACGACCAGTATAAATACTTCCTTGAAACAAAGCAGACACGTTTTACTCCACCAGTACAGACATTCTATGCTTTACGCCAGGCAATTATTGAAACAAAAGTTGAAACTGTAGAAAAACGCTTTGAACGATTTACAGCCTGCTGGGAAATTTTAGTAAAAGCTTTGGATGAGATTGGACTTAAAATGCTGGTAGACAGAAAATATCAGAGTCACTTTATTACTGCAATTTTGATTCCGGATACACCAGAATATAGTTTTACAGCTCTTCACGATTATGCAAAATCATTTGGCTTTACAATCTACCCTGGAAAACTTGGCAACATTGATACATTCCGTATCGCAAACATGGGTGATATTAAGCCAGAGGAAATGACACATTTTACTTGTGTTTTAAGAGATTATATGCATTCAATTGGGGTATGTTAAAATAAAGAGTTTAATTTTATACGATATTCCAATATTATTTGTACTCTTTATAGACTTGAAACCTGTCAAGCAGCATTAAAAAAAAGCTAATGTGCATTAAAGGTCGCAATCTAAGTTATTGAAGAAAGTAATTTAAACCATTAGGATTCGTTCCATCAGAAGCTTTTTTTAATGATTAATATGCAGGACTGGTTATTTTTTGCAAACAAATCTTGACAACCTCTTTTATTATTGACTTTTTTACATTTATTGATAAATTTTCTATATGAAGAAAT
>JAEDFM010000077.1 GCA_016292805.1 Treponema sp. | reverse complement strand
AAAAGGCTGACTTTTGTTTTTCTCAGTGTAGTACCATTCTACAGTGAACTTCTCACCTTTGTATAAAACATATTCTTTCTTTTCTTTATCCACAATAAAAATGTAACACTGTACTGTTACAAAGTCAAGGTAAATATAAATAAGCGACAATAAAAAAATCCAGGCAAGCTTGACTTGTCTGGATTTTACAGTTAGTTTTATAGCTCTAAAATATCAAATTTTCCTATCAGGCAATTGACAATTTTTTTTGCAAGTTGTATAACAACTCTATCGACAAAGAGGTCGTAGAAAAAATTCTGATTTTATTCGGAATTTTATCTACGACCTCTTTTTTTTTTACTTTGCGAAAAAAAACAAAATATAGGAGGTTCACATGGATACAGTAACAGAAATCTTTGGTGAAAACGTTTTTAACGAAACAACAATGAAGGCTCGACTGCCAAAAGAAACTTACAAGCAGTTGATGAAAACTATTGAAGGTGGCGAAAAGCTTGATCCTTCTGTTGCAAATATCGTTGCCAATGCAATGAAAGACTGGGCAATTGAAAAAGGTGCTACACACTTTACACACTGGTTCCAGCCATTGACTGGTGTAACAGCTGAAAAACATGATGCTTTCATCCAGCCAACAAAAGAAGGCGGAATCATTATGGAATTCTCTGGTAAAGAATTGGTGCAGGGTGAACCTGATGCTTCTTCTTTCCCAAGTGGTGGTATTCGTGCAACATTCGAAGCTCGTGGTTACACAGCCTGGGATCCAACTTCTTATGCATTCATTAAAGACGGTACACTTTGTATTCCAACAGCTTTCTGTTCTTACACAGGTGAAGCTCTTGATAAGAAGACTCCATTGCTCCGTTCTATGGAAGCTATTTCTAAACAGGCAGTTCGTGTTCTTAAATTATTCGAAGGAAACGAAAATGTAACTTCTGTAAAAACAACAGTAGGTCCAGAACAGGAATACTTCTTAGTAGATAAATCAGTTTACGAAAAACGCCCAGACTTAATTTATACAGGTCGTACATTGTTTGGTGCAAAAGCTCCTAAAGGACAGGAGCTTGAAGATCACTACTTTGGTATGATTAAACCTCGTGTTCAGGACTTCATGAAAGACTTGAACAAAGAATTGTGGAAGCTTGGTATTCTTGCTAAGACAGAACACAATGAAGTTGCTCCAGCTCAGCACGAATTGGCACCAATCTTCAGTACAACAAACATTGCCTGCGATCACAACCAGCTTACAATGGAATATATGCGCAAAGTAGCACAGCGTCATAATATGGTTTGTCTTTTGCACGAAAAACCATTTGCAGGTGTAAACGGTTCAGGTAAACATAACAACTGGTCTATTTCTACAAATACAGGTAAAAACCTTTTGGATCCAGGTGCAACACCAGATCAGAACGCTCAGTTCTTGTTGTTCCTTGCTGCAGTTATTAAAGCAGTTGATGAATATCAGGACTTACTCCGTATCTCTGTAGCATCTGCAGGAAACGACCATCGTCTTGGAGCTAACGAAGCACCTCCAGCAATCATCTCTATGTTCTTGGGTGACGAACTTACAGAAATCCTTGAATGTCTTGAAGCTGGTAAACCTTATGGTACACATGAAAAACAGAAGATGCAGATTGGTGTAACTGTTCTTCCTGATTTCAACAAGGATACAACAGACCGTAACCGTACATCACCATTTGCATTTACAGGTAACAAGTTCGAATTCCGTTCACTTGGTTCTAATGATTCAATTGCTTGTTGTAACATTATGTTGAACACAGCAGTTGCTGAAGTTTTAAGCCAGTTTGCAGATGAACTTGAAGGTTCTAAAGACTTTCAGTCAGATTTGCAGAAACTTGTTATTAAGACTATCAAAGAACACAAACGCATCATCTTCAACGGAAACGGCTATTCTGAAGAATGGGTTAAAGAAGCTGCGAAACGTGGTTTAATGAACCTTAAATCAACACCAGAAGCTCTTGCTCATCTTTGTGATAAGAAAAACGCAGATGTTCTTAAGAAGCACGGTGTATTTACAGATGTAGAACTTAAATCTCGTTATGAAATCTACAACGAAAACTATGTAAAGATTATCAATATTGAAGCTTTGACAATGATTGATATGGTTAAGAAAATGTACTTGCCAACTGCAAGCCGATATGCAAAAGAACTTGCTGATGCAATCGTTTCAAAAGATTCAATTGGTGGAAGCGTAGACCAGTCATTTGAAATGGATCTGGTTAAGAAGGTTAGTGCACTTACAGGAAGCATCTATGCTAAACTTAAAACACTTGAAAGTGCAGTTGCTTCAGCTCCTGCAGGAGAAGCTGGAGAAATCTCTACTTACTATCGCAATGTAGTATTTACAGCAATGTGCGAACTTCGTGCAAATGTAGATGAGCTTGAAGGATATGTACCAGGTGATGAATGGCCGGTTCCTTCATACGGCGAACTTTTGTATTCAGTAAAATAAGTAATTAAGCTTTAATAAAACAGGCCACAGGGAGTTTTCCTCTGTGGCTTTTTTTATCAATAGTATATTGATACGTTTTGCAATCTGTATTATTATAAAGCATTATGACATAATATGTTATTATGTCTAGTAAAAAGTATAGAATAAAATATTATGACATTTTCATCTGATTATACAGTTCCAAAAATGATTCGAGAATCGTCTATAGAGTATGGTGATTTACCTGCTCAGCAGGTTCGTCATAAAGATGGAACTTTTACACCTGTTTTATATCGTGAAATGTTTCAGCTTGCACTGGATTTTGGTGCAGCTCTTATTAAACATGGTGTTCAGCGTCAGCAACCAGTAGGTCTTATTGCAGATAACTGCGAAGAATGGCTTGATGCAAGTGTTGGTATTATGTCCATTGGTGCATTTGATGTACCAAGAGGCTGTAATGCAACTGCAGATGATTTACAGAAAATCCTTTCAATCACAGAATGTAAAATTGTAGTTACAGAAAATGCCAGTCAGATAAGAAAACTCATTGAAATAAAAGATGAACTTCCTCATCTTGAAACTATAATCAATATTAAAGACGATATTCAGCCTGTATTAGACCAGCAGTTAAAGGATAAAAAGCTTAATTATCATTCTTTCAAGAACTTCATTTTGGAAGGAAAAGACTGGCGTTTATATAATCCTGGAGTAGTAGAAGCCGAACTTGAAAAAGGTGACGGCAGCGAAATTGCTACAATTATTTTTACATCAGGAACAACAGGTACTCCAAAAGGTGTAATGCTTACTCATTCAAATTTTCTTATTCAGCTGGATGAATGTGTATATAGAATGTATATGAATCCAGGACAGAATTGTTTAAGCGTTTTACCAGTATGGCATGTTTTTGAACGAGAAATGGAGTATATAGTGTTAGTGCAGGGGGGTGCACTTTGCTATTCCAAACCAGTTATTTCTATTATATTGGCAGATCTTAAAAAATTAAATCCTGCTATTTTCCCAACTGTACCTCGTGTTTTTGACGCACTTCGGGAAGCAATTATTAAAAATCTTAAAAAATCCAATAAATTCATGAATCTTTATTTGGACTTTTTCCTTAAAGTTGCAGTTATTCATAAACGAATGGAACGAAAGATGTTTGCACAAAATGCCTGCTATACAACTTACAAGCAGCCATTATGGTGGTGTCTGTTCCTTATACCATGGGCATTAATGTGGCCTTTATACGGACTTGGATATCTTTTTGTTTATAGAAAAATCAGAGCCGCATTTGGAACCAATTATATAAGCGGAATTACAGGTGGCGGTGCATTTCCTCAGCAGCTGGATGAGTTTTACTGGTCTACCGGTGTTAAACTTATTGAAGCTTACGGTCTTACAGAAACAGCTCCAATGGTTGCCATGCGTCCTTTTGCGTGCCCGGTTTTTAGAACAATCGGAACTTCTATTCGTAATGTTCAGGTTAGAATTGTAGATCCGAATAACGGTCAGGTTTTAGGAAGATGTCAGCAGGGCGTGCTTCAGGTAAAAGGTCCAACTGTAATGAAAGGTTATTACAAACGACCAGATTTAACAGCAAAAGCAATTAATCCAGAAGGCTGGTTTGATACAGGCGACCTGGCAATTATGACAATTCACGATGATATTCAGATTAAAGGTCGTATTAAGGATACAATTGTTTTAAGTAATGGTGAAAACCTGGAACCAGTTCCAATTGAAGCAAAGCTTTCAGAATCTCGTTTAATAAGTCGTGCCGTTGTTGTAGGACAGGATCAAAAATACCTAGGTGCTTTAATCCTTGTTGATATGGATGAGCTTAAGGCATTTGTAGAAGAAAACGGTATTGTTTATGATTCTTATGAAGATCTTATAGAAAGTGAACAAATAATCCGTACTTATAAAACAGAAATTGACCGTCTTATTAATCCAAAAACCGGATTTAAAATTTACGAACAAATTAACAAGTTCTGTCTGTTGACAAAACCTTTCGAAATTGGTGTTGAATTATCTGCAAAACAGGAAGTAATGAGATTTAAGGTTTCTCAGCTTTACAAAGAAGAAATAGATAAGCTTTTTGAATAGTATTATTCAAATTATATTCAAGACTGCCTGTAATTGTGAAAAAATGTGTAAAAGGATAAAAGGGGTATTTTCTCAATATATTTAGTAGACAGAACATACATTATAACAAGACAAATGTATAGTAAAGATTATATTCTGT
>JAEDFM010000005.1 GCA_016292805.1 Treponema sp. | reverse complement strand
CACCAATCAAAGCAGCACAACCACCAACTGAGTGAATTGCAGCAGAACCAGCAAAGTCAATGAATCCCATCTGAGCCAGCCACCCCTGTGAGTTCCATACCCAACCAGCTTCAATTGGATAAACAACTGCAGAAATAATTCCTGAATAAATACAATAAGCACTGAACTTTGTTCTTTCAGCCATTGCACCAGAAACGATTGTTGCAGCTGTAGCACAGAACACTAAGTTGAATACGAAAGAAGACCAGTCTATATCACCAAAGTTTGTAAACAACTGCATGTCTGGTCTACCAATAAAACCAAAGAAATAGTTTTCGCTCATCATCAAGCCAAAACCAAGAAGCATAAACATTGGTGTACCAATACAGAAGTCCATCAAGTTTTTCATAATGATGTTACCTGCATTTTTTGCACGGGTAAAACCAGTTTCTACCATTGCGAATCCACACTGCATAAAGAATACAAGTGCGGCACCCATGAGGAACCAAACTCCCCAAACTGCATCTGTCATATTCAACCTCCTTAAGTCGTATCTACTCAGATGTAAAAAAAGGCGTCGACACTCTGCAGCCTGCTTTTGCAAGTCACACAGTATCGACGCCTTTGCCCTAAAAAATATTCGAAGTTACAAATAAAAAAGGCGCCATGGAGGTTAAGTCCACGGCGCCTTTGTCGTTTGATAGTGTTGTTATAATATTTTTTAAAAAAATAGTCAACAAAGGTTTTATAAATTTATAAATCCTACAAAAGAAATGATGAATTTCTTCAATGTTTCAGTTTTGTACTGGAGATTATATTAAGTAATAGTAAAATTGTGTTATACACAAATTTAATTATACTAAATTTCTTAAATTTAACTAAATTTATTCATGTAAAGGGCTGTTTCAAAAAGACAAATCAACAAAAATTTAGTATTCTACAACTACTATGGAAATTACTGGTTCACAAATTGTTATTGAATGCCTTATTGAACAAGGCGTAGACACTGTATTTGGTTACCCTGGAGGAGCCATTTTAAACATTTATGACGAATTGTATAAGAACTCAAAAAGAATTCGCCATATTCTTACAGCCCACGAACAGGGGGCAAGTCATGCTGCAGACGGTTATGCCCGCTCAACTGGTAAAGTTGGTGTTTGTATGGCTACATCTGGTCCAGGTGCAACAAACCTGGTAACTGGAATTGCAACTGCTTATATGGATTCTATTCCAATGGTAGCAATTACTTGTAATGTTGCTAATAATCAGCTTGGAAAAGATTCTTTCCAGGAAATTGATATTACTGGCGTAACTATGCCAATTACAAAACACAATTACATTGTTCATGATGTAAAAGATTTGGCACACACTATTCGCGAAGCTTTCCTTATTGCAAAGTCTGGTCGACCAGGTCCTGTTTTAATTGATATTCCAAAAGATGTAACAGCAGCAAAAACAGAATATATTCCTTTTAATCCTGCAAAAGACAAATTGGTAACAGACCACGAAGAAGTTGTTTCTGTTCCTTCAGATGATAAAGTTCAGGCAATTGCAGATTTAATCAATGCTTCACAGAAACCATTTATTTATGCCGGTGGTGGTGTTATTACTTCTAATGCCGCAGCTGAACTTAAAGCTTTGGCAGAAAAAGCTCAGATTCCTGTTGCCATGTCTCTTATGGGTAAATCTGCTTTCCCTAACAAACACGACCTTTCATGCGGAATGATTGGTATGCACGGAACTTATGCAGCTAACATGGGTGCAGACCAGAGCGATTTGCTTTTAGCAATTGGATGTCGCTTTAGTGACCGTGTAATTGGAGACCCTAAAAAGTTTGTATGTGGTTCAAAAATTGTTCAGATTGATATTGATCCAGCAGAAATTAATAAAATGATTGATGTTGATAACGCTTTGATTGGAAACGTAAAAGATATTCTTGCACGCCTTATTCCACTTGTTCAGAAAAAGAAAGAAAACCAATGGACAACTCAGGTTGCAGAATGGAAAAAAATTGTTCCAGCAGCATACAGTAGAAAGCCAGCTAAAGAAATTTCACCAAAATTCATTTTTGAATGTGTAAATTCTAAAGTAAAACCAAACACAATCGTAACAACAGAAGTTGGACAGCATCAGATGTGGACTGCTCAGCATTACGATTTTACAGAACCAAGAACTTTCCTTACTTCTGGAGGTCTTGGAACTATGGGTTATGGAACAGGTGCCGCAATTGGTGCTCAGTTTGCAAATCCAAAAACACAGGTTGTTCACTTTGCAGGTGACGGTTCATTCCGTATGAACTGTAACGAACTTGCAACAATCCAGCATTACGAACTTCCAATCATCATTGTTGTATTAAATAACCACGCTTTAGGAAATGTTCGTATGTGGCAGACCTTGTTCTACGAAAAACGCTATTCAAATACAACCTTGGACTTTGGACCAGAATGGACAACATTAGCCAGTGCATATGGAATTAAAGGTTACAAAGCAACAACTGAAGAAGAATTTGCAAAAGCCTTTGATGAAGCTCTTAAGAGCGGAAAACCAGCTGTTATTGATGCAGAAATCTTCTTAGATGAATTCGTTCTTCCAATGACTCCACCTGGAAAAGGTTTGGACGCATTGATTATGGATTACGATGTAAACAAATAAATCAAAACCTGGACTTGGTTCCCGGGAATAAACACTTATAAAGAAGTAAAAACAGAAAGCCCTTTTTTCTGAAATCAACAGAAAAAAGGGCTTTCTTCTTATTTAGTAAAATCTGGTAATTCATCCAAGGTAATTACATTTGAATTCTTTACATAAATTTCCTTTTTCTTTTCTGCAGAATTAAAGAAGTCTCCAGACCAAAAGTTATTTTTTCCAGATGCTTTGGAAACACCATTTATGCTGCTGTCCCATTCACCGTCATTCCAAACCATAAAGAATGACCACAAAGCTCCATCAGTTGAAACATCAGGAAGATTTCCACATTCAGTAAGTGCTGTAATTTTTGTAGTATCCCAGCTTTGGAACCGTTCAAATTTATTTTTATTAGATTTATAAACCTGGCTTTTTTTAGCACTAGGAAGATAAGACTCGTAAATATCATTACCAATAATATCAACGTATTCCGAACCTGGGTAAAATTTCTGACTCTGACCATTCCAAACCCAGATTAAATTATGCAAACCCTTTGTTTGAGTAAAATAATTGTACATAAGCTTCCATAAAGCAATGTAAGATTGACCACAAACGTCAGCATTAGTAGAGGTCTGTCCCTGTTGATTTCCAGCCCCCCACCAGAACCAGGCTGAACCACCTGCAAAACTACCAACATTTCCAGCAGCTTCATGCAAAGGACGCCATAAAACAGGAATTCCCGCTTCCTGAAGTCTGGAAAGCTGGGCTGCAACCACATCAAAATCTTCAAGAATTGCAGAATAGGCTTCTGACGAAACATCCCACTTGTTAGTTTTTGTATCGTAAGGAATGCGGAAATCTGTGTTTTTTGTATAAAAATCGCCAGTCTTACCTTTCGGAGCCAATGGATCACGCCAATGCCAGCAGAAAGTTACAATTCCATGCTTATCTGAAATCTTATTACCTTTATAATCCTGTCCATTCCAGAATTTAATAGCCCGTTCAACTTCCTGCTTTCTACCAGTATTATAGGCACTTGTGTAATTCATAAAGTCAAAACCCATAATGGCAGGATATTTTCCTGTATCTTTATAAACACGCTCCAGCATATTACAGTTAGCATTCCAGGCATTTTCCATTTGTCCTGAAATTACCTTCTTACCATACATTTCTCGAAGATAATTGTATAAACGCCTGGCATTTTCTGTAGCACTCTTATCACATAAAAGTGAAGTATCTATCTCTCTAGGTTCAGGAAGATTCTCAGGTGGTCTAATAACAGGAGTCTGAGAATTATCTGCGTCATCAAAAATTGCTTCACCTTTTTTTGGTGTACGGGCACTAATAAGTGTTAAAAACGAAAGTGCGGTAAAGGCATAAATAATCTTTTTCATAATTATAAAATACCACACCGCACTTAAAAGTCAATACAATTTAACTAATATTTAGTTATTTTTAACTTAAATTAACTTAATTTTTACCGTATACCTTTTTAATACGCTCTACAGCTTCAATAGTTCTTTCTTTGTTACCAAATGCTGTAAGACGCAAGAAACCTTCACCTGCAGCACCAAAACCAGAACCTGGAGTTCCAACTACATGACATTTATCAAGAAGTTCATCAAAGAATGACCAAGATGTATATCCTTCTGGAACCTTGAACCAGATGTATGGAGAGTAGATTCCACCGTAGCATTTGAAACCAGCTTCTGTAAGACCATCAAAAATAATCTTTGCATTAGCACGGTAGTAGTTCAAGTTTTCCATAATCTGTTTCTGACCAACTTCAGAATAGATTGCTTCAGCAGCACGCTGAGTAATGTAAGAAACACCGTTGAATTTTGTAGACTGACGGCGGAACCACATAGCGTTTAATTCAGTTCCATCAAATACTAAATCATGTGGAACTACAGTGTAACCACAGCGCATACCTGTAAAGCCGGCAGTTTTAGAGAATGAACGAAGTTCAATTGCACAAGTGCGGGCACCTTCAATTTCGTAGATAGACTTTGGAATTGAATTGTCTGTAATGAATGCTTCGTAAGCAGCATCAAAAAGAATTACAGAATGATGTGCATTTGCATAATCAACCCATTGTTTAAGCTGTTCGCGAGTTGCAACAGAACCAGTAGGGTTATTTGGGAAACACAAATAGATAATATCTGGAACTTCATCACCAGCACCTGGAACCTTTGGCATAAATCCGTTTTCTTCAGTACAAGGCATAATTATGATGTTCTTCTTGCGACCGTACATAATATTTGTATCCATATAAACAGGATAAACTGGATCACAAATTGCAACCTTATTATCTACAGAGAAAATATCACCAATATTACCACAGTCAGATTTAGCACCGTCTGAAAGGAAGATTTCAGATTTGTCCATCTTAATTCCGCGATCTGTAAAATCATGCTTAAGGATTTTTTCAATAATAAAATCGTATCCTGTCTCTGGTGGATATCCACGGAAAGTTGCTTCGTTAGCCATTTCATCAACAGCTTTGTGCATAGCTTCAATTACAACAGGAGCTAAAGGTTTTGTAACATCACCAATAGAAAGTTTAATAACATCAGCTTCAGGATGTGCAGCCTGATATTCGCGCTGCTTCTTACCAACAGTTGAAAACAAATAATTTGCTTCAAGGTCTAAAAAGTTCTTGTTAATATTCATATTACGCCACCTTTTGAAAATAACTTTTGACAGATTACTATAATTCACAAAAAATTGAAATAGACTTTATATAGTAGAATTTATTGGAAAAAAAACACATATTCACTACAATATATATTACAAACATTTTTGGAGCATAAAATGGCAAAACAAATGATTATGGGAAACCAGGCAATTGCGCTTGGTGCCCTTAAAGCCGGTGTAAATCTTGTAGCCGGTTATCCTGGAACACCATCCAGCGAAATTATTGAATTCATTTCTAAATACAATAAAAAAACAGGAACCTATGTTGAATGGTCCATTAACGAAAAAGCCGCCGCAGAAGTTGCAGCAGGTGCCAGCTATGCAGGAAGCCGAACTCTTGTAACAATGAAGCAGGTTGGTCTGAATGTTGCCAGCGACCCTGTTATGTGCCTTTCTTATGTTGGTGTAAAAGGTGGAATGGTTATCGTTTCTGCCGACGATCCAGGTCCAATTTCCAGCCAGACAGAACAGGATACCCGCAACTTTGCCCAGTTTTCGAAAATCCCTTGTTTTGATCCTTCAACACCCTTAGAAGCTTACGAAATGATTCAGGAAGCTTTTGAAGTTTCAGAAAAATACAACACCCCGGTTTTACTGCGCCCTACAACCCGCGTAGACCACGCTTACGAAAGCATGGATTTCCCTGAGCTTTCCCCTTGTCGCCAGGCCGGCCAGTTTGTAAAAGATTCCAAACGCTGGGTAATTTTCCCTCGCAGTTCATACAATAATCACAAGCGTATTTTTGAACGCAACGAAAGCATACTTCCACAGGAGTTTTCAAAATCTTGCTGGAATAAAATTGTGACCATAGGAGGGGGAAGTCTCCCCCTCGTCTTATCCGATGCGTTAGCATCAACCTCTAGAGGGGGTGAGGGAGGGGGAAGTCTCCCCCTGGCTCCAGCCGCTGACGCGTCTTCCGCCACCCCTTCTAGCGGGGCACATCCCCGCAACGCCCCTGCTTTTGCAGCCGGTGGAATTTCTTACTGTTATTTAATGGAAGCTTTAGAAATTCTTAAAGCAGAAAATCCTGATAATAAAGCAATCCAGAATGTAACAGTTCTTAAAATTGGTACGCCTTATCCATTCCCAGCTCCACTGGCAATTGAATTTATAAAGGCTAATCCAGAAATTACAGTTTTTGAAGAGCTGGACCCTGTTATTGAAGATGCCCTCATTCACATCTGCGGAACAGAAAAACTGAACTGCACAATTCACGGTAAACACGACAAAAGCGTACCAGAAGCTGGTGAATTAAGTGTTGAGTATGTAAAAAATATTCTGTTAACTCAGATTTTCTCTACAACATCAGATCCAGCTGCACAGTCACCAAAAACTGAAGCTCCATCACTTCCAATCCGCCCACCAGTTTTATGTGCAGGATGTCCACACCGTGGTTCCTTCTACGCTGTAAAACAGGCAATGAAAGGTAAGAAAACTGCCTACTGTGGCGATATTGGCTGTTACACTTTAGGAAACGCTCAGCCTCTAGATATGACCGATACCTGTCTTTGTATGGGTGCCGACATCACTATGGCACAAGGCTTTTACCACAACGAACCAGACCGCTACTGCTTCAGCTTTATTGGTGATTCAACTTTCTTTGCCAGCGGAATTACAGGCGTTGTAAATGCAGTTTACAACCAGGCAAAACAGACAGTTTGTATTCTTGATAACTCAACTACAGCCATGACTGGTCACCAGCCACATCCAGGAACTGGTGTAACAATGATGGGTCAGATTGTAGAAAAAATCAGCATTCCAAAAATTCTGGAAGCAGTTGGCGTAAACCCAATTATTGAAGTTGACCCTTTTGATCAGGAAAAAGCTGTGGCAGCTGTAAAAGAAGCCAGCGAAGCACCTGGAGTTTCTGCAATCATTTTCAAGTCGCCATGTATAAGCATTGCTGCAAAGCTTGGTTATCCAAAACCTGTAGCAAAATCAGTTGATAACGAAAAGTGTATCGGCTGCCGTAAATGTATAAACGAACTTGGCTGTCCAGGTCTGTCCCTAAGCACCAAAACAAATGCCAAAGGCAAACAGATTGTAGAAATTGACAGCGCACTTTGCACTGGTTGTGGATTATGTGCTGGAGTTTGTCCGGTAAAGGCAATAAATTGATAAGTGGCATAAAAATCAGATAAATCTGATTTTGTGCCGTTCTTTCGATGAACCTAAATGAATGCTTGCGCATCCATTTTTAACGGTTCTTCGATGTTAGGCATGCACTGGTTGTGGTTTATGTGCAGGAGTTTATCCGGTAAAGGCAATAGTTTAGGAGTAATATAACCCTACTTCTTTCTGCTCTACCCTACAGGTTCTTAGGGCGGAGCCCTAAGCGCAGGCAAGGAAAAAAGAGGGGTGTGGGGAGAGAGAAAACTGCGACTGCGCCGAGCTGGTTTCTCTCTCCCCACAAACGGGGGGTAAAGGGGGAACGCCCCCTTTATATATAGGAGTTCAATATGGCAAAAAATATATTAATATGTGGAGTTGGTGGACAGGGAACTGTTCTTGCGGCAAAAGTTTTATCTCAAGCGGCAATTTCTGGTGGAGAGCATGTTCTTTCTGCAGAAACAATTGGTATGGCTCAGCGTGGAGGTTCTGTAACTAGTCATGTTCGCATTGGAGACAATATTTATTCTCCACTTATTCCACAAGGCCAGGCAGACATTATCATCGCTTTTGAAGCAGCAGAAGCAGCACGAAACATTGGTTACCTTAAAAACGGTGGAATGGTAATTGTAAATAAAAAAGTTGTTCAGCCTACAACTGCCAGCCTTACAGGTGTTACTTTCAGTGAAGACACAATGATTGAATATCTGGAAAAATGTGCAGGTCAAGTAATTGCTGTTGATACAGAAGAAGCCTGCCGTGAACTTGGCAGTTCAAAGGTTGTAAATATGGTTCTTCTTGGTGCAGCCTGCAAAACTGGTCTTATTAAAAAAGATGAACTTAAAGAAGCTATAAAACTTTTAGTAAAACCTGATTTTTACGAATTAAACTGTAAAGCTGTAGATTATGTAAAATAAAACAAAACTGTTTGCTATTGTTTTTATTTAAAGTTTACAAAGCGAAGTGCTATTGCGCCCCCAAGAACCGCAAATCCTATAAGAAGGAATACATAATCGCGGAAATGATATTTGTATTCCTTGCTGCAGCTCTGTGGAGTTCTTAAGTAAAATCCACGGAGTTCTGCAGCAGTTGCTGTAAATTCAATCTTACGAACAGATGAAATTAAAAGCGGAAAACAAAGTGGAAGAATCATTCCTATTTTCTTAAATGGATTCTTTACATCAAAATCTACACCACGAGCCTTCTGTGATTCAATAATACCGCTCATTTCAGCAGAAAAAACCGGAATAAAACGGATTGCAGAAGTCAAAGTAAATGCATACTTATATGGAACATGCAACTGCTTTACCATTGTATTTGAAAGATCATTTAAGTTTGTTACAGAAATAAGGATTGATAAAGGCAAAGTTGCACCAGTTAAACGAAGCACAAGCAGCAGACCATTACGAATACCTGCATCTGTAAAACCAAAACTTGGTCCCAAAGGAATTACAACTTCTCCAGTGCGAATTACCAGAATCTGAAGAATAAAAAGGAATACAGACATTTTGAACAATCCCTTGAAAATTCCCAGGGTTCTTTTAAAAAGTCCACAGTGATTTTTCCCATCTCCTACAAGACCCATTAAAATATTAAAAATAATAATTCCTAAGAGAAAGAAAAAATTTGATGAGGCAAAAGCCGCAGCACAAAGAAGAAAAGAAACAAATATTTTTGCTAACGGATGCATGAGGTGTAAAACTGAATTACCTGGTAAATAATCTAAAAAACCTTTCATTATGCATTCTCCTTTAATTTAGAAATCAATTCTTCTACTGTAAAAATATTTTTATATTCATCACCAAGAGCTGTACAGGTAGCAGCAATCTGTGGCTGAAGTAATCTTGCTTGTCCAAGTAATTCTGTGTTTGAAAGGATTTCTCTGGTACTACCCTGTCCCAGAATCTGTCCACGATTCATAACAATTACAGTTTTGGCAAAATCAAGAACAACTTCCATATCATGACAAACCATAATTACAGTTGTACCTTCATTATTCAGCTGACGGATTTTTTCCATCATTTCCATACACTCCCGGTAATCAAGACCTGTAGTTGGTTCATCAAGAATTAATATTTCTGGTTTAAGAGCAATAAGACAGGCAAGACATAATCTCTGACGCTGACCACGGCTCATATTAAAAGGCTCCATCTTTCCGTCAAAGCCAAACTCTGCAAGTGCAGCTTCAACCCGAGCTTTTACTTCATCAGCTTTAAGTCCATTGTTTTTTAAGCTGAAAGCAATTTCTTCAGCAACTGTATTACAGCAAATCTGACGGTCTGGATTCTGGAACAAAAATCCAATGTGCTTTGCCAGATTACTTACTTTTTCACGGCGGGTATTTTTTCCAAGAACAAAAACATCCCCTTCCGTAGGAATCAATAATCCATTACATAACTTTGAAAAAGTTGACTTACCAGCCCCATTAGAACCAATAACAGCAACAAAATCACCTTTTTCAATTTTTGCATTTAAGCTCTGAACATTAGCAGTTGAATTGTATGAAAAACTTACATCTTTAAATTCAAGCATTACTTTACTCATTAGCGTGCCTCCTTTTGACATTTCTTTACAAAATCGGCAGCTTCCTGCGCGTTCAGACAGATTCTGTCTTCTGGCTTCATTCCCTTAGGAGTTAAACCTTCTTCTACCATTCTTCCAGTTAAAGTTAAAACTCGTGGACAGTTAATTCCAGCCTCTTCCATTTCTCTTTGATGAGTTAATGTACTGCGGATTTCGCCGTAGTGAACACAAATTCCTTTTTCCAGAACAATCAGTTTTTTTACAAATTCACAAAGCAGCATAATTTTCTGCTCAGCAACAACAATTGTAATTCCTTTTTCTTCGTTCAGTTTTTTAAGCAATTCAAAAATCTGAACTGATGATGCAGGATCAAGTTCTCCTGTAGGTTCATCAAGAACAAGCACATCTGGTTCCAGAGCAAGAATTGCAGCAATTACAACCTTCTGCTTCTGACCACCACTTAAAGAAGAAACTTCACGGTGACGAAGCTCTCCAATTCCAAGAGCATTAAGTGCAGAAGTAATGCGCTGTTCAATCTGGTCAGCAGGCACACCAAAATTTTCCAGTCCAAAAAGAATTTCATCTTCCACAAAATAACTTACCAGCTGACTTTCAATATCCTGAAAAACAGAACCAACTTTCAGGGCTAGTTTTCCAGGTTCAACATCAAATGTATCCTGACCTTCAATTTTTACAGACCCGTAAAAATCGCCAGTATAGTGATGAGGAATAAGCCCGTTTATACAATTACAAAGTGTTGTTTTACCTGCTCCCGATTCACCAATAAGGCCAACAAAATCACCTTTTTCAATGTGAATGGAAATGTTGTCTAATGCATTCTTTTTTGCATCTGTATATTTGAATGAAAGTTGTTCAATATTAATCATCTGGATTTCCTAAAAATGCAAAAATCTGCTACCGCTGCATCGCAACTGTAAACAGCTATCTGAGGGTTGAAGGTATATGACTCCCTACACTTCGCTTCGGTCGCACCCTCAGGCGCAATTTACAGTCGCGCTTCCGCTCCCGCAGATTTTTGCTTACTTAAAGTAATAAAGGCTACACTATTCGTTATCAGAAGATTCTTCTTTAGGAGTAGAAATGAAAGGTTTTTTAAGAACTTTCATTAATGGAACATAAAGAAGAGCTACAATGATTGTGTTCAATGTTGCAGTTCCAAGAACGATTGGAACATAAGCTACCATCGCAGAAGGATCAGACTTAATAAATACAAAAAGGAGGACAACGTATAAACCGCCTGAAATTACTGTACTGATAAATGTTGAAACTGCAGCAAGAACAATTTCTACTGTTTTATTTTTTGCCGGAATCATAATTAAAAGCCCCATAGCAAGAGCACCCGCTAATTCTGAACCAAAGTTCAAATATGGAGTTCCAGGGAAGAACTGACAGATAGCACCAGCCAAAAGACCAATAATAATGCTGTAATAAATCTTAGGACGGATTAAAACAATTGCCATACAATACATAGCAATAATAAAGTTTGGTTTCATTCCAAAAAGGTTGGTGAATGTACCAGCAAAAAATTTTAATACTGCACCAGCTGCAAGTAAAACTGCAGTAAGCAATAAATCCTGAAGTGAAAGACCTTTTTTAGCCTTTGTTTTAAGCTCTCGTTTTTCCATAATTTATACCTCGTTTTTAATGTTACTATTAATAGTAACTGTTTCTATACAAAGAAACATAACACGAGATATTGTTTCTGTCAATAGTAACATATACAGATTTATTTGTTTTTTAAAACAAAACAGCCGTTCCCTTCTGAGGAACGGCTGTATATAAAAACTATGAAAGTAAGTTAGTTATTTTCTTTCCAAATTGCATACAAAGTAAAATTACTTTGTAAATTTTGTTTGACTTGTCCTCTAAATAGTGTTACTATATAGAGAAACAAAAAACAGGGCGTTGCGGGATGTGCCCGCTAGAGGGGGTAACGAGCAACGCAGTGCGAGTTAGGGGGAGACTTCCCCCTCCTTGCTTTTTAGGAGAATAAATTGAAGCTTACAGAAAAACAGTTAGAACAAATCCGCGCACAGATTGCCCGTGTTAAGGCTTGCGGAAACCCTTTTTATACAGAACGATTTAAGAATGTAAATCCGGAAGATATTAAAGATCAGGAAAGCTTTGAACGCCTGGTTCCTTTCTGCGACAAACAGGACTTGCGAGATGCTTATCCTCTTGGACTGGCAGCAGTTCCAGAAGAAGATATTGTTCGTATTCATTCGTCATCTGGTACAACTGGTGCTCCAGTAATTATTCCGTACACAGCAAAAGATGTTGATGACTGGGCTATAATGTTTGCCCGTTGTTATGAGCTTGCCGGCATTGGTAAAAAAGACCGAATTCAGATTACTCCAGGTTATGGATTGTGGACTGCAGGTATTGGTTTCCAGGCTGGTTGTGAAAAGCTTGGTGCTATGGCTGTTCCAATGGGACCTGGAAACACTGAAAAACAGCTTCAGATGATGCAGGATCTTGGTTCTACAGTAATTTGTGCAACTTCTTCTTATGCTCTTTTACTTGCAGAACAGGTTGAAGCCCGCGGTATTGGAAAAAACATTAAACTAAAAAAAGGTGTTATTGGTTCTGAACGATGGGGCGAAAAAATGCGTAACCGTATTCAAAGCATTCTTGGCATTGAACTTTACGATATTTATGGTCTTACAGAATGTTACGGCCCTGGTATTGGTATTAACTGCGATAAATCTAATGCTGGAATGCATATTTTTGATGACTATATTTATACAGAAATTCTTGACCCTCAAACTGGTAAACCAGTTCCAGAAGGAGAAATTGGTGAAATCTGTCTTACAACTTTAGTTAAAGAAGGTGCACCTTTATTCCGCTTCCGCACTCACGACCTGGCTGCTTTTGTTACAGAAAAATGTCCTTGTGGCCGCTCTTATCCTCGCATTACTCAGATTATGGGTCGTTCTGATGATATGGTTAAAGTTAAGGGAAACATTATTTTCCCAAGTACAATTGAAGATGTAATTAAAACTGTTCCTGGTACTTCTTCTGAATACCGTGCAACTATTGAACATGTTGATGGTAAAGATCAGATGACGATTATGGTAGAGGTTGAAGGTGGTACAGACCGCACTGAAGTTTCTTTGGGAATTCAGTATTTCTTTAAGAACAAATACAACATGACTCCAAAGGTTGAAGTTGTAGGAATTGGAGAACTTCCACGTTCCGAAAAGAAAACAAAGCGTATTGAAGATAAACGCTATAACTAAAATAAAGGGGTGCACTTCAAAAGCACCCCTTTATTATTTAACTATTACTAATAACAACACACCTTCCCTTACGCAAACCACCGCTCCTTCCGGCGCTTCAACCTGGTTGCTAATTCCGTACTGGTAACTGGTTTTAATCTGCGCATTGTCTAAAGACCATTTTGCACCGGTAACTGTAACGCCGCTCACATCTCCCGCAACACACATCAACGAAAAATTTGCACAATCCTTGTTTACTTTTATAGGTTCAGCGCCTACCAGCTGCATTTCTGAGTAGTCGTCTACAATTGTTGCCTGAGCACCCTGCTCTTTCAGGTAAAGCAGCACCGAAATGTTTACCAGAGAATGGTCAAACCGCTGGCCTATTACCCCCAGCAGCAAAAACTGTGTAAAACCTCGTTTTAAGGCTTCCTTTACGGCATAAAAGGTGTCTGTGTCGTCTTTTTCCCAGGGAAGCTGAATGATTTCGGGAGGTCTGTCCCCGTTGGAACCAGGAGAACCGTCCCCCTGGTTCCAGCTTGCGCCAAGAGGTCTGTCCCCGCTAGAAGGGGGAGTGGCGGTGGGAAGGGGGAGTTCAGCTTTATCAAAGGAATCAAAATCCCCAACTATCAAATCCGGCTTTATTCCTAAAGGTTTACAATGATTTAATCCACCATCGCATACAACAAAATAATCATCTGACTGCAAATACGAACTAATTTTTTCATAATTTTTAATTTCTGCAGCACTAACTACAACACAACGACCTTTCTTATTCATAATAACCCTATTTTATGCAGTTTTATGACCTTGAACAATAATCAATTAATTTTCTAAACTCAACTTTTTTTATTCCGATAATCACACTATGAAAACATCGAATAAATCTAGCGTTATTACTGGAGTGATTTTACTCCTTATTGCAGCACTTTTTTCTATTAGTTTATTGATTCAGCCTCTGGATTTTGGCTATGGCGGACCAGGGCATAATAATATTTTCTATTTGTTGGGAAATGTAATTTATACTGTTTACGGATTTTCCAGCATTTTAATTCCAGTATTCCTTTTTGTTGCAGGTCTTTCTTGCTTTGCCACAACCTGGACAGCCCGCAAAACTATGCTTTTGCTTACAGCTGTAGTACCATTTTTTACTGCTGTTATTACAGAAAACATCTGTCGTTCTGTTCTTGCTCTTGGTCGTGGTCCATTTAATGTTGTAAAAATTGTAATTGCAATTGTTACTGGAATTCTTCTTATCATTATGGAATTCCTTGGAACTAACATTATTGCAGATAAAATTAACGAACGCTTTTTCTACAAATCTGGCAAAACAACTGTTGCAAAGGAAACTCCTGTTTCTAAAGCTTCAGAAAATTTGAATGATGAAGAAGCTACAGATTTTGATACAGCCAAATACGATGCCGAAGCAGCAGAATCAGCAATTGCATCAGAAAATTCTGGCACTGTTGATTTTGTAAAAATGGATAAGGTTGATACTTCAACAAAAGAATACAAAGAAACTGAATCTATTTTTGATAAAGCCTTAGCAAAGCTTAAGGAAAAGAAAGCTGCAAAAGAAGAAGCTAAAGATTCTGCAGCTACAGATTTTGATGCTATTCTTGACTCTCCAGTTGAGGCTGATACTGCAGTTCAGGCTGATTCAGTAAGCCAGCCGGCTGTTTCTTCAGAACCATTGGCACCATTCAGCGAAATAAACTTTGTTACAGATGAAGAAATGAATATTTCTGAAGAAGAATTGATTTCGCAGGAAATTGAACTTGGTCTTCGGGAAGCACCAGAATCTAATGATACACCAATTTCTGCACCTGCAACACCAGCATCTGCACCTGCAACACCAACCGCTGCCGACGACGACGAACCAGCAAATCCAGCTACAATCATTTCTCAGGAAGAATATGCTGCCCTTACAGATTTCAGCTCTTTTGATGACAACTCAGCCTCTGACGAATTGGAATGGCCAGATTTACCACCAGCACCAGATACTCTTCCTCCAGAATATGACGAAAACTACGATCCAAATGATCCAGCTTTTGAATTCCCACCAAAGGATGAAGCAGAAGCTGAACCTGAATTTGATTTGACAAAACCAGCAATTCAAACAAAAGCTGCAGCACAGTCAAAACCTGTAGAAGAAGATTCTCCTTATGCTGCAACTCACTATATTGATACTGTTGTAGAAAACCCAAATTTCCCACACGGAATTTCTCTTTCAGATGAATCTGTACCTGTAGAACCAGCAAAACCTAGAGAAGTAAAAAAATCTAAATTCCCTTCAAAAATCAGTTTTGGCGAAGAAGATGAACCACAGGAAGAACCTGACTACTCTATCAAACCAGCTTATACTGCAAAAAAGGAAGATGCAAAATCTAATAATCACACAACTGTTTTTGAAGAAGACGAAAACTTTGATGATTTCAATGTAACAATTGAAGAAGATTCATCTATTTTTGATCAGATTGCAAAGCAGGAAGACAGCGAAGATCTAGACAACGCTGCTGAAGATGAAATGGTTTCTGTTGATGACATTGTTGAAGATGAAGATTCTGAACCTGTTGGATTTGCTAATGCGGTTTCAAATGTTTTCTCAAGTATGGAAAATGATATTCGCAGTACAATTTCTGAAAAGATTCCAGCTTCTGCTAACAATCTTACTGCCGATGAACTTACAGACTTCTTTAATGCTCAGCAGGAAGAAAACAGACCAAAGACTCAGACAATTGCAACTGCACCTAAAAAGGTTGGAAACCGTGCAACAAAAAAAGGTCCTTATGTAATTCCAACTGACCTTCTTATTGCATATAAAGATGACCAGTACTGGTTGATTGATGAAGCAACAAAACAAGCTTCATTAAATCTTAAACAGACTCTTGCAGAATTCAACATTGAAGCTGATATTATTGGAATTAAAAAAGGTCCAGTAGTAACAATGTTTGAAATTTTGCCAGCTCCAGGTGTTAAACTCAGCAAAATTGTAACTCTTCAGGATAACATTGCACTTAGCCTTGCTGCACAGTCAGTTCGTATTGTTGCTCCAATTCCAGGTAAACAGGCCGTTGGTATTGAAGTTCCAAACAAACACCGCAGCGTTGTAGGCTTCCGTGAAATTATTGAAATGGATTTACCTGATTGGAAAAAAATGTCTATTCCAGTAATTTTAGGAAAAGATATTCTTGGTAAGGCTCAGTTAATTGACCTTGCAAAAACTCCACATATGCTTATTGCCGGAGCCACAGGTTCAGGTAAATCAGTTTGTGTAAACTCTTTGATTCTTTCTATTTTGTATAAACGTTCACCACAGGATGTTAAGATGATTCTTGTTGACCCTAAAGTTGTAGAACTTAAACTTTACAACAACATTCCTCATCTTCTTACACCTGTTATTACAGAACCTAAAAAAGCATTGCAGTCTTTGCAGTGGTGTTTATGCGAAATGGAACGTCGTTACGCACTTTTGGACAGCATGGGTGTTCGTGATATTTCTAACTACAATACAAAAATTAAGGAACAGAAAATTTGTACAGAAAAGCTTCCTTACATTGTAGTTATTATTGATGAATTTGCAGACTTAATGGCTACAAGTGGAAAAGAGCTTGAAAGCGTAATTGCCCGCCTTACAGCAATGAGCCGTGCCGTAGGTATTCACTTAGTACTTGCAACACAGCGTCCGTCTGTAAATGTAATTACAGGTTTGATTAAAGCAAACATTCCAACTCGTATTGCCTTTATGGTTGCCAGCCGTACAGACTCTAACATTATTATTGATACAGTCGGTGCAGAAAAGCTTCTTGGCCGTGGTGATATGCTTTACGCTTCTGCCGCAGACCCAGCACCAATTCGTATTCAGGGTACTTTTGTTACAGACCAGGAATGTGAAGATGTAATTAAAGCCGTTAAAGAATATGGTGAACCAGATTACATTGATGAAGAAATGTTTGTTGAATCTGACGAAGACAAAGCTTTAGACCTGTTTGGTAACCCAATGGATGATGATGATCCACTTTACGACCAGGCCCTCCAGATTGTAGTTCAGTCTGGAAAAGCCAGTGCTTCTTACCTGCAGCGCCGCTTAAGCATCGGTTACAACCGTGCCGCCCGCCTTGTAGAAGAAATGGAAGAACGAGGAATTGTAGGCCCAGCCAACGGCAGCAAACCTCGCGAAGTAATTCATATACCAAACTAGGGGAATACAAGAGGGGGAAAGCCTTCCACTCGCTCCAACTAAAAAAAGCGTTGTGAAATCTCACAACGCTTTTTTCATTTTCCGCTACCCCTTCGACTAGGGGGCTGTGCCCCCTAAAACCCCGGATAATTTATAGTTATATTCACTGAATAATTTTCACAAAAGAAATAATTTGTATTCCAATATTATTAATTCTTTTCTCTGTCTTATAAAAAAACTATTAATATCAATAAAAAATATTTGCGAGTTTTTTCCTCAAAACATTATTCATTTTCTTCGTAAAAATATTTACCAACAAAATATGATTTATACGATGTTCCACTATCAGTCATTTCTACATACATAAACTTATACAAATCATTGTTCTCATCATAAAAAATGATTCCATATATTTCTCCATCAATTAATGTATACTCTCTTAATTCTTCCCACAAACAATAAATTTCTCTTCTAGTTAATTTTTCCAAAGAAGAAATATAATTAAATCCTTTTTCTTGTAAGTAGATTTTACAGCGATCGACTAATATTGAAGCTTCACCCATACTCGTATTACCACAATAATCTGCATAGACATATCCATAATTTTCATATTCCCTAGAAAAAGATGAGATACTAATAAACCCTAGATATAATATAATTAATAAGTGTTTTTTCATACGATTATTAAATCTAATATAATAAATTTTCCAGCCACCCCATCATGCCATCAATAGCACCATATGCAGCCGCAGAATTCTGTGAATATTCAATTATTCTAAGCAATGAAATAAATGCTAATATACTACAAACGATAATACAAACTACAGAAATCATCTTTCCTTTCTTCTTTTCTTTGTCCGCTTTTTTCAATCCATATAAAGAAACAATAATTGCAGAGCATTTAACAATGGCATAAAAATCAATAAAAAAACTAATAAAAGTTAGAACTAATCCTGCTATACATAAAGATTCAGTTTCACTGATTTTTTTTGATATGTCAGAAAGAACTTCATCATTATTAGTTGAAACAGTTTCTTTATTGTCATTCTTTTCTATATTTGATTCTTCTTTTGTATCTTTATTACTTAAATCGATTTTTTTTCCACAATGACTACAAAATAAAGAATCACTAGTTAACTCTGTTCCACAAAACTTACAATACATTATTTTCATTCTCCTTTATTTCTTCTTCATCTTCTGTTGTTATAGTTTCATCATTATCATTAAGAGTTTTCAAACTAATTTTCTTTAATTTTATAAAACAGTATATAAATCCAAAAAAACTTATTAAAATCAATCCTCCAGAAATAAGTAGGATCATTAATATAGCACCTATTCCACCAGTTTCCTCTTTATCATTTTGACTCTTTTCATCAAACCAAAAAGTTGATGCTTCATAATTATAAGATTTACCACCATCCTGTATTTGAACAAAAAAAACCTTATATCTATTATTTGAAAATGGAATTTTGTAATTTATCCGATATATTTCATCATCATTTAACTCAAATTGATTTAAAGCAAACCAATTAATTTTATTATCAAGTTTTGAAATCTTACTTATTCCTCTATGTTCAATACCACTTAAATAATCCCACTCCATACTTATTAATGACTTACGTACGTCGTCAAAACCATTAGCAACATGTTCTATATGGACATCTGTTAATACTTCATCATTCTCTTTATATTGCACTATGGTATCTGTATATCCCAGAAATAAATAATAAAAACTTAGTATTACAAAAATAACATTTTTTTTCACTTAAAACTTCCTTTCTAATTAAAACTACCATATAACTTGTAAGAATCTAAAATTACATATTGTCTTCCACCATTCTGTATCTTAATAAGTAAATTCAGAGTAGACGGTCCACTTGAATATCCAGAAATTGTTATTGAATAAACTTCATTATCACAATAATCAAATTCGTTTAAAGCTTTAGAAAATAAAAATTGTTCCTCTTTTGTAAATTTTATATTTTTTAAACCTTTATTTTCAACCGTAACACTAAACCCATTAACTGGTTTCATTTCTTTAAAAATTTCATATCTACTGTCAAATGATTTTCTTCCTTCCAATTCATTCTCATAATATGCAACTATGGCAGTTCCATAATATCCATTTCGAGGATCAGAATAAGTTTTATTAACCATTTGACCGAACAAACCAATATAACTAAATAAAAATAAACAAACTATACATATTATTTTTTTTACCATAAATCCTATCTCCGTATTTATTAAGAATGTATATTCACAATTATCAATCTATTCGTACCTATAGTCAAATTTTATATATTCATTTGTACCATTTTCAAACTAAAACTAATAATTTATACTATACATAATAACACTTTTACTCTACACTTGTATTATTGAGGTGTCCTTGCAGGCGGTTTATCTCCCAAACTCTGACAACTGCAAACAGCAGTTGATTACTTAGAATGGGAGGCTTTGTATGAAATTGGATCTTGTAGTTGCTATTATTTCATGTATAGCAACAATTATAGGAACAGTTTTTACAGCTCTCTCTTACCTTAAAAACAAGAAGAGAAAAAAATAAGCCGCCCAGTCTCTACCTGAGCGGCTTGGTGCGTAAGCACTAAAACCACTGGAGATGACCAATTGCTTGGACACCTCTTTTTAAATATATCATTCTTTATTCTGTTAAACAAGGAAATTATAATTTACTTACTCAAAATTCCTATCGCTTCCTGCAATAACTCTATTGTTTTACTATTGTTTGGCTTTGGAATATCAGAATCTCCTGTTACAAGAAACTCTACAGAAGTTCTCAAAGTTTTAGCAATTGTTACTGCTTGTTGTGCATCAGGATATCTATCTCTATTAATCCAGGATTGAAGTGTATTGTAACTTTCATTTATAGCAGATGCTAATTCTTTTTGTGTCATACCTTCAAAATCTAAGATATCTTTAACGTTTCGCCAAAACAGTAACATATTTCAAAATTAACACATATGTACTATTAAATTTTAATTATTTGTATAATTGTCATTATTAATTAAGAGTTTTAGTACATTTGTGCTAATTATGAATTAGCAACTAATTAGAATAGATATATTTTTTTACAAACTCAGAAACTTACATCCAAAGGTTTTCTGAAGTCTGAACATCATTTCCAAAGTTGGATTTGTTTTATAAGGATTTTCAAGTCGCTGATATTGCTGGTAAGTCATACCAAGCTTTGCAGCGGCTTCTTTTTTTGTTTGATTTGCACGAACTTTTCTTAAATTAATTGCAAATGCAACTTTAGGAGAAACTTCTATTTCAATTCCTTCGTTAGATTTTGCTTCTGGAATAGGAAAATCTTTTTCCAAACAAACAATTAAAGTTCCATCTAAGGCTTCCTGTGCCATTTTTAAGGCCTCTTCTTCTGTTTCACCAGAAGTTTGAATATTTGGCATATCAGGAAAAGACGCAATAAACCAATTATCAACCTTATCTATTACACAATTGTAAGTCATTTAACATCCTCCGATATACCGGTTTCTTTTAAAATTCGTTTAGCTAAAATTCCTAAATCCTTATTACCATGCAATGGAACAGGAATAGGCCTATCACAACCATCTTTAACAAAAATCCAATGCGAAGATTCTGTTCTTACATGTTTCCATCCATTTTTTTTCAGAATCTTCATAACTTGTCTTGCAGTCACGATTATACAACAAATATATTGTATGTCAATATATACTCCTCCATATCAGTTTCTACCCTAATATAGACAGAGTTATATAGTTTTCGACAAAGATATCCTAAAAATATAAAAACAGACCACCCCAAGGTGGTCTGTTTAAACATAAGATTATATAAAATTAAAAACTATTCAGCATGAGCTTTAATTTCTTCTTTTGTTAATCCACAAGAAAAACAATGTAAGCCGTCCCCATAATTAAATACATGAACAGTCAATGCATTATCTTCTCCACATAATTCACATTTTCCACTTTCGCAAAGTGTATATACGAAAATAGTTTGAGCATCTACATCTGTTTTTCAAACAAACTTATGTTCGGCAAAACTTTCATGATCTAAAACCTGAGTAGATGCCTTTTTACCACAATCAGCGCAATAAAACTGTATCTTTCCATCTTCCTGACAAGTAACTGGTTTTATCACCTTTGAATATAAATTTGCATGTGAACAAAGATTACAACTTGCAAAACCCAATGCCATAATTGTGGCAGTCAAACTTAATAAAATAACTTTTTTCATTATTAACTCCTTGGGAGCAATAATATCATTTATTAATATTTGCTTTCAATCTTCTTCATTTCGTCATACAAAAATTCATTTACTGGAACTTTCATTCCATGCTTTGCTGCCAGTTCTTTTACAGTGCCAGCAAACATTTCTACTTCTGTATAACGTTTTGCCTTGCGGTCCTGGGCCATAGAAGGGAATCCATCCGGAGCTAAAGTTTTTATGATGTTTATGTAATTATCAACTTCTGAATCTGCAAGATTAATGCCTTCAAATTTAGAAAGCTCTACAACTTCCTTCATGGCATCTACAAAAGTGTCCATGATTTTTCCAGGAGTTGTACAAACCTGGTAGGTCGTATCAAAAACTGCACAAGTCTGATTAATGCCAACATTCAGCATCCATTTTGCCCACATACGGTACATAATGTTTTCTTCAATTGCGTATGGCATTTGGATTTCATCAAAGAAGTTTTTTACTGCAGCAAGATTTTCTGTAGCAGTTGAATCAATTTCTGCACAATCAGGTTTTCCTAAAAATAACAGACCTTTTTTTGTATAAACTAAATCTGAACCATCACGCATAGCATCCATACCCTGCGCAACTGTCATAAGCATTTTTTCCATGCCGTATTCTTTTGCAATAATTTTTTCACTGCTGATTCCGTTCAAAACCGAAATAATGATTGTATCTGGTCCAACGCAGTTTTTCATCGTTTTAATGGCATCTGAGAGACTGTTGTATTTAACAGCAACAATTACTAAATCAAAAGTTTCTTTCACAGAACTCTGCTGCATTTTTAAATCCAGCTTTTTTCCGTTTATTGTAAAAGTCTTACTCTGGTAACGCTGGTAGCGGTCATCATCTAAAATGAATGCAACAGAATCTTTTCCTAAAGCATCTGCAATATGCTGACCATAAAGTAAACCTAAAGCTCCCATTCCAATAATTGCAGTAGTTTTAATTTCTTTTGCCATAACAACCTTCCTAAGCGTCTTTTATTATAACTAATTTACATACAAATATGGTAAAATTATAGAATGAAAATCGAAAAAAGTTTTAAATCTTACCCAACCAATCCAATCATAGTCACACTATATAAATGAATCTGAAAAACGAGCTCAAAGTAGGAATCATAAAATGAACAAAAAGGAAGCAGACAAAAAGATTTTACAGTACAAAGAAAAAATCTATGGTTTTGCGCTAAGTAAAACTAGTGATTATGAACAGGCCCAGGAACTGGCGCAGGAAATAATTTGTGAAGTTTATATTTCACTTTTAAATTCTGAGAACATTGCAAACTATGACGGTTACGTCTACAGAATTGCCAGCAACGTTTTTTCAAAATTTATTGCCGGCTTAATTAGTAACAGAAAGCAGTCTTGCATTGACGATAATCCTGATGCCTTAAGTGTTACTGATCACTATTTTTACGAAAACAACAAAAAAGAATTGGAAACCTTAAAAAAGGAAATCAGCTATCTTTCACAAAGACAGCGCTCAGTTGTTTATCTTTTTTATTACGAAAAGAAAACTGTAACTCAAATTGCTAAAGAACTGAATATTTCCGCAAACACTGTAAAGTGGCATTTGTCTGACGCCCGCCAAAGTTTAAAGGAGACTATGATTATGTATGAAAATGTTAAGATTGATGAAAACCTTGCTGTAAATCCAATTAAATTTGCTTTTATGGGTTCAAGTGGAACTATTGTAAAAAAAGATACAGAAGATTTTTTTGACACTAGATTAAAACAGAATATTGCATGGGCCTGCTATTACGAAGCTAAAACTGTAAGCGAAATTGCCCGGGAAGTTGGAGTTTCTGTTGCTTACATTGCAGATGAACTTAAAGCTCTTGTTGATAACGGATTTGTTGACCAGGTAGATAGTTCTAAAAATCCTAAATATCAGGCAAAAATGGTAATTTCCGATATCCGTAAAAATGCCGGAGAAGATGGTGTATACCGCAACGACAGCAGTGAACTGAACAAAAAGATTGCAAAAAAATTATGCCAGGATTATTACAAACCAATTTTTGAAGCCTTTGAAAAAGATCCTGAACACTGGGGAATGAGCTGCCCAAATAACGATGTAAACTTTATGAAGTACAGTCTTGTTTTACTCTGCCAGAATTTCTTACAAAGCGGAAGCGTAAATGCTGGAATGGAAAAGTTAAAGGTAAAACGCCCTGACGGTGGAAATTACATTGCCAACGCAACTGTTGCAAATGACTGGCAGGAATTGAACGGCGAACTTTTCCCAGACTGGATTATGGGTTACATGATGAACTGGGGTGATGATTATTATTCACTACAGGCAAACTGCCGTTTTACAGACCGCTCTATGGAATGGAAAGACCAGGTTTGTTTTGAAGCTCTTGTAAAATTCATCAAAAATAACTGCCATCCTGATGCATTGGAACTTAAGGAATACGAAAGCATCTGCAAAAATGGATATATCCACAATAACCAGGTTCAGGTTGTAACAATGAAAGGTGGCAATAAATCTCCATGGGATCAGCTAAAAGAAAAAATTGCACAGTTTGACTCAGTAATTACAGATTTAAAAGAATTTGGAAAACAAATAGATGAAGAATTCCAAAAAGGAGTTCTTCAGCAGACAATGCCTGATTACACTAAACAGTTTATGCTTTTATTGAACACAGACCGCATTGGTCAGATTGAAGTTATACCTTTCATTTTGGAAGAAATGCTTAATTCAGAAATGATAAAGCCTCTTTCTGAAGTTCAGAAAAAGGCCGCATTAAGTATTCTTAGTTTGTAATATAATTTCAACTTGTCATGCTGAACTTGTTTCAGCATCTCTACCAGTTCTTAATAGCATCCACCAGCTGCCTGGCAACCCGCTGGTGGGTTTCTGCTTTTGGATGCCAGTCTGCAGCAACACCTTCCTTTTCTTCATCCTGAACTGGGAAGCGAACAACTTTTACAGGAACATTTTTAAAATCCTGACTAAAAAGTTTTACAGCTTCTGCCTGAGAATCGCAAAGAGATTCACCCATTACACCAAGACAAACAAGCAGCCTAGCCTTTGGTGAACGGCGGTGTATAGCTTCCAGGAACTGACGAACTCCACTTACATAAGCAAGGCGGCGTTCTTCCACATCACGCACAAAGCTAGCATCGTTAGTTCCAAGGTGCAAAATAACCAGGTCTGGTGAAAACTTGCTTTCATCCCAAACTTCTGGTTCAAGTCCAAGTCTTAAGCTTAAAGATTTATCTGTATATGGCCAGATAGAAGGCATAACTACAGAAGTATCTGGAACATTTACACTTGGATCAACATACTTTGAAATAATGCCAATTCCACTCCAGCAGCATTCCTGAAATTCTGCACCCAAAGCTTTCATTGTTAAAAATCCGTAAGCTTTATCGGCTCGTTCCTGGCTGGTTTTAAAACCATCTACATTGTAAACGCCTTCAATTCCATAACCGCAGGTAATGCTGTCACCAATAATTTCAACCTTCATTGCAGTGCTGGCAGCAGCAGTTGGAAGATTTTGTTTTCCATCAATTTCAACTTCTTTAATTCCGGCTGAACCAAAGTTTACTTCGCTGATTTTTAAAACACGAATCAAAACTGTTTTTTCTTCTGTACTTTCAAAAAGCACAGCTTCAGTTTTTTCATCTTTAAGAATAATTCTCTGGCACAAATCTTCCGGAAAGTTTTCCCAATAAGAAGCGCCTTTGTATTCGGCGGCAGAGGAAAGTTCTGTTACATAAACTCCAACAACCCCTTTATTAGCTTCATCATAATTTGGCGAATCTGAATAAATAGTACAGACAGCTTTTTTTCCAGTAAAGCAAAATTCAAAGCCACTGGCAGAATAATCAAAATATCTGATTCCGTTGTAATCCAGATTGCGACCATACCATTTTAAGTTGTTAAGTGTAAGTTTCATATATTTCCGTCACATCCTAAATTGAAGTTCCAGCGTCATCCTGAACTAATTCCAGGAGCCCTTTTATTTTAATCTGTAAACCTTAGAATTACGCTCTGGATTCCACATTGCTTTGCGTTTTGCAGGGAGAGAATCAACTGAGTCTGGAGTGAATCCTAATTTTTCAAACCAGTCTGCAGCTTGAGTTGTAAGAATAAAAACAGAAGAGGCCTTTATTTCCTTTGACTTATCAATAAGGTGATTTATAACCTTTGGACCAATTCCCATGTGTGCATAATTTTCATCAACTGCAACAGCTGCAATTTCTGCCTGCTTGTCTTCATAAATATGCAAAGCAGCACAGGCGTGAATGGCACCATCAATTTCGTAAACTACAAAATCGCTGCATTCATCAGCAAGCTGAGCTTCTGTCCGTGGCAAAAGTTTTCCGCTTTCCACAAATGGACGAATGAGGCTAAGAACAGCTGGAATATCTGTCTGTTCCATCTGACGAATCTTACCGTAGTTAGAAGTATAAATCATAGTTCCAGATCCCAGGTTACTGAAAATTTCAGAAAGAAGAACGCCATCAAGTTTTCCGTCTACAATATGGGAGCGAACAACTCCTTTCTGGCAGGCTTCCTTAGAAAGCTTTAAAAGATTAGTTGTACTTGAAGCAAGAACCGAAGAATCAAATGCTTTAATAAAGTCATCAACTTCTTCCAGATTCATAGCAGGAACAATTTGATTATTAAGTACTATATTTTCAGCATCCTGCATTACAAAGAAAAGTTTATCTGCTTTAAGCTCAATTGCAACCTGCTGAGCCAAAGTTACAGAGGAAATATTATATGGATGACCAACTGAATTCCAGCCAATACAAGGGAAGATTGGAATAAAACTGTTATCTAAAACACTCTTTATGGCATCGGTCTGAAGCTTATCAATTTCGCCTGCTGTACCATAATCAAAACCATTTACAATCCCTTTGGCACGGGAACGAACCCAGTTACCTATTGTTGCTGTAATGTTATTTGCTGCAAGGCTGGTCATAACTGTATTAGAAACATCAAAAGCGGCCATTTTAATTAAAGGCATTGCTTCCTCTGTTGTTACGCGGCAATTGTTGTTGTAGGTCCAGGTCAATTTTGCGTCTGTAAGAATTTCATCAATTCGGGAACGGGCGCCTGGAATAATTACAACCTTAAGTCCTGCAGAATGCATTAAAGCAATATCACGAATATGACTTGAATAAAGAGGTGACTGAATTGTTTTATCATCAAGATAAATAACCACTACTGCATTCTTAAATTTCTGCAAGTAGCGAATTACATCTCTAATGTCTTCTGCTTTCATTTTGAATAGCCCATTGTAACAATTGTAAAGCCTTTCTTTTCAAAGCCTTTAGCCATTTTAATTTCGATTGAATGTTTTTCCACTGTTGGTTTATCAATAAGCATAAGAGTTACACAGTTGTTCCAGCCATTAGCTTTTCCACCATCAAACAGTGTAGAACCTTTATCTGCAAATTTTTTTCCATCAACATAGATTTCAACTTTACCAAATTTTTCGCTGAGCCATGAACCCTGCTCTTTATATGTAAGAAGGAAGTTTTTACATTCAACTTCAATATACATGCTGTCTGTACCACTCTTTGCAGAATGGTACCAGTTCTGTGGGAAGTTTGGTTTTCCATTTTTAAGCAAAGTCTGTGTATTAGGATCATTACCTGTAAAGCTACCGGCAACAATTTTTACATCATCAGAATTACCAGTAATTGCCTTAAATCCAAAGAAATCAGGACTTTTTAATGCTTTTGTTGGAATTTCCATTTTTGCATCAAGTGGAGCTTCGTCAATCTTAACCATAAGATTTGTAATACAATCAGCCATAATTTCATGACCAGTGGCAATTGGATGAACAACATCCTTAAAATAATCTGTATATTTTAATAGACCCTTTGCTACACCTAAATCGTATGCATCAGAAGGACTAACCTGCTGTACTCCATAGTAATCAGCAATCGGCATCATAACCTTCTGTGTTTTAGGATAAAGAGCTGCAGAGTAAACAACGATGATAGCAGTGTCTGGACTTGCTGTTAATGCATCGTGAATTAATGCTTCAAAGGCACGCTGCTTAGTAGGTTCTTCAATATCATTTACTGCATATTCAATAAGAAGAAGATCAGGTGTATGATTATTTGGCTCAACAACATCTTTTTGATATCTGATTAATCCTAATGGAGAGTTAGTCCCACACAAACCTGCATTAACGAAATAAATTTTTTCGCGGCGCAAAGCAAATGCATCTGCCATTTTTTTGTTGAACTTATAAGCGTAACCATCTCTAAAGCTTTCTGGTCCCTGACCTTCAGTTACAGAACCGCCAAGGGCAGCAACATAAACATCTTCCCCTTTACGCATCTTTTCAATCACTTTCTTAATGCGATAATTGTTTCCCATAGAAGTAAGAGATTTATCCATCATTTTCTGATAATCAGCATCTGAAATATTTAATGGTGCTGCAAACAATGAGAAACCAAAAAATAATGATGTAAGCACAAGAACTAATTTTTTCATAAAATACCCCCACAGTAATATATGTTAATAATACTACTATTATAATTATTTTTGAATAATTCCACGGAAATCGGCAAGTGTAGCATAACCTTTGCGTTTCATAAACTCACCAAGACCATCAATAATCTCTATCATTGCCAAAGGATTAGCAAAGGTTGCAGTTCCAACTTCTACAGCTGTAGCACCAGCCATAATGAACTCAACTGCATCTTCCCATGTAGCAATTCCACCAATAGCAATTACAGGAACCCGTTTTTCTTCTGGCAAAGTATTGATTGCTTCTACCAGTTCATAAACAAGACGCACTGCAATTGGACGAACAGCAGGTCCACCAACACCAGCCTTCAAGTTTTCAAATACTGGCACTCCCCTTTCAATATCAACGGCAATACCCTGGAAAGAGTTACACAAACTAATTCCATCTGCGCCGGCTTCAATACATGCCAGTGCAACTTTATTCAATTCCAAAGACTGTGGAGTAAGCTTTACAACCAATGGTTTTTTAGTTACTGCACGAACCGCTTTTACAACATCACTGGCAGCAGTACAAGTCATACCCCAGGCAGCACCACCGGCCTTTACATTAGGACAAGAAATATTCAATTCAATCATTGGAACATCAGTTTTATCCAGAAGCTTAGCACCTTCTACATATGTTTCCATTGTTGAACCAGAAAGATTTGCAATTGCAACAGATTTGAACTTCATCATTTCTGGAAGTTCGTTTTCTATAAAATGGGGAATTCCAGGATTCTGCAAACCAATTGAATTCATAAGTCCGCTTGGAGTTTCCCAAACACGAATACCATTATTTCCCTGACGAGGTTCCAAAGTTAAACCTTTTGATGCAATTCCACCAAGACGATTTACATCAAATATTGTTGTATATTCTGTGCCAAAACCAAAGGTTCCTGAACATCCAATTACAGGATTATTAAAATGAACTCCAGCAATATCAACGCTTAAATCTGGATTCCCTGCCAAAGGTTCGCGACGAGGCTGAACCTTAATTCCTGCAACTGAATCTGCAGGCTTTTCAAATGGAAGAATGCGGCTGTCAAAAACAGGACCATCCTTACAGCAGCGTTTTTTACCTTCTGTTGTATCAATAGTACAACCAAGACAAACGCCTGCACCACAAGCCATACGGGCTTCCATACTAAGCCAGCACTGAACACCTGCTTTTTCTGCAATCTGCTTTACATATGCAAGCATAGGTGTTGGACCACAGGCATAAACTGCAGAATAATTTCCCTGACGAACTGCTTCTTCGGTAAGGGCAACTGGAAGCATTCCGTGTACACCTACAGATCCATCATCAGTAGTAATTACAAGTTTATTTGGTTTAATGTTATCCAAGCCATAAGAACCAGATTTAAATGATGCATAAAAATCGTAAGAACCCTCAGCTAAAGATTCCGCAAGTCCTGCAACTGGAGCAACACCAATTCCACCACCAACAATTAATACTTTTTTATCAGCACTAATATTTTCTACAGGCCAGCAGTTTCCACATGGACCAAGAAGATTTACCTTATCTCCATCCTGTAATGCACAAAGCTCCTGTGTACCCTTTCCCTTTACAAGAATAAGGAACTGGATTTCTGTTTCGCCAAAAAAGCTTTTATCAACATGATAAACAGAAATAGGTCTGCTTAAAATTACATTACTTCGCTCAGGATGAATCATAAAAAACTGACCAGGTTCAGGCATTACATCTGCAACAATACTTAACAGATAAACGCTTCCAAAAGGTTCAGCTCCACTTACTGCTTTACACCCAGAAACAAAACCTTTTGCATAAACTGGATATTCTTTTCCCTGACAATCTTTAAACATTCTATTTCTCCTATAAATCCTTCATTGCAGTGTTCATCCATTCGTAGCGTTTGGTGCACCAGTCAATAAAATAATCTATTTTACTTTGATATATTGTTCTTTTTGTATAACCTGTAAGACCGTTCCAACCGAACCTTCCAATACCAGGCACTATCTCTTCATTATAAGGGATTAATGACGCAATTTCATCTGCCATTTTCTGAATATTTTTAATTTCTTTTCTCAATGCAACAGATTTCTTTTTCCACCTAATTCTACCATAATCAAGAATCTTTTTCTCACCTTTGCTATACTAAGCCTATGGATTTCAATCAAAACTCTTTTAAAATATTCTTTAGTTATTATAAACCACATCTAAAGCTTTTTACTTTTGATATGACCTGCGCATTCATTATTGCTGCAATTGATGTTGCGTTCCCAATGTTTACCCGCTATGCATTGGATTCACTTATTCCAAATCATAACCTGAAAATGTTTTTGATTTTAATTGGAGTACTTCTTGCAGGATATGGATTACGCTGGCTGTGTAACTGGTTCGTAAATTACTGGGGACATGTTTTTGGTGTTCGTGTTGAACAGGATATGCGTCGTGATGTTTTTGACCATTTAGAAAAACAAAGCTTTACCTTTTTTGACCAGAACCGTACAGGAAAAATAATGAGCCGGGCAACAACTGATCTTTTTGAAATTACAGAACTTGCTCATCACGGGCCAGAAGATTTTTCAATCGCTGTTCTGACACTTGCAGGCTCTTTTATTCTTCTTTTAAAAATAAGATGGGAGCTTGCTTTAATTGTTATTATTGCATTTCCTATTCTTTTAGGAATTGTAATTCTTTCCAGACGAATGCTCTCCCTTACATCAAAAACTGTTAAAGAAAAGACAGCTGAAATTAATGCAAATCTTGAATCATCTATTTCTGGAATTAGAGTAACTCAGGGATTTAATAATGAAGACTACGAAAAAGAAAACTTTGCAAAAAATAATGTGGCCTATAGTAAGGCTAAACAATCCAGATTTAAATACATGGCTAACTTTCATTCAAATATTGAATTCTGTAACAATTTGCTGAGCCTGCTCGTTTTATTGTGTGGAGGCTGGTTCATAATGCAGAACCGTATGAAGTTGAGTGACCTGGTTGCAGCAAATCTTTTTATTGCAACTTTTACTCAACCTGTCAGAAAGCTGACAAACTTTGTTGAACAGTTTGCAACAGGTATGGCCGGTTTCCAGCGATTTTTGGAATTAATGCGAACAGACACACAGGTCCACGATTCACCTGATGCCGTAGAACTTTTATGTGCCCGTGGTAACATTACTTTTGAAAACGTAGATTTTGCTTACAACAAAGATTTTCCAGTTTTGCAAAATATTAATCTTGTAATTAGAGCTGGAGAAAAATTTGCTTTAGTTGGAGCCAGTGGCGGAGGAAAAACAACAATCTGTAATCTTATTCCTCGTTTTTACCAGATTTCTAATGGTAAAATTTTTCTTGATGGAATTGATTTACAGAAAATTAAAGTTTCTTCATTGCGTAAACAGATTGGAATTGTACAGCAGGATGTTTTCCTTTTTGCAGGAACTGTTAAGGAAAATATTGCTTACGGAAAACCAAATGCCAGTGATGAAGAAATTCAAATGGCAGCTAAACGAGCAGAAATTCATGATGACATTATGAATATGCCAAATGGATACGATACTATAGTTGGCGAGCGTGGTATTAAATTAAGTGGAGGTCAAAAACAAAGGGTAAGCATTGCAAGATGTTTCCTCAAAAATCCACCAATCTTAATTCTTGATGAAGCAACTTCTGCACTTGATACTGCTACAGAAATAAAAATACAAAAAGCTTTTGATGAGCTTTCTAAAGGACGAACCACTCTTGTAATTGCTCACCGTCTTTCAACAATTAAAAATGCAGATTGCATTGCTGTTGTGAATGACAAAGGAATTGCAGAAACTGGAACCCACCAGGAATTAATGGCTCGTAAGGGTGAATATTATAAATTACACGAAGCTCAGGAAAACTTAAAATAGGAGGAATAATGGAAAACGTTCTTGAATACAAAGGGGTCACAAAAAAATACGGAGCTAAAGTTGCTCTTGATAACATTGACCTTGCACTTCCCAAAGGATCCATTGTTGGACTTTTAGGCCCAAACGGAAGCGGCAAAACCACAATGCTTAAACTGGCAGCCGGACTTCTTACAAAAAATAGGGGAGAAATTTCTGTCTGCGGATTAAAACCTGGTGCCAAAGCAAAGGACTTAATTGCTTACCAGCCAGATAAAATCTACATCAACGATTGGATGACTTTAAACAATCTTATGAAGATGATGGAAGATTTCTATACTAACTTTAACAGAACAAAAGCTTTAGATATGATTGAACGACTTGGCTTAAATCCTAAAGAACGCATTAAATCTATGTCTAAAGGTAATAAAGAAAAGGTTCAGCTTATTATTACAATGAGCCGTGATGTTCCACTTTATCTTCTTGATGAACCTATTGGAGGAGTTGATCCTGCCGCCAGAGATTACATTCTTAATACAATTCTTGGTAACTATAATCCAGAAGCAACAATTGTTATATCTACTCATCTTATTGCAGATGTTGAAAGCATTTTGAATCACATTGTTTTCATTAAAAAGGGAAAGATTATCCGTAATGGCAATGCTGAACAGATTCGTGCAGAAACAGGTATGACTATTGATGAACTTTTCAGGGAGGAATTCAAATGTTAAAAGCTCGTAACCCATTCCCAAAAATATGGAATGTAATTAAATATGATTTTCAGTATTCTGCCAGAACCTTTATTCCGGTTTATGCAGTATTGCTTATTCTTTCAATTTTGCGTGGTCTTTTTTCTAAGACTTTGGTTTCTGTAAAAGCTGCAGAAGGCTCCTACCAGGTGTATTCTCAGTCCACAGGCATAGCATCATTTGTTTTAGGATTCTTCTTTTTTATTTTCTATGTAGCAGCTTTTGTTGTAACAATCATTATTCTTACAAAACGCTACAAACAGAGTATGTTAGGTGATGAAGCCTATTTAAATCATTCCTTACCAGTTACAATCGGCGAACACCTTTGGGGACACTTCTTAATTGATTTATTCTGGTTCATTTGCTGTAATTTACTTACACTTCTGGCTTTTTATCTTGCTTTCCGTAAAGATCTTTCTTCCGACTGGTCTCTTGATTTTATGCGAAGATTAAAAGAAGAATTTATAACTAATGGTTCAGAGACCGGACTTACAAACCCAGCTTCAAAAATCATTTTGACTTCAATTATTGTATTGGTTTTAGACAGTCTTTATATATCCTTTGTTTTTGTGATAAACAGCATCGGTCATTTTTTTGGACGAAATAAAACTCCCGCAATAATTCTTGCAATTGTAATTTTGGTATTTATTTACAGTAAGTTCAGTGGACTCATTTTTAATGCAGTTGAGCCACATAACTTTACAAGCTTCGCATGGACTTACATTTTGTTTAATCTTTTCTTTGTAGCTGCTTTCTTTACTTCCAGCTGGGCTATCTTAAAATTCAGGCTCAATCTGGAATAGGAAATAGTGCCCTATAAAACAAAAAAGCGAAGCAACACACCGGTCTGCTTCGCTTTTTTGTTTTTAAAATCTATTTCAATTGCAATAAATGATTAATTGAAACGAATTTCCTGCCACAGTTCGTGGTATTTATCAAGGTTTTCGCCAAGATCAGCCTTTAGAGTACAATTGTAAGCCTGTTCTGCAGGATACATTGAAGGCTCTTTTGTGTACTGTAAAGCTTCAAGATTAACTACACATGGATAACGGAAAGTATCAATAAAGATTGCGTAGTTTTCTGGACGATGAATAAAGTTTATGAATTCGTTTGCCAAATCGTAATGTGGTGCATCCTTAAGAATTACCATACAGTCCAAAGTTGCCGGGCCACCTTCTGGAGGAATAAAGAAATCAATTGTATCTTCCCAGCGGCTTGGATCTACTTCACCAAAAACAATTTCAGGATATCCCTGGCACAACCAGAAATCGCCTGTTGCAAAGCTTTTTCCAAATCCTTCTGCATCGAATTTAACAAGATTTGGTTTCCATTCTTTAGAAACCATTTCTGCAGCCTCTTTAAGTTCCTTATCATTTACACTGTTTAAATTGTAACCCTTGTTTACCAAAGCACAACCAATAACTTCACGCATTTCGTCCATCATTGTTGCATGGTTAGCAAACTGTGGATCAGCAAAAATTGCATAGCTGCGTTCATAATCTGGATTTGTAACCTTTGTTTTATTTACCATGACACCAGTTGCACTTAAAGCATAAGGAACACAATATTTCATTTCTGGGTCAAAATCAATTTTTTCAGAAATAACTGGATTGATTTTTTCCCGGTTTGTAAACTTGCTCTGATCAAGTTCGCGAATCATTCCCTGTTTTAACATGATTGAAACAAAGTCATTTGATGGAATTACAATGTCGTAACCTTTAGCACCTGCACGAAGTTTTGCATACATTTCGTCACAAGTTGAATAACAGTCCAATTTAACCTTACAGTCAAATTCCTGTTCAAATTTTTTGATTACTTCGTCTGGAGTGTAGTAAGTCCAGTTGTAAAGATAGAGAGTTCTGCCATTATCTTTTTTGCAGGCAGAAATAGAAAAGAGAGAAGCTGTAAGAACAACAGCTCCAAGAATTTTAGTGAAGTTTTTCAATTGAAAACCCCCAAAGCTTAATTATTTTTTGTGGTTAATCCCCAATATTTGGCAAATTAATTATTTTGGCACATTAATTTGCTTTAGCATATTTCGAATCACAGAGCACCGACGGAGTTGCGAAACGATGAATAATAATAGCTGATTTAATGAAAAAAGGGAATAAAAAAACCTTGTAGTTTCCTATTCCAAATTATCACATCTTGCAAGAGTACCTGCACCACGGAATTTTTAAAATGTAAAAAAAAGGGAAGTTGCTTCCAACTTCCCCTTTCAATTGCTATCGAATCTAATCAATTATGACAACAATGTATTCAAAGCTTTAACAAATGCAGCAGGTTCTTTAATTTCTACGCCGGCAATAAGCAATGCCTGGTTGAAAAGAACTTCGGCAACATTAGAAATCAAAGCTTCGTCTGTTGAATCCTTAAGCTTAGCTACGATTGGATGGTCGCCGTTTACTTCAAGAATTGGTTTCAATTCTGGACCAGGCTGTCCCATAGCTTTCATCATCTGAATCATCTGGAAAGAAGGATCGTTTTCATCAACTACAATACAAGATGGGTTTTCGCCAGAAAGTGTCTTAGAAAGTTTTACCTCCTTAACCTTGTCGCCAAGAGCCTTCTGAATCTTTTCAACAACAGGTTTGAATTCTTCTTCCTTCTTTTTAGCTTCTTCTTTGTCTCCACCAAGATCTTCGTCTGAACCAGAACGGTTTACAGCTTTAAGTTCAAAGTCTTTGTATTTTCCGTAACCTGTAATAACAATGTCATCAATATCATCATCCATTACAAGAACTTCAAAACCTTTGGCAACATAAGCTTTCAAAAGTGGATTTTCCCGTAAATTCTTTTCGTCTGAACCAGAAATGTAGAAAATTGATTTCTGATCTGGCTTCATTCTCTGAACATAATCTGCAAAGCTTGTGTAGTTTCCATCTTTTCCAGAAGCATCTGTAGATTTAAAGCGTACAATTTCTGCAATTTCGTCACGGTTAGCATAATCGCTGTACAAGCCTTCCTTCATAGGACGGTTGAAAGCTTTAACGAATTTTTCCCATTTTTCAATTGCTTTCTTTTCATCATCTGAACGTTTATCTGCTTCTACAAGTTTTGCTTTATCTGCAGCTTCGCCCATCTTTTTGAATTCACTAAGCAATTTTTTTACAGAAGAGTTTCTGATGTTATCAAGAATCTTGTTCTGCTGAAGAATTTCGCGGCTTACATTCAATGGTAAATCTTCTGAATCAATAATACCGCGCACAAAGCGGAGGTAAGCTGGTAAAAGTTCCCGGTCATCATCTGTAATGAATACCCGTTTTACATAAAGCTTTACACCGCTTTTGTAGTCTGCCTGGTACATATCGTAAGGAGCATTCTGAGGAATAAAGAACAGTGTTGTATATTCCTGTGTTCCTTCTGCATGTGTATGAACATAGTGAAGTGGATCTGTTCCGTCATGACCAAATGTTTTATAGAATTCGTTGTAATCTTCTGCTTTAAGTTCAGATTTAGAGCGTTTCCACAAAGCTGAAGCAGAGTTTACCTGTTCTACTTTGCTTTCGCTGCCAGTTTCTGCACCTTTATCATCATATTTTTTCTGTTCATAGTGAAGATAAATAGGGAAAGCAATGTGATCTGAATATCGTTTAATAAGTTCTTCAATCTTCCATCTTGAAGCAAATTCTTTTGAATCGTCGTTCAAGTGCATTTCAATTGCAGAACCAGTTTTTGAAGCATCATTAAAACCATATTTAACTGCAACTTCAGAATCTGCAACTACTTCATCAATATCGTAGGCATTTGTACCGTCAGAAGACCAGTGCCAGATTTTTCCGTCGCCAGCAGCTTTACGAGTATAAACATCAATTTTTTTAGCAGCCATGAATGCAGAATAGAAACCTACACCAAACTGACCAATCAAAGCAGAATCTTTAGCCGCTTCGCTAGTCAATTTTTCCATGAATGCTTTTGTACCAGAACGAGCGATTGTACCAAGGTTGTTAGTCAAATCTTCTTCGTTCATACCAATTCCGGAATCCTGAACTGTTAATGTTCCAGCCTTTTCGTCAAACATAATATCAAGGCGTGGTTCAAATTTAATTCCTTTGTATGCATCATCTGAAACAGTAAGATACTTTAATTTATCAAGAGCATCTGAACCGTTAGAAATAATTTCCCGAAGGAAAATGTCTTTGTTAGAATAAAGTGAATGAATGATTAATTTAAGAAGCTGATTTACTTCTGTCTGAAACTGATATTTTGCCATATTATCCTCTTATTTAGATAAATTTAATAAATCTGGAACCAGAAATCAATAAAAAAATTGTAAATTTAAAAGGGCTGTCCACAAAGCTCGTCATCCTGAACCTGTTTCAGCATGACAAATACTTATTAGACAGCCCCTTCTCTTATCCGATGTCAATTATGCTATTTTTTGCTTTCTGTAAACATTGAATCAATTTCTTTCTTGTAAAGTTCATTGATTCTAAAACGCATGACTTCCTGTTTAGCAGAAAGTTCAACGCCTACTTCAAATGGTTTTGTAATCAAGCGGAAGCGAGAAATACGTTCAAACATCTTGAAGCCTGTTTTAGAAGAAATAAGATTTGCAATTTCGTTATCGTACAACTTCTGAACTTCATCTGAAGCAAGAAGATTTTCGTATGTATCGTAAGCAATACCGTTTTCATCAGCAAAGTTTCTAACTTCGTCTTCATCAACCAAAATCAAAGCTCCAAGGAAGCGCTGATCCTGACCAACTACAACTGCAGCTTTAATATAACGGCTTTCTGAAAGTTTTGTTTCGATTGGAAGAGGTTCAAGGTTTTCACCACCGCTAAGAACGATAGTATCCTTAATACGACCCTTAATCTGAATTTCATCGTGAATTGTAAGAATAGCTAAGTCACCTGTATCGAGCCAGCCTTCTTCGTTGATTGCCTTAGCAGTCAAATCAGGACGCTTGTAATAACCCTTCATTACAGTTGGACCTTTAACCTGCAAAACACCCTGTTTACAACGGCCAAGAACATAACCATCAACTGGATCAACAATACGAACCTGAACACCACGAATAGCAGTACCTATAGTTCTGAAAACTGGAGCTGGAATAGGACGAACAGCAACGATTGGAGCGGTTTCTGTCATACCATAACCTTCAACAATATTTACACCAATAGACCAGAAGAATTCATCAATATATTTTGGATAAGAACCACCACCAGCTACACCAGCACGGAAGTTGTCACCAAGCATTGCCTTAACCTTTCTGAATACAAGAAGATCACCTAAAGCATAAAGAGGCCATAAGAGCAACCATGGAATGAAGAAGAGAATCCACCAGAGAGGTGTTTTGTAGCTTGTAAAACAAGCATCCTGACGGAACATTTTGCGTTCCATTCTTTTGTGAATAACTGCAACTTTAACAAAGAAGTTAAACATCTTAAGAACAATACCGCCAGTTTTGCGCATCTTCTTTGTAATACCATCGTAAACAGCTTCGAATACACGAGGTACAGCTGGAAGAATATGTGGATTAAGTTTTTTAAAGTCTGCAAGAAGGATTGATCCAACTGGTTTTGAATAACACATTGTACAACCCTGAATTAAAATTACATATTCAACTTCGCGCATAAATACATGCCAGATTGGAAGTACACAAAGTGCCTTATCACCTGGGTTCAAATAAATACGCTCTGGAATTTCATCAAGCTGAGCAAGGAAGTTATGATGTGTAAGCTGTACACCTTTTGGAGTACCTGTTGTACCAGAAGTAAAGATGATTGTTGCAACATCATCACCGTGACCTTTTTCAAGTTCTGCTTCTACAACACCTTTATTTTCTACACGCCAAATCTGTCCTTCTTTAAGAACATCCATAAAATAAAGAAGTTCAATGTTAGCTGCTTTTGCTGCGCCTATAACTTCGTCTTTTAAATCTGGTTCAAAGTAAATAATAGTTTTAACTGCAGGAAGTTTTTCTTTAAGTGTTACGATTTTATTTACCTGTGAATTGTTTTCTGCAATTACAATTTCAGTTTCTGTAATTGAAAGAATTTTTTCCAGGTCATTTAATGTAGCATCACATCCCCGTGGAACATCAACGGCACCAATAGACATAATACCAATATCTGCCCACTGCCATTCAGCACGGTCATCAGAAATCAATCCAATTGGCTGTTCACGTTTAACACCTTTTTTTAATAGGGCAGCTCCAAAATCCAATCCGTACTGAAACATATTTCTATAACTGATTGGTTCAAAATCTCCGCCTTTAGATCTTTTAAGTTGAGCTGTAATTTCAGCAAATTCATTTGCTGCATTCTGAAGCATTTTAGGAACTGTATAAGAACTTTCAAATACCATCTCTTTCTCCTGAAAAATGAATGACAATTTTTGCAAATTTGTAAACTACATACATCATATAAGGAAAACTAAAAGTCATCAAGTTAAAACTACTTATATTGCATATTATAGAATTTGATGTAAACTAAATTTAAACTAATGACTGTTAGTTTCCGATAAATTAAATATGAGTAAAAAGAATATTTCCAAGGAAAAAATCGTACAATCCTTCCTGACATGTGCATTTGAAAAAAGTGCCGGTGCAACATCACTTGCAGACATTTCAGAAATTCTCGAAATTAAAAAGGCTTCTCTTTATAATCACTTTGAAAGCCGCGACGATATGTACGATTCAACTCTTACTTACTGTAAAGTTGAAATGGAAGATATTAACTTTTTACCAGAAAAAACTTTGGAAACAATTTCCAGCGGAAAAACAACAGTTCCAGCTCTTTTTAAACGACTCATCACACGCTTTTTTAATCTTTACGAAAATGAACCATTGTTTGCCATGTACACTTTTATCAGTTCGGAAAAATACTTTAATGTACAGGCCATGGAGACTTTCAATAAATTAAGTGAAAAGCTTTCTGGTGAAATCAAAGTGATTCTTGGAGCTTTTGCGGAAATTGGTAAAATTACTGTAAAAAGCGATAAGGATTTGAAGGATCAGGCAGCTCTTGTTACCGCCCTGATTTTACAGCAGTTGGATTCCTACATTACAAACCGAAAAGAGACTGTGCGCCAGAATCCTGACTGCAGTGCAGGCAGTCTGTTTGCTCTTCCAACTGATGACGCAGCCGTAACTAAAGCTGTAAAAATGGTAGAACTTTTACTTAAGCCTGTTCAGGCTTAGAAGCTTCAATTCTTCTATATATGTCTATTATTTCTTCAGAATACTCACCAGGTTTATTGTAAACTACTAACTGAGGCAATACTTTTAACTCCGGTTTTGCATCCTTGCGGGCTTCCACAAGCACCATAGTTGGTTCTTTATTTGCAAAGGGTACTACCATTCGTAAAACTTTAGGTTCCAGACTATACTTTTTACACAAAGCAAAAATATCTGCCAGGCGGGTTGGACGGTGAATCATAAAAAATGAACCGTGATCGTGAAGAAGATAATCAGCAGCTTTAATAACATCCTCCAGGTTGCACAAAACTTCGTGACGGGCAATTGCTTTGGCATCGTTTGGATTTTCTTTTCCAATACTCTTGGCCATATAAGGTGGATTAGAAACTACTGTATTAAAATGATGTTTAGGGAATAAACTTTCTGCAGTTTTAAGGTCACCCTCCACTACTTCTATTTTTTGCTGCAGTCCGTTTATTGATACGGATGATTGTGCCATAGTAGCGGAGTCGTGCTGTACTTCCACAGCAGTAATGTGCTTGGCGCGGGAAGTTGTATCCAGAATTAAAGGAATAATACCAGTTCCCGTGCCTAAATCGATTACAGAAGAATCCTTTCGGATTGAAGAAGCCGCAAAATCTGCCAGAAGAATAGCATCTATGCCAAACATAAATCTTTGAGTATCCTGGTAGATTTTATGACCGTTCAATAAAGTATCTATCTGGTAATCCATTCTTCAGTATTAGCAAGAAGATTTTTACGAACAATTGTTGCATTTGCCCAATCAGTACCTTCTGTTTTTTTGTCAATAAAATCAGCTTCTACAAATTCAAAATATTGAACACGCCATTCTGATCTTCCACCATTATTAAATTTATAATCAATGGTTCCAAGATTTGTAATTGTCATATCATTAGTCTTAAAAACTACTTTATCTGAAAAAGTTCCATTAACCCATGTAATAACATTGGAAAGCTGACATGTAAGCTGAATTCTTGAAAAAATAAATTCTTCGTCTGAAGGCAATTTTGTTGTATAAAAATATCCTTCTTTATCACACTTCATTGAATATTCTTTACCTGTAGATTTGCTTTTAACAAATACCATATTTTCATCAGTGTGTTTCCCATTAAAAGGAGTATAAACACCATCAAAGTTTACACCTGTTGTAATAACTTTACCTGCTACAATGTTCTTTCCAGCTGAAACTTTTGGAAGACTTGAACATGACATTAACACCATGCTCAGACAAAGACCTAAAAATCCTAAAACTACTTTTCTCATTTACTACCTCTTTTTAAATGATTTTTTATTGTACACAACTTCCGGTCTGTCGTTCCTCTGGATGAGCCACAACAAAACCACAGTTTGCTTCCATATTTAATTCTCGGAGTTCTTTAATTCCATCAATATATAACTGATAATTTATGCCAGTATCTTCGTAACCGCATCCTACATCATATTCATCACCAAGAGATTCTCTAACAATTTTTTCACGCTGTTCGCGAGTTGTATCTTTAATTAAAATGCTTGCCATACAATTAGTATAAAATATAATGATGACAGGAGCAAATAAAGAATACAATTATTTTAGGTTCCACAGAGAGTAATCATCAATAACTCTGCTATAATGAGCCAGATGATTCGCCGTTCTCCAACTCTCCTTAAAAAGAATTACCAGGATTATCAGAATATCTTAAGTAGAAAAACTAAGGTTTAATACTTTGGATTTAATAACCTCTTCTGAAATACATCATGAGGAAGAGGTTCATCAAAATAGAAACCCTGAATTGTGTCACAATCATATTCACGAAGAAATTCCAGCTGTTCCAGAGTTTCTACACCTTCAAACAATACTTCGCTGTTCTGGTGACGAACAATTGTTATAACATCTACAATGAACTGCTTACCATCACCATCATCTTGGAAACAGTTATCAAGGAAGGACTTATCCATTTTTACAACATCTGCAAGAACTGTCTGAAGCATAGAAAGTGATGAATAGCCTGTACCAAAATCGTCAATGGCAACACTCATTCCTGCAGCTTTAATTTCCTGTGCAAACTGCTGGATTACATCAAAGTTTGTAACACCAGCTGATTCTGTAAGTTCAACTTCAAGATATTTTCCATCAATGTTGTATTTATCTTTAATTTCAATAATTCTGTGAATAAAATCTGGATTCTTAAGATTTAACTTTGAAAAGTTTGTAGAAATACGCACTGGTTCTATTCCACTATCAATCCATTTACGAATATCAGAACAAACTTTTTCAAAAACGCGAAAATCAATTTCATCAATAACACCGGCTTTTTCTAAGGCATGAATAAATTCTGTTGGTGGAATCAGTTCGCCTTTTCTTCTCCAGCGAACTAAAGCTTCAGCTCCACTAATTGTATTTGTTTTTACATTTACTTTTGGCTGGTAATAAGGAATGTATTCATCTTCTTTTAATGCACGCTGAATATCTGCAACAAATTTCTTTTCGCGAACATATTCTGTAAGCATTGAAGGTTCAAATTCAACAAAATCCAAAAAATTTTCTTTTGCATAACCAAAAGCAATATTTGAATAAAAAATAAGATTCTTAAAATCTGTATCTGCATTAAAACGATAAATACCTGCACGAGCTTTTATCCGAAGCTTATAAAGCTGTTCATCAACTGTAATTTCAATTGGAGTATTTTTTAAATACTGTATAACAAATTCAAATTGTTCATTTGGAATTACAATAAAAAAATTATCGCCACCAAGACGACCACAAAAACCTTTAGCTTGTTTTACAAACAAACTAATCTGTTTTGAATAAAGCTGTAAGATTCTATCCGCAACAGAAGTTCCAAATCTCTGGTTAAAATATTTGAATTCTTTAATATTAGTAAACAGTGATGTATAAGCACCCAGCTTCTTTTTTGCTGCAAGAGGATGACATTTTGTCATTACCCAAGTTGCATTTTTTCCCAGTGTAAATGAATCCACAAAAATCATTCTATAAGCAATTGAGTATGCTATATAAAGTAAAAAAACTAGCAAAAATACTGCAACAAAAATATATATAGATTTAAGTAGTTTATGATTTGTTGTTTGAGAAAGTACAATCATATAGCACATAACAATAACTGAAATTGCCATAAAGATTGAATTTAAAATATAACGCTTATTGTGAGTTGGTCTACCAGCCATATATACATTATGTATTATAATTTCAATTTTTGCTAGAAAGTATCTTTACATCTTACAAGAATTGCACGAGCTTGATTATAGGCTTTTTTCATTCCTACGGAAAATAAAACAGGTAAAAGTACGCCATACATTTTTACCCCTTTTTTTCCACCACGTGCTTGCCAGGCTTTTTTTGACTGTTCCCATATTTGTGCCAGCATTGGGATAAAATTTAGAAACATAGAAATAGCATTTGTAAATGTGTTTTTCCGTCTTAAGTGAAAAAATTTACGAATTGAGCCTTCTATAATCTCTATTCCCTCTCGTAATTGAAGCAAAGTTGAAGTTTTAAACACAAGTGAAGCACTCTGCATTACACAAAAAAGTTTAATAAGGAGGAAAAAAGTATCTAAATCTAAAAGTGGCGCAAAAATTGAATAGAGGTCTGTCCCCTCTGTTACCCCATTTCCCTGAAAAAGCCCTGCAATCAGTAAAACAAGCTTAAAACCATACAGAAGCACAGCATAATAAAAAACAGGTTTAACATCAGTAAACTGTTCTTTTAACGAAAAATGAAGACAACAAGCAAGAATGAACTGAACAACTACAAGTCCACAGGCAAAATATGAAGGCAAAATCAAAAATAAAACATTGATTAATGGAATAAATAATAATTTTACCCAGGAAGGTATTTTATGCAAAAAAGAGTTACCCGTTTTATAGGAAAATAAAGTTACCAAATTAAATCTCCTACATTTTTGTAACTTACCAATGGATTACGAATATTCCACTGCTCAAGATTCTGCTGTAAACCTTCTTCTGGAGTTCCTTCAAAGACTATTTGACCACGAAAAAGAACAATAAACTTCTGGGCCAGACCAAGACATTTTTCAATTTCATGAGTAAGGATTATTACTGTTTTACCTTCCTCTTTAAGCTGAGAAATAAGGGCATTTACCTGTTTTACACCGCCAAAATCCAAATTTGCGTAAGGTTCATCCAAAATAATAACAGGCAGATTCATAGAAATCATACAGGCAACAGCAAGCCGGCGTTTTTCTCCACCAGAAAGAAAACGGGCTGGAAAGTCAGCTTTAGCAGTAAGACCAGTTTTTTCCAAGGCCATATTAACAGCCAATTCAATCTGATCTTTTTCCCAGCCAAGATTTTTTGGACCAAAGGCTATATCTTCTCGTGGTGTTTCACCTAAAATTTGAGTTTCCGCTTCCTGAAAAACAAGTCCAACAGAATCCATGAGAACCGTCCCCCTGGCTCCACCTGCCAACTCCACATTTCCGCTATCAGCTTCTTCCAGTCCGGCAAGAATAGACATAAGAACACTTTTCCCTGAGCCGTTTTCTCCACCAATTACAGTACAGCAACCCTCAGGAATTTCTAGTGATACATCTTTAAGAGCCTTGCAAGGTCCTTCCGAAGTCAAAAATGTTTTACATAAGTTTGAAACAGAAATCATTTTATACCACTTTATTTATGCAGCGTTTTCAACCTTTACCTTATCAGCAAATAAATACTGAGCAAGAACAGGTCTTAATTTTAATGCAATTGGAACTGCAATAACAATTTTTACAATATCACCTGGAATATATGGAAGAACACATGCAGCCATTGTATAAGCAAAAGCTGTTTTTTCTGCAGGAACTTTTCCTGCAGCAGCAGCCCAACGTGCAAAGTGGATTATTCCTGGGAAATAAAGCACAATCATTCCTGCAACAATTGCAAGAGTAATGCGAAGTGTTGTTTTCCAGTTCAATTTTTTTTCTTCAACAGAAGGACGACCTGCAATAAAACCTGCCACAATAGCACCAATCAAATAACCAGGAAGGAATCCTCCAGTAGGACCAACCCAAACAGCAATACCGCTTGTTCCTCCAGAATAAACAGGAAGTCCAATTAAACCGGCTATAAGAAAAAGTGCAGTTGGGGCACCACCAAGATAACTTCCAATAAGAACAGCACATAAAATACACAGTACATTCTGCAAAACAATAGGAACAACACCTGCAGGTATTCTCATAAAACAGCCAATACAAATAATTGCTGCAAACAATGCAATAATTGCAGCTTTTAAAATAGATTTATTCTTCATAATGAATGGACTATATCATATTGTAAACTTTTAATCAAATTTAGGTTTACAATACATATACTCTTGAAGAACTGTGCAATGGAGCTAATAAAATAAAGAAACAGAAATTAAAGTCCACCACAAACCAAAGCGGTTTCCAAAAATAACTTCACCTATATTTGTCATGATAAATAGATCAGAATTATAAAAAACAAAAGGCACTCCATATGCCTGCAGATATATCCCTACACCCATATAAAATGCCTTTAAATTTTTTACAAGTAAATATGTTTTATATAACTCTATTTACACCTCTGCAATTTCTTTCTGGTCTATCATTCTTATAAAGTTTTCAGAAAGAACTTTTTCTGTAGCGGCAATATCTGTTGTACGAATAATCATATATGCCTGGTTTGTTTTTTTGCCAGTAAAGCCATACATGTATTCAATGTTGCGGCCTGCTTTACTTAAAATCTGCAGAATGTGATTCAAGCTTCCGCTCTGGTCTGGAATTTCTACTGCAAGTACAGGCGATGCCTTTACAATAAAATCGCTGGCTGTAAGAACTTTTTCTACAACTGAAGCATCATCAACAATAATGCGGGCAATTCCAAAGTCTGAAGAATCTGCTAAAGAAAGAGCTCTTAAGTTAACATTATTAGATGCAAGAACATCTGTAAGCTTTGCCAATGCTTCTGGTTTATTTTCAATAAAAATAGAAATCTGATTAATTGTCATAATACCACTCTCCTTAGTCGTGTAATTTTCGTGTATCAATTATGCGTTTTGCTTTTCCTTCTGAACGCTGTATTGATTTTGGTGCAACCAGTGTAACCTTTGCTTTAATCTGAAGAATTGAAAGCAATTTGTTCTGAAGGTTCTTTTCTTCTTTTTCAATTTCAGAAACTACATCGCTGAATTTTTCTGGAACCATTTCTACCTTGATTTCAAAAGTATCTGTATTATTTTCACGGCCAACAATAATCTGATAGTTTGCCTGGTAACCGTTCTGAAGCAAAACACCTTCAATCTGGCTTGGGAATACATTTACACCACGAATAATAAGCATATCATCTGTACGGCCCATTGGTTTTGTCATACGCACAAATGTACGACCGCAGGCACAGGCACTTCTATCCAATATACCAATATCCTTTGTACGGAAGCGCATAAGTGGAAATGCTTTTTTTGTAATTGCTGTAAATACCAATTCACCTTTAGAACCTTCTGGAAGTCGTTTTCCTGTTTCTGGGTCAATTGTTTCTACAATAAAATGGTCTTCGTTTACATGCATACCTTTCTGTTCTACACATTCGTAAGAAACACCAGGCCCCATAACTTCTGTAAGACCGTAAATATCGTAAGCCTTGATTCCAAGAGATTTTTCAATATCGCGGCGCATTTCGTTTGTCCAAGGTTCTGCACCAAAAATACCGGCTTTAAGAGCAATGTCATCTGGAGTAAGACCAGCCTCTGCCAAAGCTTCCCCAAGGTATGCTGCGTAAGAAGGAGTACAAGCAAGAATAGTAGAACGCAAATCTTTAAAGAATGTAATCTGGCGGGCTGTGTTACCAGAAGAAATTGGAACAACCTGACATCCCAATTTTGTAGCTCCCCCGTGAAGACCAAAACCACCAGTGAACATACCGTAACCGTAAGCTACCTGAACAATATCATTTTCATCTGCACCAACTGCAACCAACTGGCGGGCAGCACAATCGTCCCAAATATCCAGATCTTCTTTTGTGTAACCAACAACAATTGGTTTACCAGTAGTACCTGAAGAAGCATGTATACGAACTACATCTTTATTAGGAACTGCAAAAAGACCGTAAGGATAAGTTGCTCTTAAATCGTCTTTGCATGTAAATGGGATTTTATCCAAGTCATCAAGACCTTTTATGTCATCTGGAGTTACTCCAGCTTCCTGACAACGCTTTCTGTAAAATTCAACATTTTCATAAACATGACGAAAGTTTTCTACAAGGCGTTTTCCCTGCAATGCCTTAAGTTCAGCCTCTGGCATACATTCCATTTCTGGCTGAAAATACTTTAATTTTCCCATTTTATACTCCTATTCAGACTTTATCAGAAAAATGCTTACGCATTACATCCAAGCTCAAAAGCTTTTTTGTTCATTTCAAGGAACTGTGGCTTTACCAGCTTTTCAATTGCTGCAAGCCAGGCTTCTTTTGGGAAATCCATATACTTTGAAAGAAGTCCCATTAAAACTATGTTTACAGATTTTGCTGTTCCTGCCTGTTCTGCAAGAGAAAGACAATCCAAAGCATCAACATTGCAGCCGGCAGCTTTCATTTTTTCTACCAGGTTTTCCGGATACTGGGCAGCACCTGTAATAACTGGCATTGGGTCAATCTGCTGAGTATTTACAATAATGTGACCATCTGCCTTTAAGTATTCCATGTAGCGGGCAGCTTCAAGCAATTCAAAGCTTACAATAAAATCAGCTTCACCTTTATCAATAATTGGTGAATAAACTTTATCACCATAACGAACATAAGTTACAACTGAACCACCACGCTGACTCATTCCGTGAACTTCGCTTACCTTTACATCGTAGCCGGCATCAAGTAAAACCTGGCCCAGAGTCTTAGAAGCCAGCAAAGCTCCCTGTCCACCAACTCCAACTATCATTATATTTTTTACCATACCAAACTCCTAATTTATTGCTCCAAAATTACACATCTGTGTACAAACGCCACAGCCTACACACAAAGTTGGATCAATCTGAGCTTTGTTGTTTTTCATTGCAATTGCAGGACAACCAATCTTCATACACATTTTGCATGAGCGGCATTTGTCAGCATTTACCATTAAAGCTGGCTTTGGTTTTACTTCTTTAAGCAGTGCACAAGGACGGCGGCTGATAATCAAACTTGGAGCTTCTACTGCCAGTTCTTCTTTTACTGCCTGGAAACATTCGTCAATGTTGTAAGGGTCAACTACGCGAACCCGTTCAATGCCCATTGCATGAGCCAAAGCTTCCAGGTCTACGCGGCCAGCTGGATCTCCGTACAAGTTTTTACCTGTTGTTGGATTCTGCTGGTGACCTGTCATGCCTGTAATTGAGTTATCAAGAACAATCACTGTTGAGTTAGACTGGTTGTAAGCAATTGTTGCCAAACCTGTCATACCAGAATGCATGAAAGTCGAGTCGCCAATAACGGCAACAGTTTTCTTTTCACCTTCGGTACCAAGAGCCTTATTCCATCCGTGAATACTTGAGAAAGAAGCTCCCATACAAAGAACCATATCTATGGTAGAAAGTGGAGCTACAGAGCCAAGTGTGTAACACCCAATATCACCAAGAACATTTACATTTAATTTTTTAAGAGCGTAGAAAAGTCCGCGGTGAGGACAACCGGCACACATAATTGGTGGGCGGTTTGGAAGATTATCTAATGCAGAATTTGGAATTGTGAATTCAGCTTTTGATTTAAGTGACGCTGGAAGAACTGGAGCCAAGCATTTGCGGATTAAGTTCTGTGAATATTCACCGCAAACTGGGAGCAAATCTTTTCCGTGAACATTGCATCCATTTGCTTTACAGAAATTTTCAATGATTGGATCAAGCTCTTCTACAACAACTACAGTTTTTACTTTGCTGCAGAATTCTTTAATCATATTTGCAGGAAGAGGATTTACCATTCCAAGTTTAAGAATACTTACACTGTCACCAAAAATTTCTTTTACATACTGATAAGATGTTGATGATGTAATGATTCCAAATTCTGTTCCGCCCATTTCTGTGCGGTTGATTCCAGATGTTTCAGACCACTTTGCTAAATCTGCAAGGCGCTGTTCAACCTCCGGATGACGGCGAATTGCATTTGCAGGAGCCATAACATATTTCTGAATATTTCTTTCGTATTTTTTTAATGGAACTTCTGTGCGGTCTTCTGTTTCTACAATGCCTTGAGAATGTGCAACGCGAGTACACATTTTAAACAAAACAGGTGTATCAAACTGTTCAGAAATTTCAAAAGCCCATTTTGCAAACTTGCGGGCTTCTTCTGAATCGCTTGGCTCAATCATTGGAATTTTAGATGCAATTGCATGATGGCGGGAATCCTGTTCATTCTGTGAAGAGTGCATTCCTGCATCGTCTGCAACGCCAACAACAAGTCCGGCGTTTACGCCAGTATAAGCGGCGGTAAAAAGTGGGTCTGCGGCAACATTTAAACCTACGTGCTTCATTGCACAAAAGGCGCGCTTACCTGCCAGACTTGCACCAAAAGCTGACTCAAAGGCAACTTTTTCGTTAGGTGCCCATTCACAATAAATTTCTTTGTATTTTGCTGCTTCTTCAGTGATTTCGGTACTAGGTGTACCTGGGTAACTTGAAATGATTCCGCATCCGCCTTCAAAAAGACCACGAGCTACTGCGGCATTACCCAACATTAATTGTTTCATTTTTCAATGCTCCAGATTTTTAATTAAAGTCTTGTTATTATATCACAGAATATCAGGTTAATGTTAGCGGTTCACAAAAAGAATTAATTCAAGATTTTTTGCTGAAGAATGATATCACCAGATTTTGTTTCTCCAACCGCCTTTGTTCTACCAGAATTAAAGCCGTAAGGATTTGTTGTTTCAATAATTATCCATTATCAATTGTCAATTTTCAATTGTGCATATACAATTAACCCACTATGAATAATACAAAACCTACTGTTATTGCCGTTACTGGTGCCGACGGAGCTATGGGCGGCGAAGTTGTTGCTCATCTTCTTGCTTCAAAAAATAATTACCAGCTTAGACTTTTTATTTACGACAAAGCTAAAAAAATGAAGCCTTTCTTTAAATCACTTTTAAAAAAAGGAAAGGACAGAATTACTCTGGTTTATGGCGATGTTGCTAATTACGACGAAATTGCTCAGCTTATTGATGGAGCAGATTATGTTGTTCATTGCGCTGCAGTTATTCCACCAAAAGCAGACCACAATCCAGATAACACAATTTCTACAAACTTTAATGGAACAAAAAATATAGTTGATGCAATTAAAGCCAGCGGACGTCAGGATGAAATTAAACTGGTTCACATTTCAACAGTAGCTGTTTACGGTAACCGGGATTACAAGCATCCATGGTGCCGAATGGGTGACCCAATTATTTCCAGCGCTTACGATTTTTACTCTGCCGCAAAAATTAAAGGCGAACGATATGTACTGGACAGCGGACTTCCTCACTGGGTTGTTTTGCGTCAGTCTGCCGTTTACCACAAATATTTTCTTGCAAATAATATGAATGATGGACTTATGTTCCACACTCCTTGGAATGCACCATTTGAATGGATTACAGATGTTGATTCAGGTTTAATGATTCAGAACCTTGTAGAAAAAGACCAGGACGGAAAACTTGAAGGTTTCTGGCTTAACGATTACAACATTGGTGGCGGTGCTGCTTGCCGCGAAACTGGTTACGAAACATTTAATCTTGGCTTTGGACTTATGGGTGCCAGTGCCGAAAAATTCTTTGAACCATACTGGAACATTACAAAAAACTTCCACGGCGTATGGTACACAGACTCTCATGTACTTGATGACTGGCTGGACTACCGCAAGGAAACCTCTGCAGATTTCTGGAAACGAATGGAAAAACAATTGTGGTACTACAAGCTTGGTGCCATTGTTCCTGCAAAGCTAATCAGAAAAATTGTAATTGAAAGACTTCTTACAAATTCAAACGCTCCTATGAACTGGATTCGTCTTGGAAAGAAAGGCCGCATTGATGCATTCTGGGGTGGTCAGGAAGCTTACGATAAAATGCCTAAAACCTGGAAAGACTTCCCTATTCTTTCAAAAGGACAGACTCCTGAAGGAACAATCGATTACGCAGATTTAAAAGACGAAGCAAAAGCAGACCGCTACAAGCTTAATCACGGTTATGATGAATCAAAACCAGATTCAGAAATTGATCTTGCAGATTTAAAATCAGCTGCAGAATTCCGTGGAGGTCAGGTTGTTTCAACTTCCATGGAAAAAGGAAACCTTCATTCAAAAATCCAGTGGAAGTGTCACAGCGGCCACACTTTTGAAAGCACTCCATTTACAGTGCTTAAAGCTGGTTTCTGGTGTCCTGAATGCTGCGAAGCAACTCCTTGGGCTTACGATAAGGAAGCCGCTCATAATCCATTCCTTGCACAGGTTTGGTACGACACTCACACTAAAGAAGAGGAAAACAACGTTTATCCATACGACGAACATGAAGACGACGATATGATTAAGCCTGTTAAAAAATTATAGTTATGAAAAAAGCAGTCCTTTATGTTTTTTCTGGAACAGGAAACACAACCTTAGTTGCAGAGCTTTATAAAAAATATCTTACTGATTATGAAACTACTATTTGCAAAATTAAATGCTCAAAGGAAGATGGATACGAACCTTATCCAGATGCAAGAGACTTTGACTTAGTAGGTCTGGCTTATCCTGTTCATGGATTTAATGCGCCAAAAGTAATGAATGATTTTACAAAGCTTCTTCCAGAAATTGATGTACAGAACTGGGGCAAAAAGAAAACCTTCATCTTTAAAACTTCTGGTGAAGGTTTAACTTTCAATAATTATTCATCACAAAAAATCATTCGACGTATGGAACGCAAAGGCTACGAGTTTTTTACAGAGCACCACTTTGTAATGCCATACAATATGATTTTCCGTCACTCTCCAGAAATGGTAAAAAGCGAATACATTTATGCTGATGCCCGCGTCCGCCTTAATGTAAAAGAACTTTCGGAAAACCGCAAAAATAAAATTCACTATTGTCCATTGCGCTACTGGTTTGTACCAATCGTAAGAATTGAATGGATTTACGCACAGCTTCAGGGACCTGCAATGAAGGTAAACATGAAGAAATGTATTAAGTGCATGAAGTGCGTAAACATCTGTCCTATGCACAATATTAAGTTTGATACCCAGAAAGAAAAATTTAAATTTGGAACTCACTGTGCTTTGTGTGTAGGCTGTTCTTTTAACTGCCCACAAAAAGCTATAAGCATTGGTTTATTAAACGGCTGGAGAATTAACGGCAGCTATAACATTAAAAAAACTGCCGCAGATGAAAATATTGAATTCCCACATTTTACAAATAAATTAAAAGGCCTCCACCGATGGTTGTACAGAAAACACTACCTTCGTCTGGAAGCCCTTTTAAAAGAAAATAATATTGAATTAATTCCGCAAAACTAATTCTTATAAATATTTGTCTGAAAATTCAAAAACTGTTTTATAGTACTCGCCTCTGGTAAGAAAAGCAGACTGAACATGTCATGCGTCTTCAATGACAAATTTTCCTGAAGACAATAAAAACCTTTTAATGGTAATCCATCATCTATCTTGCCATTTTCCTACATATATTATTTGTGATATATTTTTATTATGACTTACGGATTCATTAAAACTGCTTGTGCCAGCCCAAGCCTAAAAGTTGGTGATTGTAAATTCAATTCGGAACAGATTATTTCTGCTGTAAAAGCTGCCGCTAAAAATGGTGCCCAGATTATTGTTCTTCCTGAACTTTCCATTACAGGCTACACCTGCGGCGATTTGTTCTTTCAGCGAACCCTTCAAATTTCTGCTCAGGAAGCTCTTAAAGAAATAGTTGCAAAAACTAAAACAGTAAATGCGATAGTTTTTGTTGGTCTTCCCCTTCCAATGACAGAAGGAATTTACAATTGTGCAGCAGCACTTTTCAAAGGCCAGCTTCTTGCGTTGTTTGCAAAATCATATTTACCAAACTATGGTGAATTTTATGAACGCCGTCAGTTCACTCCCTTCCAGCAGAACATGGAAACTCAGTTCATTTCTTTTGCTGGTTTTGAAAATGTTCCATTTGGAACTGATATTTTAATTCAGGACAAAAATAATCCGTCAGTAACAATTGGCTGCGAACTTTGCGAAGACCTTTGGGTTCCAGTTCCACCTTCAAGCCGCCATGTTTTAAACGGCGCCACAATCATTGCAAATCTTTCTGCCGGAAACGAAATTATTGGTAAAGCAGATTACCGTCGCTCCCTTGTAAAATCTCACTCTGCCCGTTCTTTGTGCGCATACCTTTACGCAAATGCCGGAAAAGACGAATCCACACAGGACATGATTTTTGCAGGCCACAACTTAATTGCAGAAAATGGAACTCTCCTTTCCCAGTCGGAACTTTTCTCTGATGCCACAGTTTACGCAGACATTGATGTTGAACGCCTTTGCCAGGAACGCCGCCGCACAACCAGCTTTGGTTTTTCTGCAAACAACAATAACTTTAATTCAGACTATGTAATTGTTGATATTGAAATGGATGGTGCCAGCGCGGCTGCGGGAAAGAAGGGTGCCGGTGGTGTTAGAAACATTAAGAGTCCTAAAAATTTTGACCGCTATGTTGATCCTCATCCATTCGTTCCTTCTAATCAGGAAAAACGAACACAGCGTTGTCTTGAAGTAATTACACTTCAGGCTCAGGGCCTTGCAAAACGCCTGCGCCACATTAACTGTCAGCCTGCAGTAATCGGCCTTTCTGGTGGTCTTGATTCAACTCTGGCACTCCTCATTACCTGCCGCGCATTTGACTCTGTTGGAATTGCCCGTTCTAAAATCACAGCCATAACAATGCCTTGCTTTGGAACAACAGACCGAACATACAACAATGCCTGCACCCTTGCAAAAGAATGTGGCGCCACTCTTAAAGAAATACGCATTGCAGATTCTGTTCGTCAGCATTTTAAAGACATTGGTCAGGATGAATCAGTTCACGATGTAACTTACGAAAATGGTCAGGCCCGTGAACGAACACAGATTCTTATGGACTATGCAAACAAAACTAACGGAATTGTAATTGGTACAGGAGACCTTTCTGAACTTGCTTTAGGCTGGTGTACTTACAATGGTGACCACATGTCTATGTACGGTGTAAACTCTTCAATTCCAAAAACTCTTGTCCGCTATCTGGTTGAATGGTTTGCCACAGCTTCTGAAGATTCTAAAAATAAAAAATTCGCAGATGTATTAAAAGACATTCTTGATACTCCTGTCAGCCCAGAATTGCTTCCTCCAAAAGACGGAGTAATTTCCCAGGTTACAGAAGACCTTGTTGGTCCTTACGAGCTTCACGATTTTTATCTTTACTATTTGCTTCGCTTTGGTTTTTCACCAGCAAAAATTTTCTTCCTGGCTCAGCAGTCTAAGCTTCCTTACAGCAAAGAAGTTATGCTTAAATGGCTTAAGACTTTCTACCGCCGCTTCTTCAGTCAGCAGTTCAAACGCTCCTGCATGCCTGATGGTGCAAAGGTTGGTACAATCAATCTTTCTCCTCGCGGCGACTGGCGTATGCCAAGCGATGCTTCAGCAGCAATGTGGCTGGAAGAAGTAGAAGCACTTTCTTTATAATTTTTCTCTAAGGTTTTTTATGCAAAAAGAATGCAAATATTCCCTTATACGACATAACCACCAATTTTGTCATAATGACTTGCATAAATTCCGTTTTTACGCAAGAATTACAGAAAGTGGAGAAAAAAATGGCAAAATTAAAAGACAATGAAATTCCAATTTTCTTTGCAACAAATGATAACTATGCTCCATACCTTACAGTATGTATCAAATCATTGCTTGCAAATGCATCAAAAGATTATTTTTATAAGCTCTATGTTTTAACTACTAATCTTGATCCAAAATTAGAGGGACGCATTAAACAGTCATTAACACCTAATGCAACAATTGAATTCATTTCATTAGCAAATGAATTGGATAAGATTCAGGATTTGTTCCATCTTCGTGATTACTACTCTAAAGAAACATATTACCGCTTCTTTATTCCTGATTTGTTCCCAGACTACGACAAAGTTCTTTATGTTGACTGTGATACAATCCTTCTTGGCGATATTTCTGAACTCTACAATACTGATATTCGTGATTACTTCCTTGCTGGTGCTCAAGAAGAAGTTATGAATACTGTAGATGTATTTGGAACATATGTTGAAGAATTCCTTGGTATTAAACGCCAGAACTACATCAATGCTGGTGTAATTCTTATTAATACAAAACGCTTCTTAAAATTCAAGATTGCAGAAAAATTCGTTGAACTTTCAAAACAGTACAAATTCCGTGTAACACAGGATGAAGACTATTTGAACGTTCTTTGTAAAGACAGAATCAAGCTTGTTGATTTAGGCTGGAACAAAACTGCTTATAAAAATCCAGACTTTGATGACAAGAACCTTAAATTGATTCACTACAAAATCAACTGGAAGCCATGGCACTATGCAAATACTCTTTATGAAGAATACTTCTGGAATTATGCAAAACAGACAGACTTCTACGAAGAAATTCTTGCTCAGCGTGATTCATACGGCGATGACCTTAAAAAACGGGACCAGGAACAGTATGTTAAACTTGTTGCTATGGCAGAAGAAGACATTGCTGATCCAAAAGGTTACTGGAAAACAGTTGCTCAGTTCGAACAGCAGAAGGCAAAAGGTCTTGTTCGTATCAACTATCTTAACCTTTTAAGAAAACTTATTGGTGTAAAAAGCCGCACAAATAATGAGTAGTCTTTAAGATTACTAAGTTAAACCTCCTGACCACGGTTGGGAGGTTTTTTATTTAACAGATTTCATTTACACTAATGTTATGCTAAAGGTTCAGAACTTAAATAAAAAATTCGGCACTCTTAGTGTAATAAACGATTTTTCTTTTCAGGTTGATGATGGTGAAATTGTTGCAATTACAGGGCCCAGCGGATGCGGAAAAACTACACTGCTGAATATTATTTCTGGCCTTATTCCCCCAGACTCCGGTTCAATCCAAAATTCAGAAAAAAAAGTAAGTTATGTTTTTCAGGAAGACAGGCTTTTACCATGGCTTACAGTATGGGACAACATTAAGCTGGTTAATGATAAGCAGAATCCCCGCGAGATTCAGCGGTTGATTAACTCTGTTGGACTTAACGGGTTTGAAAAGTACATGCCGGGAAGGTTGAGTGGCGGAATGAAACAACGGTGTGCTATTGCCCGGGCCTTAAATTATGGCTCAAAAATTCTATTGCTTGATGAACCTTTCAAAGGCTTAGATCAGGAAATTAAAACAAAAATTCTTTTGGATATAAAAAAGATTAATCTGGAACAGAAAATTTCTATTCTTCTTGTTACCCACGATTTAAGTGAAGCTGAACAGCTGAATGCAAGAATCATAAAACTAGTTTAAATTAAAAAAAGCCACCCTAGGGAATCCCATCGCCAGAGTGGCCTATTTTAAAGTAAACAAATCACTATCAGCGCAAAAAAAAGTTTTTAAATGATTTTTAAATAACTTTACTTAATTGTTTTTAAATGTACTTTTAATAATTATTTTTTACTCAACTTTTTTAACTTTTTTTCTAACTGTTGAGTTTATAATAATGCAGTTTGAGCAAAATGGAACTACACACGTATGTAAAAAGTATAACTACATTGCACTACATTTAGATGTAGTGTTATAATGTAGGCATGGAAAAGAGACAATATTCGATTGAAGAGTTAGAAAATTTTTCTCTGGAAGCTTACAAGAGTGTTTCCTTTCAGGACTTCTGGGATATTAAAGATCAATATATGGCCATACCTAAAGAACAGGCCTCTCCAACCAGAATTGTTCCTGTTCAAGTTTTAATTAACGTTATGCAAGGTCGCCTGGATGAAGCTAAAGAATTAGCTGAATCTATTCTTAAAAGCGACGATCCTCATGCTGAATTTATCTATCATAATGTTTGTCTTATTATTCCTACACTGACTCTGGAAGAGCTTGAATCTCACACAAATGCGCTGGCAAATGTTGATGAAGAGGTTTTAGGCTTAACTTTTTCTGCAGGTCATCCAAGTTTGTTAAATGGCTACCGCGATTTTACTTACTTTGGCGATTTCCTTTACAATCAAAAGGAACGCTTTATAAAAATGCTTACAGTTCTTTACGGTAATGCTGCAGAAAATATGTACAATGTTGGTAAGGCAGAATTTCTTTATCAAACAAATCAATGCTTAAAAGCTATGGCCAGAATTACAAAACAAATTCCTTTATTGGAAAAGTCCGGAGATATTCGAACTTTATTTGCCGCTTCCTGTTTACAAATGCAGATTCTGGTTATGAACGGAGAATTAAGTTCTGCTGTTCAAATGGTAAAACAGATTCGAAGCCAGGTTAAAGACAGAGCAAACGCTGAGCTTCTCTATAATCTTGATGCTCTGGAAACTAAAATTGCCATTTACGAAGGCCATTATGATATTGTAACTAAATGGTTAGAAAATAAAGCACCAAATGAATACCTGGATTTTAAGATGCATGACTTATACGGTTACATGGTAAAAATCCGCTGCTATATTCTTACTGGTAGATTTATTGCCGGCATGGGTTTAATTTCCAGATTAAGTCCTCTTTTACAAAAAGGTCTGCGTCCTATGGATTATTGTGAACTGCAGATTCTTACTGCTATTGGCGGTTACAAAGCTGATTTAAAAAAAGAATGCTTTGAAGCCTTAGCGCAGGCTCTGGAAATTGGATATAAATACAAATACTACAGACTTTTTGCAGACGAAGGAGAACCTTTGCTTAAAGTTCTAAATGCTTACAGAAAAGCTAAGCCTAATGCACCTCATAAGGAATACATAAAAGAAATTATTGAAATTACTCGTACTACTGCTTTGCTGTATCCAAACTATCTTCTTGAACCTTTTTCTAAAAAAATTGAACTTACAATTCACGAACTGGACATACTTAAGTTGCTTTCCCACGGACTTTCATACGAAGAAATTGCCGGACAGTCAAACATCAGCATTAATACAGTTCGCTATCATATTAAAAAAATTTATGAAAAACTGGATGTAAACTCATCATCAGAAGCCTTAAGTCGGGCCAGAACTTTGGATTTATTGAAATGACAAAACAGGAATTACGAAATCAGATTAAACAGATTATGTCCTCAAATGCAGCTTCATTTCAAATGTTTTCAAGCCAGATTTGCAACCTGATTACAGAATTTTCTGAATATAAAAAAGCAAAAAACATTCTGGCTTATATGCCTTTAAATGATGAAGTTGATTTAAAGCCTGTCATAAAAGCAGCACTGGAAGAAGGAAAAACTGTTTACCTGCCAAAGGTTGATCCGTTATCACCACAAATGGAATTTTACAAAATTAATGCTGTACATGAAACATCAAAAGGTGCTTTCGGAATTGACGAGCCGGAAGCAGGAATTCCGTTCAACCTTCATTCAAATACGGAAACACTTGTTCTTGTACCTGGGCGCAGTTTTACTAGCAAAGGTGCCAGATTAGGTCGCGGCAAAGCGTATTACGATACTTATTTTTCGTTCCTTTCTCACAAACTTACTATGGCTGGGGTGTGCTTTGGCTGTCAGCTAGTGCAGGAGCTTCCTGTAGAAAAACATGACATCACTATGAACTGGATTATTACGGAAAAAGGAATTATAGACTGTAATTCTTAAAAAGATGTTTTAAAACAAGGAAGCCGCAGACCCTCTGTAAACAGAAAAATCCACGGCCTCAATGTCGCTTACTTCCTATACCTTATCAGTTATTTTAATTGTGGTCAATGTTTCCATGTTTTTTGCCATAATTTGTAATTTTCTTGAATCTAAATTGTTTTATTGTTAAGTTTAAAGGATGAATATGACCCAAGTACCTACAATTAAAAATAATTCTTTAGCCCTGGATAACGACTATTTCCAGCAGGCTATGAAATTTCAGCAAATCATAATGATTTATGAAAGTGCTATTAAACAGATTGAAACAAAACTTGATATATTAAATAAAGAATGCAAAGTAGGACACAAACGAAATCCTATTGAAACAGTAAAATCACGCATAAAGTCTCCAGATAGTATTGCTAAAAAGCTTGCCAAGAAAAAACTTCCAGCAACCTTTGATGCAATGACTGAACACCTTACAGATATTGCTGGTGTTCGTGTAATCTGCCCTTATATTTCTGATATTTACAACATTCGGGATATTCTACTTAAACAGCCAGATATAACACTTGTAGCTGAACACGATTACATTGAAAATCCTAAGGAATCTGGTTATAGAAGTCTTCATATTGTTGTAGAAACACCTGTCTATCTTTCTAAAACAGTTCACAAAGTAAAAGTGGAAATTCAGCTTAGAACCATTGCTATGGATTTCTGGGCAAGTCTTGAACACGAGCTCCGCTATAAAAACACTCAGAATGTTCCAGACAGCGTTCGCCGTGAACTTTACCGTGTAGCCGAAACAATCGCCATGACTGATAAGGAAATGGAAGAGATTGCATTAGAGCTTCAGGCTTTGGATTAATTTTCAAACTGTAAATGATTTAAAATAAAAAACGGTGGTCTCCTTCAAGCCTTATCCTCAGAGACTGAGGAAAAACCAGAAGGTAGTAAGCGCGTGACCACCGTTTGGAAAAAAAGTCATGTTTAAAACAAAAAAAAGAGGTCGTAAACAAAATTACGAGTTAAATACAATAACTCCTAATCTTATTTACGACCTCTTTGCCGTTTATGTTCTTTATATTATCCCAATTAATAAATCAGGTCAATAGCGGACTATTTGATTAAAAGAGACAAAACAAAAACTTAATTTATGCTATACTTTTTCCATGGCAACAAAAGATAAAGTTCTGGAAATCCTTACTCAAAATAATGAAACTCCTGTGTCTGGAGAAAAACTGGCAGAAATTTGCGGCGTAAGCAGAGCCGCTATCTGGAAGGCAATTAACAGCCTTAGAGAACAGAACTGTCAAATTGAAGGAACCACAAACGGAGGCTATGTACTCCACGGCGCCGCCGACATCCTGACCGCCGAACTTTTGCAAACCCAGCTGGACCATGATTTTCCCGCACTGGCCGGTTCCCACCTGGAATGCTTTGCCCAGATAGATTCTACAAACACCTACGCAAAATCCCTGCTTTCCAAAGCCGGCAATCTCCGTAACCCAGATGGCACCCTTACTCAGGCCGGTAAACTGTATCACAACTCCATCTATGTTGCCGAAAGCCAGACCGCAGGAAAAGGTCGCTTAGGCCGCAGCTTTGTGTCCCCTGCAAAAACAGGTATTTATCTTTCAGTGATTTATGCACCAGAGGGTGGCATTAAAAATCCAGCAGCACTTACCGCTTTTTCTGCCGTAGCAGTTTGCCGCGTAATTAGAAAGCTGTATAAAATTGAACCAAAAATTAAATGGATTAATGATATCTATATCAACAATAAAAAGATTTGCGGAATTCTTACAGAAGGCTCTGCAAACTTCGAAACAGGCATGATTGAATCAGCAGTAATTGGAATTGGAGTAAATATTCAGGATAATCCGGAAGTTTTCAATGCGGCCCAGTTTGCTGGTTCAATTGTTGGAAATGCTTCTACAACAATTACCCGTTACCAGCTGGCAGCCAGCATAGGGGGACAGACCCTCAGTATTTTCAATGAACCAGAAGAAGAACTTATTAAAGAATATAAAAGCCTTTCCTTTACAGTAGGTCAAACTCTTACCGTTCATCCAGTAATTGGCAATAACCAGAAGGATTTTACAGCAAAAGCAATTGATATTGATAACAACTGCAGCCTTGTTGTTCAAAAAGAAGACGGAACAATTTTAACCCTTAATTCTGGCGAAGTATCCTTGCACCAGGAATAAAAAAAGCCCCAAACTTTCGTCCAGGGCTCCTCCTAATTTTCCTATTCTTCTTTATGATCTAAATGTAGAACAAAGAGAAGAACAAATAAATACTTCCTGCAAGGAAGAGAATGTTACCAAACATATGCATGTATTTAACTTTCTTAAGGTTGTAGAAAATAATACCAATAAGATAGAATACAGCGGCAAGAATAAGCATTGTAAAGCTTACTGTTGTAAGAACTTCATAAAGTGTCTTAGCAAAAATAAGACCTATAAATCCTGCAACAATGTAAAGAACAGTATTTGCTTTTTCAAGTTTAGTTCCACCTATTGCATAGAACATTAATCCAACAAGAGCCAATCCCCATACAATACCAAAAAGAACCCAGCCTTTTACACCCTGAATCTTTGTAATTGTATAAGCTGTATAAGCAAAACCAATAATCAAATAAGAGCAGACATGGGAAAGTCTGTCAAAAACCTGCTTAGCAGTAATTCTTGTAAGCGCATGCTGTAAAACAGAAAAAATGTACATAAGGATCATTGTAGAACCAAACAAAGAATAACAAACAATTGTTAAGCTCTTAAAATCCATTCCATCTTTAATACCAAGAGTATCAAGAATAGCTAAACCAGCAATAAATAAAGCAGCACCAATTCCCTGAATAATAGAGCTTGCAATCTCTTCTCCAACAGTAAGTCTTCTCTGCTTTTCTGCAAGTTCAATCTGCTTTTTTTCGTTTTCAATTTTGCGTTCAGCACGTTTGCGGGCTTTTTCAGTTTTTGCAAAATCAGCAGCAGCATATTTAGCCTTTAAACGCTCAGGATCTTTAGCATACTTAATGTTGATTTCTCTAACTTCTGCTTCATAATCCTGCTTAAGCTGTGCAAGTCTTGCATTCTTTTTTTCTTTAATACAACGTAATGTAGTCTTTCTAATTGCTTTAGCAGCAATATCATCCTGTCTAGACATGGCCACTCCCTTTTATATTTGTACTTTAATTATGACAAATTTTATCAATTTTGTCGACTTAGTTTTTTCTGCGGTACAATTCGTAAAGTAAAACGCCAGCTGCAACAGAAACATTCAAGCTGTCAATTTTTCCGCAGGTTGGAATAGAAACAATTGTATCACACTGCTTTTCCAAAAGCTGAGCAATACCTGTTCCTTCACTACCCATTACTATAACAGTCTTTTTTGCAAAATCAACTTTACCACAGGTTTCCCCACCAGCATCTGCGCCATAAACCCAGAAGCCACAATCCTTAAGCATTTCCACACTGCGAACCAGATTATTTACAATAGAAACAGGAACCCATGCGCTGGCACCAGCACTAGTACGACCAATAACTTCGTTCCCAGCAATATCGCTGGCACTTTTGTTTTCAGGAATAATTACCAGGTTAGCCCCAAACTGATCACAACTACGCAAAATTGCACCAACATTATGAGGGTCAGTTACTCGGTCCAAAACTACAACCGTAGCTTCTTCATCATCCTTATGAGATTTAATCCAGGCATCAAAGTCAATCAAATTGCTTTCAGTAGCAGAAGTATTTTCAATCTTCATTACAATGCCACGGTGGTCCTGCAAAGTAGGATCAAGCTCAGCAACCATTTCATCCAGCTGTTTGTTATCAACCTGTGTATATTTAATTCCAGCCTTACCAGCTTCTTCAATAATCTTTTTTACACGAGGTCCAGCCTTACTATAGAAAATCTTCAAATTTGGCTGATTTTTTCCAGCTCTAACCTTTTCTTCAATCGAATGAAACCCTGTAATAATTTTTGCCATTGCTTTCTTTCCTTTTTCCTAAAAAAAAACGGCCCCCAATCACGGAACCGTTTTTCTTAATTTGCATTCTTAATTCGCCTTAGCGACCGCAGCACTGTTTATATTTTTTACCAGAACCACAAGGACATGGATCGTTACGGCCAACCTTAGCTCCAACGCGTTTTACAGTTGTTGGAATAACATTACCTGCAACATATTTCCAGTCACCATTAATGTTCTTGAACAAAGAAATTTCGTGATGAATATCGTGCATGTTATGAAGTGTATAATCAGCTTCGAATTCTACAATAGCTTCGTCTTCTTTTTCACCTTTTTCTGTGCGAAGAATTTTCAATCCATTCCACTGAGACTGTTTAGACCAGTCTTCTGTAGCCTGGCGGTCAATTTCAGCAATTCCTTCACCTTCGTCACAAGAAGAAATAATGTAATCAATTTCACCTTTTACATAAGATGTGTAACGAGCACGCATACAAGCTTCTGCAGATGGTGCTTTTGTTTTTCCTTTAATAATTGGTTCACAGCATTCGCCGTATTCTTTCCCTGAACCACAAGGGCATAATTTTGTTGTACTCATATCTTCAATAATAATGAATTTACTAACACTCTACAAGATTACAAAAAAGTATTAAGATAAAAGAAAGAACAAGAAGGATTTTCTAAGTTCTTAAGGACTTAATAATAAAATTCACGGCTATATTGATATGAAGATTTTTAAGGACTATATTGATTTAAGCTGTATTGCTTCGGATGGAGAAACAATCTTTACAAACAAAATCGAGAAAAAATAAATGAGCACATCTAATTTAATAACAATTAAAAATTGTAGAATAGATAGCACTAAAACTACAGTTGTACCTTCTGTTACCTGGGAAATGAAGCAGGGAGAATCCTGGCTTATTATTGGGCCTAACGGTGGCGGAAAAGCTGATTTTGTAAATGCACTTTCTGGTTTACTGGATTTTATTCCTAATCCAGACCCAACAGCTTTATATGCTAATCCTTTTGCAGATTCCTGCGAGCTTGTTTCTCTGGAACGGGCTGCCCGCCTTATTCAGGAAGAACGTGAAAATGATGAAAGTGAATATGTGGAAGGTGGTGTAGATATTGGCCGCACTGGCCGCGTATTCATTGCAGAAAGCATTTGCGGAAAAATCAAAAAAAATGCTCCACTTCCAGAAGAAGCTAAAAAAATTGAAGCATATCCTGCAATCAAATTGTGTGGAATAGAAAAAATTCTGGACCGTGGCTTAAAATACATGTCTACTGGCGAAATCCGGCGAACCTTACTGGCCCGTGCCCTTATTTCAGAAAAAAAACTTCTGGTTCTAAGCGATCCATTTGCCGGACTTGATATTGAAAGCCGAACTATTCTGCTGGAATTTATTAACACTATCCAGAAAAAACAGGAAACAAATGTAATTCTTGCTATGGAACGCTGGCACGAAATTCCAGATGCCATTACCCATGTACTGGAATTTAAAGACAAGCAGATTAGTTTCTGTGGCTGCCGCAGCGATTACGAAAAAATCCTTTCGGAACGGGATGCGCACAAAGAAGAGACTAAGGCGCAGGAAAAACAGGAGCTTACAGATGCTCTTGAAGATACATTAAAAGAAACTCAGGCTTTACGGGAAGAAGCTGCAGATTCGGCTGCTGAAACTTTAATAGAAATGAACCATGTAAATGTTGGCTGGGGAGATCATAAGGTTCTTGTAGATCTTACCTGGAAGCTTAAGCAGGGTGAACACTGGCTTATTCGCGGTCCTAACGGCAGCGGTAAAACTACATTCCTGGAACTTATTACTGGCGATAACAAACAGGTATACGCAAACGATGTACATTTGTTTGGAATAAAAAGAGGAACTGGAGAATCCATCTGGGACATTAAAAAACAGCTTGGCATTTGTTCATACAGAATGCATGTAGAATACAGAATGTTAGGTGGTACTTCACTTCAGAATGTAATTGTTTCTGGATTTAGAGATTCAATTGGTTTGTACGGTGCCGCTACTGATGTAGAAGTTGCAGCAGCAAAACGCTGGTTAAAACTTGGTGGTTTTGAAGGTCGTGAATACGAAACCTTTGGTGCATTAAGCTACGGTGAACAGCGTGCAATCCTTATTCTACGCTCTGCAGTAAAATGTCCAAAAGTATTAATTCTTGATGAACCTTGTCATGGCCTTGATGAACAATACCGTCAGAAAATTCTTGATTTACTTGAATTAATTGGAAACGGTGGAACTACAACTATGCTTCATGTTACACATGACCCAAGCGAAGTTCTTCCATGCGAAAAGCATATCCTGGAATTACATCCAAACGAATCGCCAATGTATAAAATTATTGAATCTGAAAACAGACTGCAGAATCAGTTGAATCAGAAAAATTAATTACTTCTTTTTAATAAACATAAAATACAGCACTACAAAGGCAAAGATTAAAACAAACATGTAAAACAACGCCAGTAGTGCTGCCATTTGTGGAAAAAGTACAATAAGCATACCAAGTACCAAAGTTATTGCACCTAGTATGTTAGAAATATACCCGCTATTTTTAATCATCTTGTCTTTTTGAAAAAGCATATAAAACCCGGCAGCTAAAAAACTAATACCCGCTACCACACACATCACAACTAACAAAATAATCTTTCCATTCATAAATTAAATTATACACTAATTGTAAAAAAAACCGATAAATAACTATGAAAAGATTTATTTGCTTTATTATTGCAACTTCATTATTACTTACCTGCTCTTGTGCAAAAACTAACGGAAAAACTGCTAAGCCAAAGTATAAATTACAGGAGCCAAGTGGAAATCCTGTTGAATTTAAAGAAAGCTGGGGCTATGTTATGCAATCCAGAGTAAACGAATACAACCAAGATATTCCATTAACAGATGTCTGCTTTTTTGCTGCAGATTTTGACTGTTACGGTGAATTGATTGATATTCCTGCTCGTTCTAAGCTTAATTTGCGTGAAGGTTCCAGATGTCATCTTGTTGTAATTTGTGATAGTAAATCTTTAACTCATTTTGTAATAAATCCTGATTTACCAGTTAGAGATCAGGCTATCAAACAAATAGTAGAAGCTGCTGCCGATTATGACGGCCTACAGCTGGATTTTGAACTTATTCCTCAAAAGGATGGGGAAGCTTATCTTAAGTTTGTAAAAGCCTTAAAAACTGCCTTAGAAAATAAATACGGAGAAAATAATAAGATGTACACCATCTGTGTTCCTGCCCGTATGAAGCTTTTGGAAAATGATATTTTTCCTTACGAATCTTTATCTCAGATTTTCGACCGCATTTTTGTAATGGCTTACGATGAACACTGGTCCACAAGTAAACCTGGCCCAATTGCTTCGGTAGACTGGTGCCGTAAATGTGCAGAATACGCTGTTCAAACAGTTCCTCCCGAAAAACTAATTATGGGTGTACCTTTCTATGGCCGCACCTGGACTAAAGAAACAACTTCTGGTGCCTGGTACTACACTGGTGCAAACCGTGTTATGACCGAAAACGGTGTACGAACAGTTAACTACGAAAATGATATTCCAACCTTCTCATACAAAACAGAAGTAAATGTAACCGGATATTTTAATGATATTCATTCTCTGCTTACTCTGTGCCGCCTATATGAAGGAATGAATGTTCAAAACATAGGCTTTTGGCGTATAGGTCAGGAAGACCCGGATTTCTGGAACTGGCTAATGCTAAAATAGTACCCCCTGTCATTGCTAAACTATCCCTTGTCCATATCCCTCACTGTCATTGCGAGACAATCGAAGATTGTCGTGGCAATCCATAATTATATTGTTACAACCCTTCAAATTCATTAAAATAGTAGCATTAAACCTCTAGGAGCCTTTTATGTTATTTTCACCAGTTGAAATTGAAGAAACAGTAAATATGTTTATGCGTCACAAGCTGGACATCCGTTGTATCACAATGGGTATTTCTTTGCTTGATTGTGCAGATTCAGATGTTGATCGTGCCTGCCAGAAAATCTATGACAAAATCATGAAAAAAGCTGGAAACCTTGTAAAAATAGGTCAGGATATTGAAAAGGAATTCGGTGTTCCAATTATCAACAAACGTATTTCTGTTACACCAATCGCTCTTGTAGCCGGTGCAAGCGGAGCAACAAATTATGTTCCTTATATTAAAACTCTTGATCGTTGTGCTAAAGAATTAGGCGTAAACTTCATTGGTGGATTCAGTGCTCTTGTTCAAAAAGGTATTACACCTGCAGACAGAATCTTAATCGATTCTATTCCAGAAGCTCTTGCTTCTACAGACTTTGTTTGTTCATCAGTAAATGTGGGCTCTACAAAATCTGGTATCAATATGGATGCCGTAAAACTTATGGGTGAAACAATCGTTAAAACTGCGGAAGTTTCTAAAACTTGTGATGTAAACGGTTGTGCTAAACTTGTAGTATTCTGTAACGCTCCAGAAGATAACCCATTTATGGCTGGTGCTTTCCACGGTCCAGGAGAAGGCGATTGTGTTATCAATGTTGGTGTTTCTGGTCCTGGAGTAATTCTTGCAGCAGCAAAAGAATACAAAGGTCAGCCTATCAATGTTCTTGCTGATGGTATTAAGAAAATGGCATTTAAAATTACAAGAATGGGTCAGTTAGTAGGCTCTGAAGCTGCTAAACGCCTTGGTGTACAGTTTGGTATTCTTGATCTTTCTTTGGCACCAACTCCTGCAGTAGGTGACTCAGTTGCTCGTATTCTTGAAGAAATTGGTCTTGAAGGTGCTGGTGCTCCTGGTACAACAGCAGCTTTAGCTATGCTTACTGATATGGTTAAAAAAGGTGGTGTAATGGCTTCTACAAATGTTGGTGGTCTTTCTGGTGCCTTTATTCCTGTATCAGAAGACGAAGGTATGATTAACGCTGTAGAAAAAGGTTCTATCTGCCTTGAAAAACTTGAAGCTATGACTACAGTTTGTTCTGTAGGTCTTGATATGATTGCAATTCCAGGTGACACACCAGCAACAACAATTTCTGGAATCTTAGCTGATGAATTTGCAATTGGTATGGTAAATAACAAAACTACAGCCTGCCGTCTTATTCCAGCACCTGGAAAGAAAGCAGGAGAATGGGTTGAATTTGGTGGATTATTGGGCGGTTGTCCTGTTATGCCTGTCAACCAGTTCAGCTGTGCTGACTTCATCAACCGTGGTGGCCGCATTCCAGCTCCTATCCACAGCTTCAGAAACTAAGTCTTTAGATTTGTATTCAATTTTAAGAGGAGTCTTTTCAGGCTCCTCTTTTTTTATTTCTACAGGTTCAACAGCAGGGCACTCTTTTGTTGCTTCCTCTTTATTGGATTCCAGCTTTTCTTGTTCTTTTTTAGCCCGTTTTTTTTCTCTATTTATTTTTACTAATTTTTTACAGCCAGCAAAAAATGCAAAATTCAAATATTCAGTAAGTATGAATAACACAATTGTAGTAATCATCATTATCCATAAAGCAATCAAAACCTTTATGTAAATAACTTTTACTGCACTGTACAAAAACTTATGCACAGTCCAAATTGCAGTATGAATTGTTCCATTTACAGTAGTCTTAATATAATTTGCAGAAGAGCCTACTGTTTCAAGCACATCAACATCATCAATATGCTCTATCATTACATTTTTAAGCTTAGCCGGCATTTTGGCATCAGAAATTGTTGACTTACTTACGTTATAAACAGTATCAAAAACTTCCCCTATTTTTTCGTTAGGAATAAGTTCATCCATTTTCTGTTTAGGCCATGCATACATTGCATTAACCTGAGTAATAGCAAGCTTTTCAGCAGTACCAAAAGTCACATTAAAAATTCTTTTTACAGGATAGATTACAGATGTCCAGCAGCCAATTATAGAACCGCCAGTCATCATACATAAAATCATAATTACGCCAAAAGGAATTTTTATCCACAAATAAATTTTTGGCATTAAAAACTTATTGATAAATACAAACAAAAAAATGCTTATTATAAGACCGGTTAATGTTCCAAGAATAAGTGGAATAGTTGATCCTAAAATAAGATCTTTAAAGAAATCCAGAACTTGTCCTAGAAACATCATGAACATGTTTATCCTCCAGGATTTTATTTGTTCATATTATCAATTTTACTGCTAAAGAAAGCCATTGCAGTTCCAAATATAAGAGCAACAACACTTGCAATTCCAACAGTTACAGAATGAATACAAGTAAAACCTGGAAATACAGCATATATAGAACCAACAATCAATCCAAAAATACATCCATAAGTTGCATTTGAGAATCGTTTAAGAAGATATCCTATAAGGCGGGCTCCACAAATCAATCCAATTAAAACCCCTGCACCATTTGGAAGTAAAAGAATTAATGCATGTAAGAATGTTTCTGGAGAAAACAGCGCTGGAATACTTGTTACAATGATAGTGTAAACTCCCATCATCAACATAAGAAGGGAACCAGAAATTCCAGGTATAATCATTGCAACAGCACCCAAAACACCAGCTACAAATATGCGTATTAAAAGAGCTGCAGAAACTTCAGGAAGTGCACTTTCCATACCAGACACATCGAATTTTCCCTGAAGAATTGTAAATACAACAACAACAGTAATTCCAACCAAAGTAAATATTACAATGCTGGCAATAATTCCAGCTGATAATTTTTGTGCAGGTTTTTCTGATGATTCGGTTTGATCTTCTGGTAAAAGCTCCTGAGCCTTGTAGTTTTTAGTCATTAAACTATAAAGCATAGGAAGGCTTCCAATTATTAAACCTGTAAAAAAGTAATTTGTTTGAACTGGAAACTTTGTATATAAAACTTCAATCAGTTTACTAAAGATTAAAACACCAAGAGCCATTCCACAAAGTAAAGGAACTACAAATCTCTTGTTCTGCCACAATTTTTTTACATTAAAAGTAATTGCATTTACAAACTTATCATAAATACCAAAAATAACCGCAAGAGTTCCACCTGAAACGCCTGGTATAATGTTTACCATTCCAATAGCAATGCCTCTAATAAATAACCAAATCATATCCATAATTGAATAATAGATTTATTTTCCAATACCGTCAATTATGATAAAATAAACTATCTTGCAAATAATTAAAGCAGAACAATCAAGCTACACAATTATAGAAGAATTCCTCAAACCCTGGGAGCCTACCTGCGTTACGCTATGTGCAAAACTCCGTAAGTTGGACGACCACATCTATATTATTTCTAACGACTTACAAATTAATGATATAGATGATATTTGCGGCGTACTATGTATAGAAGGCACTCTATTGCATTGTATCCCTCATCCTGATGATGAAATACTATCCTGCTTTATGGAGTTCGCCAAAGACAAGAAAATAAGAGTTATAAGTGGAAAGACAGATGTTACAGAGCGTTTAATTATGCAATTGCAGGAATTTCAAACTCCAGCTCAAGTCAATCACTATACTCTAATGACACTTGAACAAATTGCATTGCCACCACCTGAACCACTTAGTTGCGATGATCAGATTTTCCGCTGCACAGAAGACAATCTGGACATTTTACTGGAGCTTCAAAAACAATATCTTATTAAGGAAGTAGCACCAGCTGGAAAACAAGTTACAGAATTAGAATGCCGTGTTTCATTAAGACAGATTCTTAAAAATCAACTGATGTTTGCACTATATGCGGATGGCGAACTGGTAGCAAAGGCAAATACAAACGCCATAGGATGGAACTATGTACAGATAGGCGGCGTTTATACTCATCCATTATTTAGACGCAATTATTATGCATGGCATTTACTTAAAGTTCTTTGTGATAGAATCCAGAAAACTCAAAAAAAAGTCGCCCTTTTTGTTAAGGAAAAAAATACCCCTGCCATCAAACTCTATGAAAAAATGGGTTTTACAGCAGTTAATCATTATGCTATTGCTTATTTCTAATATGGTTTATCCGTTTCTTAAACAAAAAAGGCTTCACCGAAGTGAAGCCTTTTTACAACCTAACTAAAGCTTATTTCTTAGCTTTAGCTTTATTTGCCTTAATAACAGCCTGTGCACCTACTCTTATAAAAGAAGCGTTAAAGAAAAGTTGCCTGCGGCAAGTTTTCTAGCTTCTTCCACTAAATCGTTCGTTTGATTCATCAAACGGCAAGCTTGCAGGTGCACTAAGTTAAACAAAAAAGGCTTCACCGAAGTGAAGCCTTTTTACAACCTAACTAAAGCTTATTTCTTAGCTTTAGCTTTATTTGCCTTAATAACAGCCTGTGCACCTGCAAGACGAGCAGCTGGTACACGGAATGGAGAACAAGATACGTAGTTCAATCCGAGCTTGTAACAAAGTTCGATAGAAGCTGGATCTCCACCATGTTCACCACAAATTCCTAAGTGGAGGTTAGATTTAACCTTGCGTCCTTTTTCTTCAGCAAGACCAATCATTACACCAACACCATCTTCGTCCAATGTCTTGAATGGATCCTGGAGGAGAACCTTCTGATCCAAGTAAGAATCGATGAACTTAGAGTAGTCATCACGGCTGAAGCCGAATGTTGTCTGTGTAAGGTCATTTGTACCGAATGAGAAGAAGTCAGCATATTCAGCAATCTGATCAGCAGTAGCAGCAGAACGTGGGAATTCAATCATAGAACCAATCTGGAACTTCAATTCTGTTTTCTGTGCTTTGTTTACACTTGCAATAACAGCTTCTGCCTGAGCACGAATCTGTTTCAATTCAGCAAATGTTGTTACGTTTGGAATCATGATGCGAACATCGTGTGGAATTCCTTTCTTTTCAGCTTTAGCTGTTGCACGAGCAATAGCTTCAACCTGCATTTCGTAGATTTCTGGATATGTGATAGCAAGACGACAACCACGGTGACCGAGCATTGGGTTGTGTTCATTTAATTCAGCATATTTTTTGTTGATGAATTCAACATCTACACCAAGTTTCTTAGCAAGAGCTTCTGCTAATTCTGGAGTTTCTGCCTGAACGAATTCGTTTAATGGTGGGTCCAAGAGACGGATTGTTACAGCACGACCTTCCATAGTCTTGATGATATTGAAGAAGTCATTTTCCTGGAGAGGAAGAATAGCTTTAAGGTTAGCTTTACGCTCTTCCACTGTGTCAGAAATAATCATTTTCTGGAATGATGTTAATTTTGGTTCTTCAAAGAACATGTGTTCTGTACGGCAGAGACCAATACCAGCAGCACCAAAGCGGAATGCCTGTGGAGCTTCGTTCTGTTCAGCGTTAGCCAAAACATCGAATCCCTTAACTTTCTTTCCAGAAGGAGTTGTACGTGTTGATTTAGCACGAACTTCATCTGCCCAAGAAAGGAATGTTTCAAGGTCGCCAGAAACTGAAGCTGGAGTTACAGGAATTGTTTCACCGTAAACGTTACCTGTTGAACCATCGATAGAGATGAAGTCACCTTTTTTGAATTCTACTCCACCAATTGTTACTGTGTCTTTACCTGTGAATACTACATCAGCACATCCACAAACACAAGGTGTACCCATACCACGAGCAACTACAGCTGCGTGTGATGTACGTCCACCAGTAGATGTTAAGATACCCTGAGCAACATACATACCAGCAATGTCATCTGGAGATGTTTCTTTACGAACGAGGATAACTTTCTTACCAGCTTTGTCCCATTCTACAGCTTCGTCAGCTGTGAATACGATCTGACCACAACCAGCTCCTGGTGAAGCGTTAAGAGCAGATGCTAAAGGTTTAGCTGATTTAAGAGCTTTTGCTTCGAACTGTGGGTGGAGCAACTGATCAAGCTGATCTGGTTTTACGCGAAGAAGAGCTTCTTCTTTCTTGATCATTTTTTCTGCAACCATGTCTACAGCCATTTTAACAGCTGCTGGACCTGTACGTTTACCGTTGCGGCACTGGAGCATGAAGAGTTTTCCTTCCTGTACAGTGAATTCCATATCCTGCATATCGTGATAGTGAGCTTCAAGACGGTCACGAATTGTAGAAATTTCTTTGAAGATTTCTGGCTGCTGTTTTTCGAGAGCAGAAATATCCATTGGAGTACGGATACCAGCAACAACGTCTTCACCCTGAGCGTTGATAAGGTATTCTGCCATGAAGTGGTTTTCACCAGTAGATGGGTCACGAGAGAATGCAACACCAGTTCCTGATGTTTCACCCATGTTACCAAATACCATTGCCATAACAGTTACAGCAGTTCCTTTGATAACTTTTTCATCGATGTTGTTAAGCTTACGATAGATGATAGCACGTTCGTTCATCCAAGAACCGAATACGGCACCAATAGCTCCCCACATCTGAACCTGTGGATCCTGAGGGAATGCTTCGCCCTTTTCTTTCTTGTACATTGCCTTGTACTTTTTAACGATTTCCTGAAGTTCTTCTGTAGTAAGATCTGTATCTTCTTTAATACCACGAACAGCTTTTACTTCGTCGATGATTTCTTCGAATTTATCGTGATCTACGCCCATAGCAACGTTACCGTACATCTGGATAAAGCGGCGGTAAGCATCCCATGCAAAGCGTGGGTTGTTAGTTTTTGTAGCAAGACCAACAACTGATTTATCGTTAAGACCAAGGTTAAGGATTGTATCCATCATACCTGGCATAGATTCAGCAGCACCTGAGCGAACAGATACCAACAATGGATCTGATTCATCACCAAGTTTCTTACCGAATGATTTTTCGAGTTTAGCGAGGTAAGCAGCTACTTCTGCTTCAAGACCTGCTGGGTATTTTTTACCCAATTTGTAATATTCCTGACATACGTCAATAGAAATTGTAAATCCTGGTGGAACTGGAAGACTTAAAGGAGCCTTTGCCATCTGAGCAAGGTTAGCACCTTTACCACCGAGGATAGGACGCATTGATTCATCACCTTCTGCGTCGCCGTCACCAAAAAAGTAAACATACTTTGTTTTAGCCATTGATTTTTTCTCCATATAAAAAAATTTTTTTTGCTAAGCTATTAGATTTTCATTTTACTAACAAATTAAACCTCCGTCAATGAAACATTATTGGCGGAGGTATTATTTGAGAGTTTATTTTTTAGATTTTACTACTTCAGTACCATTTCTGTATTCACAGTGTTTATTGTAGAAAGACATGTTTCCGTATTTGTAGTCAGTTTTAGCTTCAATTGTTAATCCTTGACCTGGATACAAAGGATAATTACTAAGACCTGTAGGAATTGGTCCTTGCATACCCCAACACCAGACAGATGGCCCTTTTTCTACAGCATCAGATGGCAAATCCCCTCGTAATGGATTTGGATATGCTGTTGTATTAATTTTCCAAGTTACAAAGTACCATACATTTGAGTCTTTAGAGGTTTCTGTCATTGCTCTAGCCATATTAAACTCGCTTGTGTTCCAACTGAAAGGAAAACCTGCTGTACTTAAACCACCACTTGTGTCATCACCACCGCGAAGCCAAAGCTGTGGATATGTTGATCCTACGGCATTATTATTACCCCCAGCAACATTATTACTCGTTTCTGGATTTGTTAATCTATAAACAGTTCTGTAAGCATATTCATTTGCTGTTTCTGTTGAATTACCTTTTGTAGCAGTAGCATGAATATAATAAATAAATCCACTTGTTAAATCTGTATCGCTACCAATAGAAAATGGCAATTGTGAATAATCTGTATTATCATTTTTATCCCAATTTCCAACAGTTTTTTTCTTAATTGGATCTGAGTCTTTTGTATAAGTATCAATTGCATTGGTTTGTCTCTTAACTGTCCAAGTTAATTCATCACCTCTCTGAATACCCGGTGTCTGACAATCAATCTTAACACCAGCTGTTGTTGGCTGTTTAACAGTTTCTGCTGAAACATCTATTGTTTCATTTACTTTCTGAATACGAATTACAGGTGCTTCAACTCCTGCACTAGTAACTTTTTTAGTATTATCAGCAACACTTGTGTGACTCAATTTATCTGAAACCAAACCTTCTGCAATATTTACAGAGTAAGTAGCTCCTTTTACAGGTAATGCATAAGAATCTTCCAGTGTTACGGTAACAACTTTTCCTGAAATTGTTACATAACTTGAGTTTACAGGAACAACAACTTTCTTAGCACCAGCTGTTTCTAAGGCAGAAATAACAGTTGTATCTGTTGCATCATAATCATACTTAAGAATGTATTTTTCTGTTAAATCTGAATTTCCATTTGCATCTGAACCATTTGTTCCAAGTTCGTAATAATCAGAAAGAGCACTGTTTTTAGCCTTAAGTTTATTAAACATTTCTACAGAAAGAACAGCAGGAGCCTTATATCCTTCTCCATGTGTAATAACAATATTCTTACCTGTACCTTTTACAACATCATCTGAATATTCAATTGTTAATGTTGTTCCAGTAAGTTCAACCTTTTGAACTGTTGGACGGTCAGTTACAACTTTAATACCATTTCTGTTGTCAGCAAGTGTATGACCTGATGGATTTGTATAATATTTAGAAGGAATTACTTTTCCATTTAAATCCTTAACAGTTCCCGTCAAAATTACTTTTCCTGTAGAAACTACAGTGTCTAATGCATTACAACTGTCACCTTTTTCTACTGTATATGTAAACTTATGAGATTTACTTAATATATCTCCATCTGAACATGTAAGTTCTTTGTTTTCAGTGGCACCATTTTTTACATTTACTTTAATTTTACCGCCCTCAATTTTTACATCTTTACGGAATTCCAGCACAATATTAATTACATCTTTAACAGGAGCTTCTTCAGTTCCTTTTACAGTATAAGTTCCATTAGGCTTATCTGCTGTTACATTTGTAAGAACATTTCCAGAATCAAGAGTAAAGGTTACAGGTGTTGCATATTCGCCCGGGTTTCCTGCAGCATCAATCTGATATGCATAAACTGTATGTTCACCATTGCTGGAAATTGTTACAGCTCCTGTATAATCATTCCATGAACCATTATCCACTTTATATTTTTTCTGTGTACCTGCAGCATCTTCAAAACCTGTAATTGTAAAGGTTACTGAATCTTCGTAAACAGGAGTATCTGAAGTAACACCTTCTGGTAAAGAAATTACTGGTTTAGCAGGTGCATCAGTATCAATATTATAAGCTTTACTTCCACCTGATACTTGAATCTTATCTCCACTTAAAACATTTCCTGCATTATCATTAACAGTAACATTTTTGAACAAAATATTTTTTGCCTTTAATGCAGAAATGTCATGTCCTGCTGTTACTACATATTTGAACAATAATGATGAAGGACCTGTTTTTGTAACTTCTGAAGAATACTGTCCATTATTAAATTCAAGCTGAACATTTTCTTTAGAAAGACCAGTAATATTTACTTCTTCGCTAAATGAAACTGCAAAATAAAGCTGTTTACCAAGATTGTAATTTCCAGATGCCGAGATTTCTTCAAAAGAAGAAACTGTTGGAGCTTTTGTATCAATTACAATATCACGGTTACCTTTTAACAGGTTTGCTTCTACAACAGGAATTCCAATATTTTCAACCTTTGTATTTACATCGCTTACATCAAACCATGTAAATCCCGCTGTAGTAATACCTGTTACATCAAGCTCGCTAGTATTATCACCATCAACTACTATATATTTAAATACATGAACAGCGTCTCCATTACCAGAACTATATTCTGCGTATTTTGGATTTTCTGTTCCCAAATTAAGCTTTAATTTTGGTGTTGTATCACTATTACCAATAAACTTTACAGGCTTATTGAATTCCATTGTTAATTCAATTTCTGAACCTGCTTTATAGTTTCCGTTTGCTGTTTTTGCACTAAGACGAACAAGCTCTGGTTTATTAATGTTAATATTAAAACATTCATTTGTAGTAGCAACGTTATTACCAATATCTTTTAATGTAGCAGTAATAGATGCTGTAGAAGAATCTGGCGGAGTAATATCACCTGTTTCCCAGTTTCCCTCTGGATACATTGTAACTGTAATTGGAGTTGTTAATCCTGTCCAAGAAAGAGTAACTTTTCCAATTTTTGTTTTGTCTTCCCAGATATCTGTAGAATCATCACTCCAGCGGCCACTTAATTTTACTTTAGATTCAATATTACCATCTTTGTCTCTTTTAAATGGAGGAAGTAATAATGAACCTGAGCCTCTTCCTTTATTAAAGTATTCTGGTTCGCCATCATCAACAGTAATTGAATCAATAGTTAATAAAGGTTTTTCATAATCACCTGCAAAAGAAAGGAAAGTTGTAGCTGTCTGACCACCGCTGTCTTTTGCCATTAAAGCGAATACCTGAGTATTTAAACTATTTTTTTCTTCTTCAATACCAATATTAAGATCTGTAAAAATATTTAATTCCTGAGAAAATTCGCCATAATACTGTGTTTTATTTATATCACGTTCTGGAAGTGTAATTTCAAAACGAAGGTCTCCTGTTGTAGCACTAATATCTTTTTTCCATCCGTCGTATTCTGTATTTACATATTTTTTCTGATTTTCTGCATTTTTAATCCATACAAGAACAAGCTCTGGGATATTATCTACATCATCATCAATTACATTTCCTTCAATTTTGAAGTTTCCCTTTGAATCTCCAAATAATGAATCCTGTGTTGAAGTTGTAACTGTAATTTTTGGTGGATTTACATCCGAAACATTCATGTATCTTTTAATTGAAGAAACGCTTTCTACACCATTAACATCTACACAGCTTGCTTCTACATAAAACTGGCATGTTTCTGCAAGAGCGTAAGCTTCCCATGCATAATATTTAGGATAATTTTCTGCAGATAAATCCTTTGTATCTGATTTTACTTTTATCCAGCTTCCTTCTGAAAGTTTATAGGTTGTTAATGTAACAGAAGCTAAACCGTCATCATCAAAGGCCTGTCCCTGTAAAGTACAACCTGGATAAATATTTGCTTCTTCTATTTTTCCACTATTAACAAGTTCATCAAATTCCTGTTCTGAATTACCAAAACCTGCATATACCCAAGGAGCATCTGCATCGTTCCAGTATGTAAACCAACCCTGAACCTTGCGTTCTACATTACCAGCTTTATCGTGACTTTCTGTAATCAAACGGAACAAATTTTTTCCTGTCTGATATTCACTAAGCTCACTCTGTGGAATTGTTACTTCCCAGTTTTTTAACTGACTACCTGTAAGTTCTTTTTTGAAAAGATATTCTGTTACAGGCTGGTCTACAGCAGGAATATCGCTAGTAGTTTCTTTATCAAGATAAACAACAAGATAATCCAGCTGTGCATCTTCTTTCTGGTAACCAGAAATTTTAATATCCTGATTTATAAGATTTGGAAGATGGGTGTTATTACATAATTCATAAGCAGCTGAATTTGTATAAGCTTTTACATAATCTTTTTCAACAGTTGGTTTATTGATAGAAACTAAAGGTTCTTTAACATCAATAAGAATCTTTCGTTCATCTTTAGAAGTTGAACCTTCGTTTCTGTTTTTATCATAAATCTTTGTTGTGATTGTATAGCTGTCTCCAGTGCTTGCATCTGAAACTGGGATTTTTGCTTCCCAGGTAAAATTAGTTTCTGGTCCTGTGATTGTACCTATTGCTGCTTCTACCCAGTCTTCATTAACCTTTTGCTGCCAGTTTTTTTCAAAGTATCTGTAGCTGTGTGGTTCAGCACCTTCTTTTTCAAATGTAATTTCAATTAATGTTACACCAGTATTATCCTGAACTTTTCCACTTACAGTTACTGTTTGTGGTACGCTTGAGTTTCGTTCTGGTGTTAATACTTCCAAAGTTGGAGCTATAATATCAACTTCTTCTCCAAGACCAATATGACAAGAAAAAAGAGAGAAGCCTAATGCTGTTAATGCTAAAGTTTTAATAATTTTTTTCATATTTTTACCTGCTGATTTTTTCATTTTGCTTTCCTCCTTTTATTACCAGTAATTTTGCTTTGTAACATAGGCAGAACCACCATAACTATTCAATGGATAATCTTTTGAATGGTTATGATTACAAAGAAGAATTGCCCAATCTTCAGATATAATTTCATATGAAACAAATACTTGATTATGTTTATTGTTACTTCCATTAATATTATAACAAGTTTTAGAATAGCGACCTGCTCCGGTTGGATCATCTGCACTTGTTGCATCTCGTAATGGGAAACCTG
>JAEDFM010000029.1 GCA_016292805.1 Treponema sp. | reverse complement strand
AGCCATAGAATTGCTGGTTGTTTGCAGTTTTCTATGGCTCGGAAGGAGGAATTGGCCTGTTTGGGAAGATAATTGTGGCGTTAGAGCCATAGAATTATTAGACTGTAGAAGTTTTCTATGGTTCAAAGACCAAATTTTGTATTTATGGACAGATTTTGTATGTACTTCTTTCTTTTATCTGTTTTTACCAATATTTCTTCCATATAAGAATTTCCAATTGAGAGGGCTGTAATATTGGCGCCATTCGAGTTTTAATAATTTCAATAAAATTTCTATTCATACAATACCCCAATAGAATTTTCGAAATTAGTATTTTCTTCGTTTATAGGTGACGCAAAAAAGGTTATGTCTATTTTATACTTTTGGCATATAACCACCCCAATACCAAGGGCTTGGTAAGCTATTTTTCTAAAAAAGGAAGTCATATCATATAAGCCATGATTACTAAATGGTAATGAATTAGGAGAACCATAATTGAAGGCAGCTTGATCTAAAAATGAGTTTCCAGATGTACCAGTAACCATTTCCCAATGATTTTTTCCAACATTTCCAAATATTACTTCTCGCCCATCTTTATTTGTAAATTTACGATTATATTCACCATTTTTGGCAGTTCTTTGGTGTTCCAAACTTCCGAGATAAGACCATTCTTTTCACCGTTTTTTAACTCATCATAGGAATAGTTCATTGTTCCATCTTCTTTTAAATTTTAGAAAGAGCGTAAATCACTATCCATAAAATCTGAATCAATTTCAAAAAGACCACCTAAATCCATTAATGACCGAAGTTCTCTCATTTCAGCTGTTTTGCACCACGAATTTCATTAGAAGCATCTCTTTCAATATTATATTCAGATTTTTAAAATTCCATTTGTTTATCTGAAGGACTTAACATAACTTCAATCTGTTCTTCAGAAGTATACATACCTGTAGGAGCTAGAAACTTCACCGGATTATTATTACAGTAAGCATACCAGTCAATTCCATCGCGTGCAGGGTCTTCTGTCGCAAACCTGCCCATTCAGAGTCATACCAGCATACATTGAAGTAATACATTCCGGCTTCTGCATCATAAATCTTTCCTGTAAACGATGCTGTAAATACCTTTGTACAATTCTGCTTCAATACAGAACTGAATGCCTCATATTCTGCTTCCCATACTACTGTTCCGTTACTGTCTGTAATTATCTCCCTTGTTGATTAAAACTGTACAGTAAAAAATTAGAAACTTCTAAATCACATACTCATCTTCCTCTTTCTTTGACATTTTCTCAAAAATTGTCTATTCTACCACTTAAGAACAGTTACCACGGGGACGGATCTCATGGCTCTATCCCACCGGAATTGATTCTTACGCGAAGTTATCGCATTAAAAGCTCTTCTAAAAGACTTGATCCTAAAAAGGAGGACAGGTACTCGTTATGATTCTTACAATCGACGTAGGCAACACATCCACAACTTGTGGGCTTTTTGATGGAGATAAAATTGTTTTTCAGTTCAGACGAGAAACAAATATCCACTCAAGCTCTGATGAAATTGGTATTTTCTTCAGAAGTGTGCTTAAGGAAAATGGTTACGATTACAATCAGATTTCTCGTGTTGGTGTTTGCAGTGTAGTTCCAGCAATGAATTATTCTCTTTCGGCAGCATGTACAAAATATCTGAAAAACGAACCACTTTTTATTCAGGCCGGAATTAAAACCGGACTCAAATTAAAGTATGCAAATCCTAAAGAAATTGGTGCAGACTTAATTGCTGCAGCAATGGGAGCAATTTGCTTACATCCTCAAAAAAATCTCATTATTGTTGATATGGGAACTGCCACAACTCTTGAATTGGTTTCTAAGGAAAGTGAATTCCTTGGAGGGTCAATTCTTCCTGGCTTAAAAATCTCAGTAGATGCACTTGCTACTGGAACTGCAAAACTTCCTTCTGTAGAAATTACTAAACCTGCAGGACTTTACGGTTCTACAACTCCAGAAGCTATTCAGGTAGGCCTCTACTATGGAACTGCTGGTTCTATCAAAGAAATCTGCTATCAGTATCAAAAAAATATTTTCCACAACGAAGATACATTTATTCTTGGTACAGGTGGTTTTTCTAAAATCTTCTCGGATTACAATCTTTTTAATCAGGTTGTTCCTGAATTGGTTTTGCTTGGTGTAAAACACGCTATTGATTTGAACTAGGTTTCATACTTTCAACAACTTCTAAATAAATTAAAATTAAAGGAATTTTTACAACTATGAATAATACTTATAAATCTTTATCACGCAACAGACGTCTTGCATTATGTGGTGCATTCAGTGCATTAGTTATTGTACTTACATTCACAAATCTTGGCTTTATTTCATTTAGCCCTGTAATTTCAATTACTATTCTTCCTATTCCAGTAATTCTTGCTGCAACTTTGGGTGGACTTCCAGAAGGAATTATTGTTGGATTTGTTATGGGACTTATGTCTTTGATTAAAGCTGCTATGAGTCCAACTGGCGTTCTTGATCCATTATTTGTTAATCCTCTTTGTTCTGTACTTCCACGCATGCTTCTTGGTGTTGTAGCCTGGGGCCTATGGCGTCTTTTAAATATGATTCCAAAAATGCCTAAAACAATTTCAGCTGCAGTAACAGGTTTTGTTGCAACTTTTGCTCACACATTAATGGTTTACGGCTGTATCTTCATTTTCAACGGAGCTGGAATGAAAGAAGCTCTTTCTAGCCTTGGAATGACTGGTGCTGGCTACTTTGGTATAGTTGGAGTTGGTATTGTAAGCGAACTTTTTGAAGCTCTTGCTTCAACAATTGTTTGTTCTGCAGTTTATGCTGGTTTATTTATTGCCGGTTCACGCAAATCAAAATTAAGTGTAGTAGAAGAATCTGCTGAATAACAATTAGAAATAAGCATACGAGATATAAGAGTAAAGGCCAGATATTTAAATAGTATCCGGCCATTTTTGTTAGTTTTACATCCCAGTCATTTATTGTATAATAGATAGTATGAAAATCGTAATTGTTGGTGCTGGTTTTACAGGTGTACAGCTGGCTAAATCTTTAATCAACGAAAAAAATCAGGTTTCTATAATTGATAATGATGAAGAAACAATTCGTCACGCTTCTAATCAGCTGGATTGTACTGCCCTTTGCGCAGATGGCAATAATCTTGAAACATTGGAATCGGTTGGTATTGCAAAGGCTGATGCTTTAGTTTGTGTTTCTTCAAATGATGAAGTTAACATGATTACCTGTTCTTTAGTAGACAGCGTTTATCCAAATATCCTTAAAATTGCCCGCGTACGCAACTACGCTTATTATGTAAATACTGCAACAGCTCAGCGCAAACATTCAAATGACTTTGGTGCAAAACATCGTCCTCTTTATGGAATCGACTATATGATTCATCCGGACGTTGAAGCTGCTGACGCAATTGTAAAAGCTGTAGAAAATGGTGCCATTGGTAATGTAATTACTTTTGACCGCTCTGAACTGGAACTTGCCCGAGTTACTGTTTTTGAAGGCAGCTCGCTGGACGGCATTACCTTAAAAGATATACGCAACAAAACGGAGCTTAAGTTCCTGGTTGCATATGTAGAAAAAAGCGGAGAAACTTCTCTTCCTTCCGGCGACACCATCATCAACGCCGATGATACTCTTGGCATTCTGGCAACAAAATCGGACATTCCTGACATTCTTGAACTTTGCGGTAGCCAGCAGAAAGCGTTGCGCAAAGTTGTTCTTATTGGTGCAGGCCGCATTGGCTCCATTGTTGCCGGAAAACTTATGCCTTCCCGCAGTAAAACACTTTCCCGTTTCTTAGGCAGCAAGCGTTCCCAGGATTTTGTTATCATAGATAATGACGACCAGCTTACCAAAAACTGTGCCGAAAGATTCCCTGAAGCACGCGTTATGTGTGCCGATGCTTCCGACGAAAACTTTTTGCGGGAAGAAGGAATCACATCTTTTGACCTGGCAATCTGTACAACACATAACCATGAATTGAATATGGTTCTGGCTGCATATCTGGAATCACTTGGCGTTGGACAATCAATCAGTCTTGTATCTTCTGCAGATTTTGTAACAATTGCTGATAAACTTGGTGTTGATGTTGCAATTCCTTTACGAGATGCAGTTGTAGACTCAATTATGAGTCACCTTCGCGGTAAATCTGTAAAAGAAATTCATACTGTAACAAACGGTCAGCTGGAAGTTGTAGAATGTGAACTCACAAACGGTTCAAGATTTGCAGGAAAATCTCTTAAAGAAATTGCAAATCCTGGAAGCTTCCTTGTTCTTATGGTTAAGAAACCAGGCCTTGAAGAATATAAAATTGTTGATGGAAACACAATCTTACAGGCTGGAGACCGTGTAGTTCTGATTACAGATGCAGAAAAAACAAAAAAAATCTTGTCTAACTTTACTGGAAACTAAAAAGGAAGTGTTATGTTTGCAATCATCTTATTAAAACTGGCATCTATTCTTTTAGCAATTGTTGGTGCAACATTTTCTATCCCTCTTGCAGTTGCAATTGTTTATGGTGAAAACTCTGTTATTCTGCCTTTTGTAATTCCAATGGTAGTAAGTTTTGTACTGCTGCTTGCAATTAACATTCCTACACGAAAGGTTCGCATTAATCTTACAACCCGTCACACCTTTTTAATTGTTGCTTTATCCTGGGTTTTTGCATCCTTGATGGGGGCCGTACCTTTTTATTTCAGTCACTGTTTTGCATCCTTTACGGATGCTTTTTTCGAAAGCGTTTCAGGCTTTACTACAACTGGTGCCACTATTCTGTCTGAAGTTGAAAGCCTTCCTCGTTCAATAAATGTTTTGCGTTGTCTTACTCACTGGCTTGGAGGTATGGGAATTGTAACATTAACTGTTGCACTTTTACCTATACTTGGTGTTGGTGGATTCCAGCTTATTAAAGCAGAAACTACAGGTCCTGAAAAAGGAAAAGTAACTGCCCGCATTACAACAACTGCAAAGCTTTTGTGGATTATTTATGCAGGACTCACAATTATAGAAGCAATACTTTTAAAAATTGCCGGTATGGACTGGGTTGATGCAATTTCCCATGCTCTTGCAACTTTAGGTACAGGTGGATTTTCTACACGAAATGCTTCTATTGGTGGCTACAACTCTGTTGCCATAGAAGTTATTTGTACAGTCTTTATGATTCTTGCCGGTATAAACTTTAGCCTGTTTTTTTCGCTTATTACAGGCAAGTTCAAGGATATTATTGAAAATTCAGAATTTAAAGCTTACTGCGGAATGGTTGCAATCTTTATTATTGTAATCACAATCTGTATTAAACCTGTTTATGGATCAATTGGAACAGCTTTACGCTACTCTTCATTCCAGGTTGCTTCAATTATGTCTACAACAGGTTTTGGAACTGCAGACTTCCTTACCTGGCCATCTACTGCTCAATTCTGGATTTTTATACTGTTCTTTTTGGGTGGCTGTTCGGGTTCTACATCCGGCGGTATTAAAATTGTCCGCTGGGTAATCCTTTGTAAACAGGTCAACAATGAAACTAAAAAAATGCTTCATCCCCACGGAGTATTTACTGTTCGTCTGAATAATCGTGTTGGTCGTAAGGATATTGTTTTTAATGTAACTGCTTTTATGGCTGTTTACGCAATTTTGATTTCCATTACTACTTTTGTAGGATGTATTGGTAAACTGGATATTCTTTCGGCATTTACAGGTGCTTTAAGTATGGTAGGAAACGTTGGTCCAGCTTTTGGAATGTTAGGACCTACAAGTAACTACGGCTTTTTACCTGCTTTTGTAAAATGGTGGTATTGTTTTGCAATGCTGGCTGGCCGTCTTGAACTGTATACAATGATTATTTTCTTTATGCCTTCTTACTGGAAGAAATAAAGACTAAAACTATAACCCCGCAGAAGGTTGTTTATTAATGCACCTTCTGCTGTTATAGTAACTTCTTCAACAATTTTTCCGTTATTTAAAACTCTTCTAATTTCTTTATCAGCTTCTTTTGTTACAGAAAAATCAAGCTTTGAATTGTTCAGATTTTGTTTGATTTTTTCTGGATTGTAAAATGCATTCTGAAAATCATTAAGAATATATTCAACCTTCAATTTTTCTGGAAGAACTGGAGAGTCAGAAATTGCATCAATTCCATCATAAGTTATAGTACCCATATCTGTACCAAAATCATTTAGCAAAGAAAAGTAAAGTCCTGTTTCATCTGCCTGAACTAAAGTTATGAGCGAAAAACTTACATCACCAAAATCTCCAGTAAGCTGCATCATATCATCAACTGTTGTTTCAATTGCTTCTGGTGGAAGAAGATTTATCTGCTTTGTATTTGTTACAAAAACCTTAGCCAAATTATTAACAGACTTTACAGTTGTACATGATGCAAACAATAAAGTCGAAAAAACTACAGATAAAAAAACAAACTTATTTTTCATAATAAATCTCTCTAGAAGGATCTGTCGTATAACACTGAACTGATATAAGCAGTTGCAAGTCCTAAGAAAATTGAAAGTCCCATTAAGTGAACTGGTACAAATGAACTTAAAGCCAAAGCCCCAAAAGATACAATTGTTGTAATAAACGAAAGCATAATGGCAAAAGGTTCCAATGTCTTATTTTCATCAGTTTTTGGTTTTTCGTTTTCCATCATATAAATGATATAATCAAGACCAAGTCCAAATACAAGAATCAAACCTGTAACACTAAAGAATTCCAGTTTAATATTAAATACAGCAAATACTGCAGTTGTTACTAACACAATAAGTAATGGAATAGAAACAATTTTTAATGTCTGTTTAAGTTTATAGAACAGTTTAAGGAAAACAAACATTAAAGCATAAGCAATAAGGAAGAATTTCAAAACCATTACAGTAAGTTTATCGAGAGAATCACCAAGATCTGCCATTTTACTAACAAAGTAAACAGTAGAATCGTTTTCATAAAGCTGTTTGAAAACCTTTGGATCATCAATACGGTTTGGCATAACAACTGTGTAATATTTTTTGCCAAGTTTTCCAAGCCAGGCAGTTCCTAAAGAGCTTGTAATATATTCTGGAACATTGCCCTTTTCCAAAGAAATGTAATCACCTTCGCTGGCTTCAAATTCTGCACGAATTGTATCAGCATAAGAAGGATCAAAGCCTAAGGCTTCCAGCTGATATTCAGTATATTCCAAAAGCTTAGCACAAGCCTGACGGGATTTTTTCTGGCGTTCAATTGAAGGAACAAAAAGTGATGTACTGATATAACCATTAGCACCATTTGTTACTTCCTGGATTTTTGCACAAACTTCTTCTTCCCGGCGAAGAGCTTCTTCTTCAGTATCACCATTAACAATGAACCAGCCTGTTGGGAAATATTTTGTAATACCACGAGCTTCATTTTCCATTTCAAGCAAAGTTCCTTTCATGGAATAAAGCTTGTACATATCATTTTCAATACGAACGTTTTTATTAAAAATAAAAATCAAACCAATTGTGATTATAAATAACGCTGTAATACCTACACGTCCAATATTCTGTTTGCGGTTTTTATTAGATGTTGGCTGCAAAATATTTGCAAAACGTAATTTGCGTTCCCCTTTAGGAAGAGGGATATATGGGAACAAAGCAATTGTCGTCAGGAAGGAACTGATTAATCCTGACAAAGAAAAAAGCGACATCTGCTTAAGAAGTCCAAATGGCGCAAAAAGCAAAATTGCAAAACATAAAGATGAAGAAACAATTGCCAGTATTAAACCTGAAAGTAAATGTCTACGAATTTCTTTACCAGAAGTTAATGTAGGATTACCTGCCCAATGTGCAAAATAATGGAGACTATAATCTATACAAGAACCAATTAGTGAAGTTCCAAATACAAGTGTAAGAATATGGAGCTTTTGGAACACGGCAAGAGTTGTAATAACTGCAGTTCCAATTGAAATAAGAATGGAAACAACACTGGCAAGAATTGGCGTTGGACTGCGGAATACAATAAGCAACATAAGAATTACAATTATCATTGTAATGGAAGAAATCATAGTGATTTCTTTTACTGCAGAATTAGAACTTTTGTGACTATGATAAGGAGTTCCAGAATATACAAATTCTGTTCCATCAACATTTACAGAATTACATACAGAATAAATTTCGGTAATTCCATTATTTTTAGATGCAAGAGCAGCACCTTTTTTACTTAAAATACCGCGAATCATTACATACCACTTACCTTCTCCCTGAGAAGCAAGTACGCCATCTTTTACAGAAAAAGCTGTACCCGAACTGGAAACTGCTGCAAGATAGTTAGATGTATCTGTTTCAGCCAGCATAAATGGATCATCCTCAAGATTATCAAGAGGAAGAATTGTAAATGGACTGTAAGCCTGCATTAATGCATTTTGAGCAAAGTCTTGGGCTCCACCGTTATTAATCAAATTAATTGAATCTTCATCAAGCAGGTTCCAGCGATATTTATAAATATAATCAGTTACGCTGGAAAGTGTTCCCATATCTGTATAAAGAGTAAGAGTTTTAAAATTGTCGCTGTTAAGAAGCTTATTATAAACCTGATCTGCACTATCTTTAGCTTTGGCAAAATCTTCATTTTTTACAAGAATAAAAACATTCTGGCCAGTTGCTTCTGAAAGTTTTTCATCTGCATCCCTGATTGATTCGTTTTCTAATGGGCGTGGCAGCATATTAAAAAGATCGGAATCTACAGAAAGATTTCCCTTGAATACTGCAAGTGTAAATAAAAAGAAAATAAGTATTGCTCCGTGGAAAATACTCCAGGCAGCAATACAATGTTTATTTTGTAACTTATCGAACACCGAAGAGATTTTTTTCATCGGTAGATAACTCCTTTGGATATGTCTGATTTGTAAAATTATATGTTATTTTATTATCGGAAGTTTCGTACATAACAATAGAATCCAAAGAAGAAACTGTAGAAGTATAGCTTCCACCTACAACAAGTGACCCCATTACAGAAGTGATTGTTGAATCTTTTGGAACAAGCTTCATTTCCCAGGCACCGTTACCTTTGTCTGTAAAAGAAACATCAAAATTCTGATTAAGAAGAGTCAAATCGTTGGAAAATACTGCAGAAATTGTAGAAGCTACACTGGCAAAAGTTGGATTATCAGTACCATCGATTATGTTTTCATTACCTTTTGCATCTGTCTGAATAATTCTATTTTTTGTTACTACCATTTTTGAAGGGAATGGCTTAAGTGTATTCCACATAATTCCATCAACACCAAAAATGAATGTACCATTTGATTTTAATTCACGGGCACCTTTAGCTGTTGTAATTGTTTTTACCTGAACAAAATCACCTTTAGTTACAGGATGAGCAGCCAGCTGATTACAAATCTGTTCAATTGAAGCGCCATACAAACCGCTTGAAATAAAAGCTGCTGTAAAAATAGCAAATAAAGTCTTTCCAATTTTCTTCATATTAATACCTCATTTAAAAATAATGAAAATATATAAAAAAAGTAACAAAAAAAGGGAATATAAAAAAATATTATATTCCCCCCCCAAAAAAAATATTAATAATTAAAGTGCAGCAAATGCACCAAGTAAATCTTCTTTAGAAGCTACGCTGGCACCAGCAGCTGCATCTGCAATGTCGTCCATTGTAAGAACTGTTTTTCCTGCCAGCTTTTCATCCTTTTTCCATGCGCAAAGAATACCACGGCTGGAGTTTACTGTTCCACCAGCTTTATCAAGTAAAGTAGCAGCAATGCGGGCAGCACCACCCTGAGCACCGTAACCAGGAATAAGGAAGAATGTATCTGCATATTTATCGCGAAGATAGCGGGCATCAGCTTCCTGAGTTGCTCCAACTACTGCACCAAAAATACCACAAGTCTGTTCTGGGTAAGTTGCTTTCCATTCTTCGCCAATACGGGCAATTTCATCACCTACATGTTCCAGCAAAAGTCCCCCAGATTTAAGTTCCTGATGTTCAATATCAACCATACCTGGATTTGAAGTACATAAAAGAACAAATGCTCCTTTACCACCCTGTTCTACACCAGAGTATTTTGTAAATGGAACAAGTGTATCAAAACCCATATATGGATTAATTGTAATAATGTCAGTTTCAAAATCACCAGTAAAATGAGCCTTTGCATATGCATCAGAAGTAGCACCAATATCACCGCGTTTAATATCAGAAATTGCAATAAGGCCTGCATCTTTTACCATTTTCAAAGTTTTGGCATAAACCTGCATACCTTCAAGTCCCATTGCTTCGTAATATGCAATCTGAACCTTACAACAACAAGCAGATTTATCTGCAGCAATGCGTTCAATAATTGCCTTATTATAAGCAAAAACAGCTTCAGGAGCCGAAGCATACTGAGCTAAAATGTTCTGTGGAATGTAAGATGGATCTGTATCTAAACCTACACACAATGGACCGTTTTTTACCGAAAGTTCTTTAAGAACCTGCATCTTGTGAATTTTCATGCTTAGAATATATCATTTTTTACATATTAATACACTACATTCTAATCAGAAATATGTTTTGCGAACCAACACTTAACTTCAATCAATTATTCTTCGATAATAAAAATATGAAAGAAAACATTAAAACTATTGGTATTTTAACTTCTGGTGGAGACGCACCTGGCCTAAATGCGGCTATTAGAGCTTTATGTATTGCTGGAAAAAACAAATATGGAATGAAATTTGTAGGAGTTCGTAACGGTTATCGCGGATTGATTGATGGCGACTGCTTTAAAATGGACAATATGGATTTTGACAGCATGATTAATATGGGGGGGACAGTCCTTGGAACTTCCAGAGTAAAGCCTTTTAAAAATCCAGTGCCAGATCCTAAAACAGGTCTTTTACCAGTAGATGGAATAAAACAGACTTTTAAGAAATTCAAGCTTGATGCACTTGTGTGCCTTGGTGGTAACGGTACAAACACAACTGCCTCACTGCTTTCTGATGAAGGTTTTAATGTTATTGGTCTTCCAAAAACCATTGATAACGATATTGTTGGAACAGATGAAACTTTTGGCTTTAGAACAGCCATCGATGTTGCTACAAACGGCATTGAAGCCATCCGTACAACAGCCAGAAGCCACAGCCGTGTAATGGTTGTAGAAATTATGGGACACAAGGTTGGCTGGCTTGGCCTTTACGCCGGAATTGCAGGAAATGCAGATGTAATTCTTCTTCCAGAAATCCCTTACGACATTAAAAAACTTGGTAAATTCATTAAAGCACGAAAAGCAGCAGGTCATAACTATTCCATCATTGCCTGCTCAGAAGGTGCCCTTAATATAGAAGAATCAAAACTTTCCAAAAAGGAATTCAAAAAATCCCGGGAAGCTATGACTCAGTCAATCGGCTACCGAGTTGCAAAAGAACTGGAAGCAGAAACTGGATTAGAAACCAGAACGTCTGTTTTAGGTTACTTACAGCGTGGCGGAGAACCTTCTCCTTATGATATGATTCTTGCAACAAAAATTGGCGCAGCGGCTGCAGATTTCCTGGCACAGAAAAAGTTTGGTAATCTTGTTGCAGTTAAAGGTGGCGAAATTACTGCTACCCCATTAAGCACAGTTGCCGGAGTAGTAAAACCAATTCCAGCAAATGATCCAATGCTTCAGACTGCCCGTAATTTAGGAATTTGTTTTGGTGATTAATACAGCAAAAGGTGAACTTAAATGCCACCGTTGTCCAGTTTGTAACGGCTACGGTTGTCCTGGAAATATGCCAGGCCTCGGCGGCGTTTTTGAAAATCAGAATTTTCAGTTAAATTGTGACTCTTGGAAAAAACTTTATAAAGAAGTTGGTGATGAAGGAAATTTAAGTTCCCTTACCTCTATAAAAGTTGAACCTTCCCTTTTGCGCTGTGGTCCAGTAACCGGCGCCGTTGAAAACATTGGTTATGCAAACGAAGAAGACTTCTATTTTCCTTATCTGAATACTACAAATACTGCAGGTTTTGGGCTTTGCGTTGGTGATGGCTGCCCTGATAAAAAACTCCAGTTAGGAATTGAAGCCCTTAAAAAAATCAATGAATCATCTTCCTCTCCTGTAAAAGCCGCCTTTTTTCTAAAGCCTTATCCAGATGCAAAGCTTTCTGAAAGAATTGAATGGGTAAAACCTTATGCTGAATATATTGGAATTGATATTGATTCCTACAACATTGTTACAATGCGAAATCTGGTAAATCTGGAACGCAAGTCTGCAGTTCAACTTGAAAATTTCCGCAGCCAGTTTAATGTTCCTTTTGTAATTAAAGGTGTATTTACAAACGAAGACATTGAACTTGTAAAGGAAGTAGGTCCAGATGTAGTTTATATTTCTAATCACGGTGGCCGTGTAGAAACCAGAATTGGCAGTTCTGCAGATTTCTTAAAAGAACATAGTTCAGAACTAAAAAAATACTGTAAAGAAATTTGGGTAGACGGTGGAATCCGCACAAAAAAAGATGTTCAGACAGCCTTGTACTATGGAGCAAACAAAGTAATTATGGCTCGTCCTCTTATTCGTGCTGTTTTTGACCAGACTCCAGAAGAATTCTCAAAGTTTTATAAATAACAGTCTTCTTTTAGCACATTTTTTATTACATAACCTTCTCTTTTTATACAATTCTACAAAACTAAATATTTTTATACTTTTCCGTGGTATTAAGAAATAAGACCAAATTAAATATTACATATACAAATTATATGATATTATCGAAATTATAAGATATTTATAGTTTCCGGAAGAGGTGAATATGTCTTTTAAGAAAGATTTTGTTTGGGGAGCTGCTACAGCTTCGTATCAGATTGAAGGTGCCTGGAATGAAGATGGCAAAGGCTTGAATATTTGGGATGCTTTCTGCCAGCAGGATGGAGCAGTTGATGGCCATGAAGACGGTACTGTTGCCTGTGACCATTACCATCGTTACAAGGAAGATGTAAAGCTTATGTCTGAGCTTGGACTTAAAGCTTATCGCTTTTCTATTTCATGGGCTCGTCTTATTCCAGATGGAACAGGTAAAGTAAATGCTAAAGGTATTAAGTTCTACAATAATCTTATTAATGAACTCTTAAAATACAACATAACACCTTTTGTTACTCTTTATCACTGGGATTTACCATACGCTCTTCAGCTTAAAGGCGGCTGGCTTAACCCAGAATCTTCTGACTGGTTTGAAAACTATACTAAAGTTGTTGCAGAAAACTTTGGGGACAGAGTAAAGAATTTCATTACATTTAATGAACCTTCTGTATTCATAGGCTGTGGCTACTGGCAAGGAAGTCACGCACCTGGCCTTAAAATGCAAGACCGGGAACTTCTTCAGATTGGACACAACATTCATGTGGCACATGGTAAAGCCGTAAAAGTACTTCGCTCTAAAGTAAAAAAAGCTAACATCGGTATTACACTTGCAACTCAGCCTAAAATTCCTTTAACTCCAGCAGACGAAAAAGCCGCTTACGACGCATATTTCTGGACTGGTCTTGGAGGATTCTTCTGGGGAACAAGTTACTGGCTTGATCCAATCATAAACGGAAAATATCCTGAACTTCTTATTGAACAGGCAGGCGATATTTTCCCTAAAGTAACAGACAAAGAAATGAAAATAATAAATCAGAAAATTGATTTTATTGGTCTTAATATTTACGAAGCCCAGTATCAGGGTGATTATGTTCGTACTCCAGGTACAGCACATACAGAATTAAACTGGGATGTTTATCCAGATGCGCTATACTGGGGTATCAAACTCAACTGGGAAAAATACCATATTCCTATCTACATTACAGAAAACGGTATGTCTGCTCACGACTGGGTAAGCCTTGATGGAAAAGTTCACGATCCTAACAGAATCGACTTCCTTCACCGCTATCTTAAAGGCTTACGCAAAAGTGCTGATGAAGGTTGTGATGTAGCCGGATATTTCCAGTGGTCATTTATGGATAACTTTGAATGGGCACGAGGTTATAACCCACGCTTTGGTATTGTACATGTAGATTACAAAACTCAGAAACGCACACCTAAGGATTCAGCTTACTGGTACAAAGAAGTAATCGAAAACAACGGAGAAAACTTATAATCTAATCCAGTTCAAAAGAGGTAATTAATGGATAAAGAACAGATTCTTTCATATAAACTTTTTTTACAGCAGGAATATGCTAACTATCACTTGCCTTATGACTCAGAAATGGGTTTTTATAATGCAGTGCGGGACGGTAACTTTCCAGAAGTAAAAAAGCATATGAAACCACTTACCTCTCATGAACTGGGAAAGCTTTCTACAAATCCAATCCGTAACCTTAAATACCACCTTATTATTACAATTGCCATGATTACCCGCTTTTGTATTGAAGGTGGTATGCAGGCCGAAGCCGCTTATACTTTAAGTGATATCTACATCCAGCAGCTGGACCACTGCAATGAAATTGAAGAAATAACTTTGCTGCACCAAGAAGCAGTTTATGATTTTACAGAACGAATGCAGAAAATCAGAAAATGTGTTGGTCTTTCCCGCAATGTAATTAAAACCTCAGAATACATTTACAATCATCTTAATCAGAAAATTGTTCTGGATGATATAAGCAAAGAGCTTAAAGTAAATAAATCTTATTTGTGTGAATTGTTTAAAAAGGAAACTGGAATTACTGTTTTCCAGTACGCTACAAAGCTTAAAATTGAAGCTGCACAAAAAATGCTTATTTATACTGAATATGCTTCTGCGGATATAAGTAACTATTTTGCATTTTCATCTCACAGTCACTTTATCAACATCTTTAAAAAACATACTGGTAGCACACCTAACGAATATCGTAAGCTGCACTACCAGCAGTATCTTGATAATACTAATAAAATCAGTTCTTAATATTAATCTGATTATTTATTAACAACATTGCTCATAATAGCTTCGTTGATTTCTGGGAAAACCCATTTAATGTTTCTGCGATCATAGAAGCCGAATTTTTCGCTGTAATCAACTTTATCTGGATTAATCTTCCACTGGAAGTTATCCCAAAGAACGGCAGGTAATCCCTGTGCCTGAGAATCTCTAATAAATGATGTAAACCACTTAACACGTTCTTCGCTGTTTTCTTTGTTTACAGCACCATATTCTCCAATAATTACAGCAGTTCCATTCTGAACAAATTTCTGGTTAAGCTTTCTGAAAGTACTAGCATTTTCTCTTTCAAACTGAACACTGAATTTTTTTGTTCCTGGTGACTGGCCGGCAAAAATATATGGAGTATACATATGAACAGAAACAATAAGTTTGTTTTCAACTGTATCTGTTGGTAAAACAAAAGCTTCTGATAAAACTGCAGCTGGTGTTGCAGCATAACCTGGCATCATAATCAATCGTTTAGCATTGTTACCGCCACTGGCACGAACAACATCTACAGTAACCTGATTAAGTTTATTAATCATATCCTGTGCTTCTGCATGACGAGAATCGCCGGCAGCAAAGCTCCATTCAATTTTTGTACCAATCAATCGTGGTTCATTCATTGTTTCAAAAATAAGGTGTTCGTCATAACCATTATTGAATGCTAAAGCAATCTGAGCCCACATGTTTGCAAAAAAGGCTTTTGAAATTTTGTAATTCTTTTTTGTTGGATAGTAACCTTTTCCTGCTGTAAGTCCTTCGGCTGAACCAAAGTTATCGTGATGGCAATTCAAAATAACATACATTCCATCTTCAATAGCCCAGTCTACAACAGTTTTTACACGATTCATCCATTCTGGATCAATTGTATAATTTTCATCCATATGTTTAGCCCAAGATACAGGAATACGAATTGTTTTAAATCCTGCAGCTGCAACACCATCAATAATTTCTTTTGTAGTTGTAACTGCACCCCAGCTGTTTTCTGTTCTTAAGCCTTTACCACCAGTTGCTTCCAATGTATTTCCAAGGTTCCAGCCTGTTCCCATCACCTTTGTTACATCAGTAGAAGCAACATCCTTAATTTCTACAGAACCAGTATCTTTTACAGCGTTAGCCTGGTCAAATTTTGTTTTTACTTTTGAAAATCCACTTGATAAAATTAATCCTGTTGCCAATGCAAAACAGATAATCTTTTTCATAAGTTTTTCCCTGTTATAAGTTAAATTTTAATTAGTTTGAGCAAACTGCTCATATTTTGTGTTAATTAATATTACCGCTAAATTCTTATTTTGCAAGAGTTACAGTTACATCAACTGATTCCCAATACAAAACACCATCAGTTTCTTCGGTAAAAAATGTAAGCTGAGAAAATTCCAGACTTCCCAGTTTTGGATACTCAGAAAAACTGACAAAGAATTCCTCATTTTTCTTTACCAGCCAGAATCCTTCATTGTTATATTTAGATATTTTTGCTCTGTCTTCGTTTTTAATCATATTCTACTCTCCTTACGGTAGGTCTAGTAATATTTTACTAGCTGTACTTTTATATAGCAAATTTTACCTAATTTTCCACTTCAAAAAGTAACATTTTACTACAATTGAATCATGACAAATTTTCATGACAACCTTAAAGAAGCTATGTCTATAAAAGGAATGTCTACAAAAGCAGTTGCTGATAAAACAGGTATTAAAGAAACAACCATCAGCAATTACTTGAAGACTAAGGGGTCTCTTCCTAATATAGAAAACGGCCTAAAAATCGCAGAAGCTCTTGGTGTCAGTGTAAAGTTTTTGGTAACAGGTTTTGAAGATTCAGATTCAGAAGTACTTGATAAATCAAACCGCTCCGATTATCAGCGAAATCTAAAAACCATGTCTAAGCTACTCAAACTTCCAGAAGAACAACGCTCTGCTATTGAACTTATTATATCTGACTTTTCCTTAAAATATCACTCTTCAAACTAGGATATAACATAGAATTATCAGACAATTTAAGTACAATTTTAGTATAGTTTTTTACTTCACACTTATTTAAATCTTCAATACTATTCTATTATATAATCTACTTTATATTTGGAGTTATTATGAAAAAGATTTTGGACTGGAAAAAGTATGAAGAAACAGCACGCCAGGCAATTGCGGAAGGTTGTGTTCTTCTTGAAAACAAGAATAATACCCTCCCCCTTACAACCGGCGCCACAGTTTCCGTTTTTGGACGCATCCAGACAAATTATTATAAAAGTGGTACCGGTTCAGGCGGTAAAGTAAATGTTACTAAAGTTTACAACATTGTAGAAGGTCTTGAAGATGCTGGAATCAAAATCAACAAAACCTTACAGAAAATCTACACAGACTGGGAGGCTAAAAATCCTTTTGACGAAGGTATGGGCTGGGGAAAAGAACGCTGGTCTCAGGAAGAAATGCCACTAACAGAAAAAATCGTTTCTGATGCAGCAGCCGTTTCTGAAACAGCCATTGTAATTATTGGCCGTACCGCCGGAGAAGACAAAGATAACTCAGCTACAGCCGGCTCATATCTTCTTTCCGCAGAAGAATATGACATGCTCATTAAAGTAAGAGCCGGATTCAAAAAGGTTGTAGTACTCTTAAATGTGGGAAACATTATTGATATGACCTTTATAGATACTGTTAAGCCAGATGCAGTTATGTATGTTTGGCAGGGCGGTATGTTAGGTGGTCTTGGTACAGCAGATGTTCTTACTGGTAAAATCACTCCATCTGGAAAACTTACAGACACAGTTGCCTTTAATATTTCAGATTACCCTTCCCACAAAAACTTTGGTAACGAAAAAGAAAATATTTATGCCGAAGATATTTATGTTGGTTACCGCTACTTTGAAACCTTTGCAAAAGATAAAGTCCGCTACCCATTCGGCTATGGCTTGTCATACACCAGCTTTGAAATTAAAGCAGAAAAAACAGAAAACAACACAACTGCTAAAGAGCTTAACCTTACATTCAAAACTACAAACACAGGTAAAGCTGATGGTAAGGAAGTTATTCAGGTTTACATTAAAGCACCAAACGGCAAGTTAGGAAAAGCTGCCCGCGTTCTTACAGGCTTTGCAAAAACAGAAACACTTAAACCAGGTACAAGCTGCACAAACAATATCACAATTCCTTATTACGCTTTTGCTTCTTATGATGATTCCAATGCTACCGGCCATAAAGACTGCTGGCTTTTGGAAGAAGGTGAATATACAGTTTATGCAGGATGTGATGTTCGATCTGCCATCGAAGTAGCAAAGTTCACACTCCCAGAATTACTCGTTCTTAAGGCCTGCGAAGAAGCCCTTGCTCCTGTGCACAGTTTTGAACGCATGCACTCAAATGGCAACGGTACATTAAGTATGGAACCAGCACCTCTTGCTACAGTTGATATGTATGAACGCCGTTTGGAAAGAATTCCTGCAGAAATTCCACAGGTTACTGCAACAAATTACAAACTTGCAGATGTTCTAAACGGAAAAACAACAATAGAAAATTTTGTTGCTCAATTTACAGACGATGACTTAAGCTGCATTGTTCGCGGTGAAGGTATGGGTTCAAGTCTTGTTACAGCAGGAACTGCATCGGCTTTTGGTGGAGTTTCACCTCGCTTACGAGATACCTTTGGTATTCCAGCAGTTTGTTGTGACGACGGTCCTTCAGGAATGCGTCTGGACTGTGGGATTAAAGCATTTGCTTTACCAAACGGAACCTGTCTTGCCAGCACATTCAACTTTGACCTTGTAAAGAATTTATATACCTTTACTGGAACAGAAATGGCTGCAAACCACGTAGAAAATCTTCTTGGACCTGGAATGAACATTCACCGCCATCCATTAAATGGTCGCAACTTTGAATACTTCTCAGAAGATCCACTTGTAAGCGGAGAAATTGGTTCTGCAATGCTTATGGGACTTCAGAGTTCAGGTGTAACAGGTACAATCAAACATTTCTGTGGAAACAATCAGGAAAAAAATCGTCATGGAACAGATTCAATTGTTTCAAGCCGCGCATTAAGAGAAATCTATCTTAAGACTTTTGAAATTGCCGTTGCTCACGGAGCAGATTCTGTAATGACAACTTACGGTCTTGTAAACGGAATTTATACAGCCAGCTGCTACGACTTGAATACAACAATTCTTCGTAAGGACTGGGGCTTTACAGGCATCGTAATGACAGACTGGTGGGCACAGATTAATGTTCGCGGACAAGCACCTGTTAGAGGCGACCTGGCCCATATGATTCAGGCACAGAATGATATGTACATGTGCTGTTCAGATGGAAGCCGTAATGCAGATGGCGATAACACTCTGGAAGCATTAAAAGATGGAAGACTTAAACGCAGCGAACTTCAGCGCACAGCAATTAATGTTTGTAACCATGTTATGCATACAGAAGCAATGAAACGTCTTATGAACACTGCAGATCAGATTGAAATAATTAATCGTCCTGCAAACCCAGATGACATTAACCTGGAAGATGTACAGTTCATACACTTAGGAAAAGAGGCATCTATAGATTTGACTTACAAAGAAAGCAAGGCAAATACAAACTTTATTCTTCCATTTGATGTTGAATTCCCTGGAGCTTATGAAGTTACCATTACTGCAAGCTCTGATTTAGATGAACTGGCTCAGTTACCTTGTACACTTTTCTATCAGGGTATTCCAATTGCAGGTTTTGTTTTCAACGGTTCTAACGGAAAAGAAGTTACACTTACAAAAGTAACAAAACTTATAAACCGTTTCTGTGTAAACAGATTATTTGTAGCATCAAACGGCTTAAAGCTTAAAGAAATTAAATTCAAATATCTGAATGACGATAGAAGTTTTAATTTCTAGTCTGACATATAAATAAAAAAAGGGGACAGACCTTAAATTTAAGATCTGCCCCCCAGTATCATATACTGACAATTTACAGCTTATTAAAGTTTATCTGCAATGTCGTAAATAAGTTTTTCTGTTTTTTCCCAACCAATACATGGGTCAGTAATTGATTTACCATAACAGCCTTCGCCTGGTTTCTGGGCTCCATCTTCAATGTAAGATTCAACCATAAAACCTTTTACCAATTTACGGATACGGTCTGCATGTTTACATGAATTCAAAACATCAAAAATGATTCTTGGCTGTTCCAAAGGTTTTTTATTTGAGTTTGAATGGTTTGTATCAATGATTGCAGCAGGATTTGTTAACTCAGGTTTTGCTTCGTAAGCATCACACAAACGTGCCAAATCTTCGTAGTGGTAGTTTGGAACATTGTTTCCGTGTTTACTTGTTGAACCACGAAGAATTGCATGAGCCATTGGGTTACCCTGAGAATGAACTTCCCATCCACGGTAAATGAATGTATGTTTGTGCTGAGCAGCCATAATAGCATTCATCATAACGTTGTAGTCACCAGATGTTGGATTTTTCATTCCTACTGGAACTTCAATACCTGAAGCTGTAAGGCGGTGCTGCTGGTCTTCTACAGAACGGGCACCTACAGCTACGTAACCAAGAATATCATCAAGGTACTTATAGTTTTCTGGATAAAGCATTTCATCGGCAAAAACAAATCCTGTCTGCTCTACAGCCTTCATGTGAAGTGAACGAGTTGCAAGAATACCTTTGAACATATCTGGTTTTCCTGTTGGATCTGGATTATGCAAAAGTCCTTTGTAGCCGTCACCAGTTGTACGAGGTTTGTTTGTATAAATACGTGGAACTAAAAGAATCTTGTCCTTTACTTTGTCCTGTACAGGAACAAGGCGTCCCATATAATCAAGAACAGCTTCTTCGTTATCTGCAGAACAAGGTCCAATAATTAAAATCATACGGTTATCGCGGCCTTCAAATACGGCATTAACTTCTGCACGCTTTTTGTCTACAGTATCAGCAACCTTTGCTGTTACAGGATACTGTTCTTTTACTTCAGCTGGAATTGTTAATTTTCTTTCAAAATCCATGTTCATAGTGGTATTATCCTCCTGGGTAATACCACTAAACAAGTTTGTCAGGGCTTTAAGCGCTAGCGTGCCTTGACGAACTTGTATATCAAGGTGGAGTCACTTAAAGTTGTAGTATTACCCTTATTAAAAATTTTAGTACAGAGGGGACAGACCCCTTAGTTTCCTCGGCTCCAAATTACTTTTTATTGAATAATGCACGGCGTTTTGTAGAAAGCTTCATTTTTTCACGCAAGCCGGCTTTATCATCTTTATCTAACATAGAACGAAGTTCCTTCATTTCATTAATAAAGCTGTCCATCTGTTTTAAAAGAGGTTCTTTATTCATTAAGAAAAGTTCGCTCCACATTTTATCATTAATATTTGCAATTCTGGTTAAATCCCGGAATGAGTCACCAGTGTAATCTACAAGGTGAGTATTGTCGCTACAGTCCATAAGCGCAACCGCAATAACATGAGTAAGCTGAGATACAAAACCTATCATATCATCATGCTCTTTTGGAGAAAGAACGGAAATATTCTTAAAGCCTAAAAGACGGCCAAGATCCTTACACCACTCAATTGCATCTTTTGTATTTTTTTCTGTTGGTGTAACAATGTAGTTTGCGTTGTAGAACATTCTTTCATCACTGTTCTGAACACCATAAACTTCACGACCAGCCATTGGATGAGCCGCAATAAATTCTACATCATCACGAAGAATATCCTGTATTTCGTAAACAACATTACTCTTAACACCAGTAACATCTGTAATCTTAATTCCTGGCTTAAAATACTTCTGATTCTTCTTAACCCAGTCTGCAAAAACATGAGGATACAAAGCAAAAACAATTACGTCTGCTTTTCCAATGATTTCTGGATCAGCTTCTGCCGAACCTTCATCAATAATCTTGTTTTCCAGTGCAAACTGAATCGATTCTTCACTTTTATCAATTGCCATTAAATGGAAACCGATTCTCTTAAGTCCTTTTGCATAACTTCCACCCATTAACCCCAATCCGACAATTAAGATGTTCTGTTTAGTTATCCAACTCATATCTCTATTCTCCTACTCAGCCTTAATGCCAAGTTTTCTTACTCTTTCAAAATAATCTGGCAGGCTTTTACGAACTGCCTCAACGCCTTCAAGCTGGCCGCCAGTAACTGTAAGCAAAGTTGCCATACTCATAACAATACGGTGGTCATTATGACCAAGAACAGTTTCTACCGGTTTAACAGGTTTTCCAGGATAAATTACAATGCGGTTTTCTTCCTGCAAAGATTTAATTCCAAACTTAGCCAGTTCCTGGCATATTACCGCACCACGGTTACTTTCCTTTATGGCAAGTCTCTTAGTTCCAGTAAATTCGCCACCGTTAAGGGCAGCTGCCATTATAAGCAAAATTGGTCCCAAATCTGGACAATCACTAATATCAATTTTTGCATTACCTGCAGCAAGTTCCTTAAACAATTCAAGATAAACCTTGTCGCCCTGAAGACTGTCTTTTCGTAATCCCTGAACCTCAACCGAACCGCCAATATAGTTCAAAGCTTCAAAAAAGGCTGCATTTGAATAGTCCCCTTCTACAGCGCCGTCGTGAGCCAGGTAGGTCTGTCCCCCTGGTACAACCAAAGTGTTTTCGTTTTCCCAGTCAGCTTTAATTCCAAATTCCTTCTGAACCTGAAGAGTCATATCAATGTAGGGTTTACTTTCTACAGATTCTGTAAGAACAATTTTACTGTCACCTTCCAAAAGTGGCAGCGTAAAAAGCAAACCAGTAATAAACTGACTGCTTATATTTCCAGGAACTTCAAAAATTCCCGAATTAAGTTTTCCTTCTACCTCAATTCCGCCTTCCACATGAACAAGCTTAATATTCTGCTGCTGGCAGATTGTTTCGTAAACAGAAAGGGGGCGTGTCATTAAAACCTGGCTTCCAATAAATTTGGCAGGTGAGCCACTAAGCATTGCAAGGGGAATGAAAAAACGCAAGGTTGAGCCAGATTCGTTACAATTGAACAAGCGGTTTTTAACAGGGTCTGTCCCCCTGGCTCCATTTTTAATAAAATCCCCAGCACCTTCAACAATAATCTGATTAGCGCCTTCCCCTGCCACAACTTCAGCAGAAGCTCCCAGCTGCTTAATACAACCAAGAGTAGCTTTAATATCTTCAGAAAGGTCAATGTTATTGATTACACTTTTTCCATTTGCAAGAGCCCCGCAAATCAAATGACGGTGAGCCATGCTTTTGGAAGGTGGAGCCATCATAACACCTTTTGCTGTTGACGGACTAATCTTCATTCTTGCCTTCCTTGTCATTGCGAGGAGCGCCAGCGACGTGGCAATCCATCAAATATTGAATGCCTTCAATGTAGCCGGCAATTCCATGACCAGTAATTGTTTTTACACAAGCCTGGCGTATGTAGCTTACCTGGCGGAAATCTTCCCGCTCTTCAACTTTAGAAATATGAACTTCTACAACAGGAATCTTAACAGCCTTAGCCGCATCCAGAATTGCAATACTTGTATGAGTATAAGCACCAGGATTAATTACAATGCCGTCGTATTTGCCATAGCAAGCCTGAATAACATCAACCAGATCCCCTTCGTGATTGGACTGATAGCAATCCACCTTGATTTTATTTTCCTTTGCAAAAGCTTTAATATTTTTAATGAGAGTCTTAAAATTATCAGCACCGTAAATGCCAGGTTCACGAATTCCCAGCATATTGATGTTTGGTCCATTGATTACTTTAATTTTCATATAATTTCTCCCAGTATTTTTTTTTAGCGCAGTCAACCTTCCAACTCGCCTTCCGCGGTTCGCTAACGCTCAGCCTCCTCGAGGGACAAGTCCCTCTGCGGTGGCTGCTTCGCACCGCTCCACGCTCGGCGCAGCCTTATTTTTCAAATTTTTCTTCTACCAGCTCCACAGTGTGCATTACATTTTCATCAGACTTAATGCAAAAATCTGCACAAGCCTTATAAATTGGATAGCGATACTGGTAAACCGCTTTTAATTTATCCTCCGAATTAGAAAGAGGTCTGTCCCCAGTTGGTCTTATTTTTTCCAATTCACGGTCAATAAAGAAAACTACACCGTTATGTTTTAAATTAACAACATTTTCGTTACGGAGAATTGCTCCTCCACCTGTAGAGATAATTACATTATTTTTTGTTGCTAAATCTGCACAAACTGCAGCTTCAATATCGCGGAAAGCAGGTTCACCTTTTTCTGTAATAATTTCCGATGGAGTTTTTCCTTCCCGTTTTGTAATTTCTTCATCTGTATCATAAAGTTCACGGTTCAACTGTTTTGCCAGTTTTTTACCAACAGTAGATTTTCCGCAGCCAGGCATTCCCACAAGAACAATATTCTGTTTTGCACCAAGCATATTTTTAAAAATAGCCTCAGCTTTTTCATCTTCAACTGGTTTATCAAAAAAGTATTCGGCTGCAGCAATTGCCTGCTGAACAAGCATGTACAATCCACCCTGAGCTTTTAAGCCTTTTTTCTGGGCAGCAACAATCAGTTCAGTTCTAAGTGGATTGTAAATTACATCAACAACACCTTCCAGCACAGCAAAGCTTTCCACAGAAATTGGACATGCATTAATATTTGGATACATTCCACATGGAGTTGTGTTTAAAATAATCTGTGCATCTTTGTGGTCTGCAGCTGCCTGTTCGTAAGTAATTGTATTTTCAGATTCCTTACGGCTAACAATAAGAATTTCCTTTGCACCAAGAGCTTTTGCAGCAGCAGTTGCAGTTTTACTTGTACCCCCAGTTCCCAGAATCAAAACCTTTTTGCCAGAAAGCTCCAGTCCAGTTTTAAGGATAAGTCTTTTTAAGCCAATAAAATCTGTATTGTAACCGTACAGTTTTCCATCTTTGTTTACGATTGTATTTACAGCACCAATTTCCTTTGCAGCATCATCAATGTAATCAAGAAAAGGAATAACATCCTGCTTGTAAGGAATAGTAACATTAATCCCCTTAAAATCCTTTGCCTGCATAAAAGCAGTTAATTCAGTTTTTGGGATTTCTTTTAAGATGTAATCATAGCTTCCAATCTGATTATGAATTTCCTTTGAAAAGCTGTGACCTAATTTTTCTCCAATAAGACCGTATTCCATATTTTCCTTCTTATTCTGCTGTAAACCAGTCTGTGCCGTAGCGGCCGGCAAGTACATCATACAAAACTAAAGCTGTAACTGAATCTATTACAACTCTTGCTCTATGAATGATTGCAGGGTCATGGCGACCTTTAATTGCTAAATCTGCATTTTCGTATTTATTAAAATCGATTGTTTTCTGTTCTTTATAAATTGATGGGGTTGGTTTTACAGCACAGCTAAAAAGAACTGGCATTCCGTTTGTAATACCACCGTTAATTCCCCCATTGTTGTTTGTTGTTGTTACAACTCTGTTTCCATCCATACGAAGTGGATCATTATATTCACTTCCGCGGCAGTTTACTTTTTCAAAAGCATTACCAAACTGAACACCTTTTACTGCAGGCACACTGAACAAAGCATGGCTAAGCATACTTTCTAAAGAATCAAACCAAGGTTCCCCAAGCCCCGCAGGAAGTCCAACAATTGCTGTTTCAAGAATACCGCCAACACTGTCCCTATCAGCTGCGGCTTCTTCAATTTTTGCTTTCATTGCAGCTTCCACTCCATCACCAATAACTGCAAATGGAGCATCATTTAATTTAGCAATTTGAGCTTTAAGTTCAGCTTCTGTTTTTCCAAAATCGGCATCTGGAACTCCGGCACAAGTTTTTACATGACTTCCAATTACAATGCCTTTTTTTGCAAGGGCAGGAATTACAATACCAGCAGCAGCAACAAGAGCAGCAGTAATACGACCACTAAAATGTCCGCCACCACGGTAATCCTGGAAACCATGATATTTGCATTCTGCAGTGTAGTCTGCATGGCCTGGGCGAGCCAATGTTGCCATTTTTGAATAATCTTGGGAATGCTGAACAGAGTTAGGAATGATGATAGTAAGGGCTGTCCCCGTTGTATAACCGTTAAAGGCACCACTTACAATCTGGTACTGATCTGCTTCTACACGGGCAGTAGAAATTTTTCCGGAAGGACGACGCATATCTAACTGATGATTAATAAATGCTTCATCAATTTTAAGGCCAGGTGCAAGTCCATCTAAAACACAACCAATAAATGGTCCGTGACTTTCCCCAAAAATTGTAACTGTCATGTTGTTTCCAAGTGTATTCTTCATCTATTTCCTTCCTGCTTGTAAAACCAGGAGATCCGTCCCCTTGGTTCGTAAAATCTTTGTAAAACCAGGAGATCCGTCCCCCTGGTTCGTAAAATCTTTGTAAAACCAGGAGATCCGTCCCCTTGGTTCGTAAAATCTTTGTCATTGCAAGACAACCTCAGGTCGCCGTGGCAAGCTA
>JAEDFM010000076.1 GCA_016292805.1 Treponema sp. | reverse complement strand
AACCTGTAAAAATTTTGTGTTGACTAAATAGCGCAGTTTAAGCTTATAATATAGAAGAATAAAATATTATTATAAAGAAAATGGAATTTATATGAAAGGTGTTATTCTTGCGGGTGGAGCTGGTAGTCGTTTATATCCAATTACTAATGTTGTTATAAAACAAATTTTACCTGTTTACGATAAACCAATGATTTATTATCCATTGAGTTGTCTTATGCTTGCAGGAATTCGGGATGTTCTGATTATTTCAACTCCCCGTGATATTACATGCTTTATAGAATTGTTCGGTAATGGTTCTTTGCTTGGTATGCATTTTGAATATGCAGTGCAGGAAAAACCAAATGGTCTTGCTGATGCATTTATTGTAGGTAAAGAATTTATTGGTAATGATGATGTTGCACTTGTATTAGGAGATAATATTTTCTATGGACAAAGTTTTACTTCTATTCTTATGTCGGCTGTTAATAAAATAGAAAAAGATAAAGGTGCTGTTGTGTTTGGTTATTATGTTACTAAACCAGAAGCATATGGAGTATTAGAATTTGATAAGGAAAATAATGCTATTGGAATAGAAGAAAAACCTAAAAATCCAAAATCTCATTATGCAATTCCTGGTTTATATTTTTATGATAACTCGGTAGTAGAAAAAGCAGCATCCTTAAAGCCTAGTTCTAGAAACGAACTTGAAATTACAGATTTAAATAAAATGTATTTAAAAGAAGGAACTCTTTCTGTTGAATTGTTAGGTCGTGGAATGACCTGGTTTGATTCTGGTACATATGATGGTTTACTTGAAGCATCAAATTTTGTATCTACTATTCAAAAAAGGCAGGGGTTGTATATTAGCTGTATAGAAGAAATTGCTTATAATAATGGGTGGATTTCCAAAGAACAATTATTAAAATTGGCAAGTGGATTTTCTAATGAATATGGAAGATACCTGGTAGATATATGTCATTTGAAGTAATAAAGTGTAATATTGATGGATTATTGGAAATACGACCAGTTATTCATGAAGATTCAAGAGGATATTTTTTTGAACAATTTAATGAAAGTAAATATGCTGAAACAGGGATTGTAAGTAATTTTGTTCAAGATAATATTTCGGTTTCTAAAAAATATGTTTTACGAGGAATGCATTTTCAAAAAAATTATCCACAGGGAAAATTAATTACAGTCTTAAAAGGTGTAATTTATGATGTTGCTGTGGATTTGCGTCCAGAATCTTCAACTTACTTAAAATATCACGGTTTAATATTAGATTCAAAAATACATAATCAATTCTACATACCAGAATATTTTGCTCATGGGTTTTTAGTTTTGTCTGATAGTGCAATGATTTCATATAAGTGTACAGATTTTTATCATCCAGAGGATGAGGCTGGTTTTATGTGGAATGACCCTAAATTGGCTATTAACTGGGCTGATTATTTAGAAAATCAGTTACCTGTACTTAGTGAAAAGGATACAAAGTATGCGCCGCTTAAATAATATTCTAGTTACTGGTGGTGCTGGATTTATTGGATGTAACTTTATTCATTATTTGTTCGGTCTTTCAAATTCTGGAACTGACTTATTTGGCGATGCCAATTTTACTGGAAACGTTGTAAATGTAGACTGTCTTACATACGCTGGAAACCTTGAATCTTTAAAAGATGTAGAAGAACAGTTCGGCGGTAAACGTTATTTCTTTGAAAAAGTTGATATCTGTGATCGTGCTGAAATTGAACGCATCTTCAAACAGTATGACATCGACACTGTAATTCACTTTGCTGCAGAAAGTCATGTTGACCGTTCTATTCTTGGGCCTGAAGCATTTATGAAAACAAATGTTATGGGAACTTACACTTTGCTGGATGTTGCCCGCAACTACTGGAACTGTTCATTAGACAATATTCGTGATGATGTTCTTTTCCATCACATTTCTACTGATGAAGTTTACGGTTCTCTTGGTGAAACTGGCTACTTCCTTGAAACTACACCTTATGATCCACGAAGTCCTTACTCATCATCTAAAGCTTCTTCTGACCATATTGTAATGTCTTACTATCACACTTATGGTCTGCCAATTACTTTATCTAACTGTACAAACAACTACGGTCCTTTCCAGTTTCCAGAAAAGCTTCTTCCACTTATGATTTCTAATATCAAAAATGGTAAGAATCTTCCTGTTTATGGTAAAGGTGACAACATTCGCGACTGGATTTATGTAGAAGACCATAACCGCGGTGTTTGGGAAATTGTAAACAAGTCTCCAGCTGGACAAAAATGGAACCTTGGTGGTGAAAACGAATGGCAGAACATTAAGCTTTTGAATGAAGTAATCAACCTTACTTCAAAAGAAATCGGTAAGAATGCTGAAGATGTCCGTAAGACAATCACTTATGTAAAGGATCGTCCTGGTCATGACAAGCGTTATGCAATTGACTGTACAAAAGCAAAGACTCAGTTAGGCTGGAAAAGAAAGATGACTTTTGAACAGGGGTTGCTTGCGACCATTAAATGGTATTTGAATCACGAAGAATGGATGAATCGCATACTTTCTGGCGAATATAAAGAATGGGTAAATAAGAATTACACGGAACAAGGTAGATAGTTTATTACCTCAGAATTAATTCTGCGGTATTTTTTTGTAGAAACAATATAAAAAAATATGATAATATTATTATATGAATGAAGTTGAAACAAAAAACGAAGATGAAATCAGTTTAATAGATTTATTTGCTGTTTTATTAAAACGAAAATGGATGATTATAGGAATTACTGTTGCTGGTGCTGTACTGGCAGTTTTAATTTCAATAATTTCTCTTGTATTACCTCCAAAAAAATCTTTTTTACCAAACATATATACTCCAAAGGCCCAGATGCTTATTAATGATGATAAAGGTTCTGGTGCATCTTTAGGAAATTTATCTAGTTTGGCTTCTATGGCTGGTTTTAATATTGGTGGTGGCGGTGGAGTAAGTAACAGCTCTTTAGCAACTTATCTTGTTAATTCAAATACTATTCAGGATGCAGTAATTGCAAAATTTAATTTTATTGAAGAATGGAAAATTGAAAAATCTCCTGTAGAATCTAGCCGTAAAGCATTAAAAAAGAAACTCCATTCAAACTTTGATGATGAAACTGGTGTTTTTACATTAAGCTTTGAAGATATTGATCCCGCTCTTGGTCGTGATGTTGTAAATTACGTTGTAGAACTTTTGGAAAAACGTTTTAAGGAGCTTGGTGTAGATAAAAACCAGCTGCAAAAAACAAATCTGGAAGAAAACATTAATACAACATATAACGAAATTGTAACCCTGCAAAAACAGATTCACGAAATTGAATCTTCGGTTCAGAATGTTTATAACCCTTACAATACTCCTTCTATTGTTATGGATGCTACTCTTGTAAAAACAGAGCTTGCTGTTCAGGAAGAAGTTTACAAGCAGCTTAAGGTTCAGTACGAAAGCTTAAAGGTTTCTATGGCCAGCGAAAAGCCTGTTTTCCAGATTCTGGAATATGCAGAGATTCCTGATATGAAAAGTGGTCCTAGCCGCGGTAAGCTTTGTATTATTGTTACATTTGCTGCATTCTTTATTTCTGTTTTCCTTGCATTCCTTTTAAACGCAATTGAAAATATTAAAAACGACCCAGAAGCTATGGCTAAACTTAAAGGAAAAAAATAATGAAAAAATTAGCAGTTCTTTTATTACTTTCATTTTGTTCAGTATTTGTTTTTGCACAGACTATAAACAAAAAAACAGATGTTAATGCTGGTATTGATGAAACTTTTGTTTCTATTGTTCCAAATGCTCAGCTGGCTCTTTCTAATCCTGATTATATGATTACTGCAGGCGATATTTATTCTCTTACTTATGCTGCCGGTAATACTCCTGTTAGTTTTCATATTGTTGTAGATTCTGGTTATAAAATTAAGGTTTCTAATCTTGCAATTCTTGATGTTGCAGGTAAGTCGTATGTAACTGTAAAAAAACAGGTGGAAGAAATTGTTCAGAAAAACTATCCTCTTAGTGGTGCTCAGTTTATTCTTACAACTCCTGCTGCTTTTACTGTAACTGTAACTGGCGAAGTTAAAGAAACTAAGGAACAGAAGGCCTGGGCATTAACTCGTCTTTCTGAAGTTTTAAATGGTATTACTACTGGATATGCATCTAACCGTATAGTAACTGTTACTGGTTTAAACGGTAAGGTTAAAACTTACGACTTGTTTAAAGCTTTGCGTAATGGTGATATGTCTCAGAATCCTTATGTGCGTCCTGGTGATGTTATTACTGTAAACCGTTATGAACGCCGTGTAACTGTAAAGGGTGCTGTTGAACGACCTGGTACTTATGAACTTTTAAAAAATGAAAACTTAAAGGATCTTGTTAATTTTTATGGTAACGGCCTTGCACCTATGGCCGATACCAGCCGTATAGAATTAACCCGTTATACAAACCGTGATGCTGAATATGGTGAAAAACTTTATTTGGATCAAAAGTCAATTGACGAAAATCTTGCATTACAGAATCTGGACGAAATTTTTGTATCTTCTTATTCTCAGTTAAAGCCTGTTATGTTTATAGAAGGTGCTGTACTTGCTAATGAAGAAGGTTCTTTGGAAGCTTCTAACCGCAAAATTATTACATTTGAAGAAAATACAAACTATGCATATTTAATTCGTAAATATTCTACATGTTTTAAATCTGCTGCTGCCGATATAGAAAATGCTTATATTGTACGCCGCCAGCAGATTATTCCTTTTAACATTGCAAATATTCTTTACGATGCATCTTATTCTTCTGAAGAAACTGTTCAGCCTTACGATAAGCTGGTTGTTCCATTTAAGCAGCTTTTTGTAACTGTTGCTGGTGCAGTTCGTAATCCTGGACGTTTCCCTTATATTCCAGACCGCACTGCTGACTATTACATTGGTCTTGCTGGTGGTTTTGACAGAACTAAAAATGCTGGTGAAGCTATTACTGTAGTTAATGTTAACGGTAAAAAAATAAAAAAGGATGCTGTTATTGAACCTGAAACTATAATTACTGCCAGAACTAATGCTTTTACCTATTACTTTAATCAGTATGCGGGAATTGTAACTACAATTGTATCTGTAATTTCCACAACACTTACAATTCAAGCTTACTTAAAAAAATAGTTATCTGTTTAGTTGATAATAACAATCTTTTATAATATATTTATTTA
>JAEDFM010000028.1 GCA_016292805.1 Treponema sp. | reverse complement strand
CTGTTCAAAGCCAAGGGTTGCTGATGAAGATTTTGTGGATTTTGCTTTTGCCATATCAGGTACTCCAACTTTTTGAATGAGTTTATTATATCACAGAATAATTAATATAAGAATGTGTTAATAGTAAGTTTAATACTCCCCATGTATCAGCCTGTAAGCAATGTTTCCTGGTTTAGGGGAGTTAGGCAAATTGTTTACATCAAACCATTTAGCTTCAGCGGATTCTCCGTTATCTTTAAGTACAATATCTTTTTCACATAAAACAAAAGCTGCCATTTTTACTCAAAAAAAATAATCAAATACCTCTACTACAACTCAATAACCAAAAAAAACACACCATTCCGAAATCTAACTATCTTACAATCTGAAAACTCATGACTTAAACTGACCAAGTAAAAAAACTAATAGAGGTAAAAGTATGAAAAAATTCCGCTTAGTATTTCTTCCAACTTTGTTCATTCCATTACTGTTATCTTCTTGTCTTACAGTTCATGCAAAAAAAATTGTAGATGCTCCTTACATTCCAGAAGAAGCTTTCTCAGATGCAGTTCCTGTAAAAGAAGCTAACTCCTATTTCTATTACTCAGAAAATGATGTACCAGAAATTGATGGTGAATTTAATGAATGGAAAGGTTTGGAAGGTGTTCACACAAATCAGATGGTTTATGGTGGATCCTTTAATCCGTCAAATGCAGATGGATATTTTATCGTTAGAACTGATGGTAAAAATCTTTATGTGTTTGCAGATGTAACTGATGATGATCCAAATACAAATACTCTTGAACCTGCCGCAGCATGGCGTGGTGATGGTGTTGAATTCTTCTTTGGAACTGACACTTCAAAGCATACCTACTTTAAGGATTCGGATGTAAGAGTTCGAATTATTCCTCACAGCAAATCTGACATTTTTGATGTTGGAGTTGGTCTTAATGATACTCCTGTTGCAAGTGATGAAATTAAGGTTGCAGCTGTCTATTCAGAACATGGCTACAAGGTTGAAGGTAAGTTCCCTCTTTCATTGCTTGGTGGTAAAGACTTAAGACTTAAACAGAAGGTTCGCTGCGATTTCCAGATTAATGATGCAGACAACGGAAAGGAAAGAACAGGTCTTCTTCACTGGAACAGCCCTAACGATAACACTTATTCAGATCCATCTTCTTGGGGAAACGGTAAGGTTATTCCTTTAAACAAATAAACTAATTGAGGAACTAAAATGAATAAAAAGAAGTTTGCAGTAATTGCGATGGCCTTTGCATTGTGCGCCTCTCTTTTTGCACAGAAAGTAACCGTAAAAAAAGATGCAGGTGGCTGGAAATTATATGACGGTAAAACTGCGGTTGAAGTAAAAGGTATTGTTTGGTCTTTTACTCCAATTGGAGAAAACTACACTTACAGTCTTTTTGATCAAGATGAAGCTTTTATTCAGCGAATGATTGATACAGATATGCCTATGCTTAAAAGTATGGGTGTTAATGTAATCCGCTGTTTTACAACAATCCCTCCAAAGTGGGTTGAATACATTTATACAAAATATGGCATTTACACAGTAATCAACGATCTTCTTGGTCGCTATGGTGTAAGTGTAAATGGAACCTGGTATCCACAGACAGACTATTCAGATTATTACACTCGTGAAGTTCTTATTCAGCAGGCAAAGGATACTGCAGAAAAGTATAAGGATGTAAAGGGTGTATTGATGTACATGTTCGGTAACGAAAGTAACTACGGTCTTGTATGGTCATCATCAGAAATTGAAAACCTTCCTGTTGGTGAACAAAATGTAGTAAAAGCTGGTTACCTTTATGATCTTTTGGAAAAAGCAATGGCTGCCTGTAAAGAAATTGATCCTAACCGTCCTGTTGGAATTGTAAACGGTGATGTTCAGTATTTGGATTTAATTTCTAAGCTTTGTCCATCTCTTGATGTACTTGGTGTTAATGCTTACCGCGGTTATAAATTTTATGATTCATTCTACGAAAATGTTGCTGATACTTTAGATAAGCCAATCGTTCTTACTGAAAGTGGAGCAGATGCTTTCAACGATATTCTTCATCAGGAAGATCAGTTTGCTCAGATGACTTATCTTAAAACTCAGTGGCAGGAAATCTACGAGCAGTCTTACGGAAAAGGTAAGAGCCAGAACATGCTTGGTGGTTTTGTATTTGAATGGATGGATGAATGGTGGAAGCGTTACCAGGTAAAGAATCTGGATATTCATGATGAAGCTTCATGGGCAAATGCCGGTTACGAGCTGGACTACAAAGAAGGCTCAAATAACATGTCTGAAGAATGGTTTGGTATTTGTGCTCAGAGTACAATTACAGAAAACGGAATCAATATTAGAATTCCTCGTGCAGCTTATTATATGTTAAGTGATGCATGGAAGCTTTCTATGTACGATTCAACTGCAGAACAGATTGCTGCAACCTTTAATGGAATGAACGATGCTGTTTATCTTGCAAAGGGAAATGAAAAATCAATTAAACAGACAATCAACGAAAATAAAAAAGTTCAGATTACAACTTTATCAACAACTGTTCAGAGCACAACTCCAGTTTATGTAAACGGTGTTCTTGAAGACATTAAAAACAGAACAAGAAACTGGGCTGATGTTTTGCGCTATAAAAATGCAGATGGTGGAATAAACTCTACTCATCTGGCAGCTGAAACAACACTTGGAATTTCTGTAAAGCCATTTGAAAACTTAAGTGCAGATGTAAGTCTTCGTGCTGCAACTGCAGAACCATACACAAATCTTCATGATCACAATGCTTCATATTTTGAAACAAAAAATAAAGTTCACGGAGATAACCAGGGTAAAGAAGATCAGCTTAAATATGTTGATGTTTATTCAGCAAGCTTTAATTATCAGAACAAGCTTTTTGATTTGAACGGTTACTATCACACTGGTCATGCCAGCTTTGAAGGAAACGGAGATCCATTCTGCATTTCTTCAGAAGGCTTTGATATTGTTGGTTACGATACTTACGGTTCAAAAGCTCCAATTGCTTTAGAGTTTGTTGGTAAGGGAGCGCTTTCAGGATTAACTGTAATTGGCGGTCCAGAAATTGTAGGCGGAGCAAAACCTCAGGTTCAGGCAAACTGGGTTAAGTGGATTCCTAATGTTGGACCTCTTGATGGGATTTTCCTGAATGCAACAGGTGCTGCTGAATTTGCAAAATCTGAACATGTACTTATTGATCCATATGCAGCTTTTGGTGGTGGTTATAAAGCTTCTGTCTATGCAGAAACATATATTATGCCTTGGTTCCAGTTTAAGGGTGGATTCCTTACTGCCGGTTCAGAAAAAATTGGTGCATACTATGTTGATAACAACAAAGAGCTTAAACAGATTAATATTCTTGATACTTTAGGCGGATACTTGCATTTTGGAACTGATATGTTCCAGCACACATACATCTATTCTAACGTAATTTACAGAGGTGTTGTTGCAGATACAAATCCTCAGTTTGTACGTGGTAGTTTTTATACAGCAGACAGTGGTTCAGGAAATCGCTTTGAAGTTCAGGTTGGAACAAACCTTGCATTCGGTAACTTTGAATTTAAACCTGTAATCAGAGCCCGCACTCCACTTCAGAAGCCAATGGGAAGAAGCTTAACAATGGGAGCTCCTTTTATTGTTGGACTTGGAAATCGTCAGGCAGTAGAAGTTGAAGCAGTATTAACTTATGACCCAGAAGGTGGTACATGGTTCCACGAATGGAACAGCAATGATATTGAAGGTGCAAAACTTGCCTTCAGCTTAACAGGTCTTTATCAGCTTTATGCAGGTAAAACAGACAGCATTCCTTACAAGGGAGACACTGACATTACAGTTACAAGAAACGACGGAACAAAAGTAACTGATATCGGTTGGAACGAAGGTGGTGCTCTTGGAGTTCAGCATAACTTGTGGCAGGTTGGTGGCCGTGTTGTAACAAACTTGGTTCCAGGACTTCGTGTAATTGGTAATTTTGATGTAGGTCACATGGGAGCTTCTTGCGGGGCATGGGCTGATGCAAAAAATCCAGAATATGTAACTTTTATTCACGGAGGACTTTCTGCCCGCTATAAACACTTTATTGCAAAAACAGATTTTACAGTTAATGGCTGGGGTGCCGAAGGCTGGTACAGAAACTTCAACATCACCTTCCCATTACAGTACACAATTGATGTTGCCTATGCCTTTAACGAAAAGCCTTCTTTCATGGAAGCAACAAACAGAGTTGGTGTAAAAATCGAAGGAAGAAACTTTGGAAAAGGATCAACAGATTCATTCTTTGCATTGCCAATGGGTGCTGGTGTGGAAGGTTCAAAATATTTTGAACTTACAACTTATGTAAACATTGGACTTTAGTAATCAGGAGATGTGATAAAAATGAAAAAATATAAATCTTTATTACTTGTAACTTCAGCAGCATTATTAGGAGTAGTTATGTCATCATGTTGTTTTATTCCACCAAAAGAAGAAAAATTGGATCTTTCAAAAATGACATTAGTTTGGGAAGATGATTTTAGTGATGAAAAGTTGAATGAAGAAGACTGGTGGTACTTTGAAGGTGTAGCCAGCAAAGGTGACAATGCAGACACAATTGTAAGCGAAGCTTTGAATACAATCACAGGTCCAATTCATAATAACGAAATTCAGAATTACAAAAAAAGCTGTGTTACAGTTGGTGATGCAACAGATTCAGATTCTGTTAATGGCCGCACTTTAAAAATAACAGCTAAGTCTACAAATGGAATCAACTGGGATTCTGGAAAAATCCAGACATCTAACAAAGTTGATATGAAGTATGGTTACATTGAAGCTCGCCTTAAAATGCCAGTTGCATACGACAAGAACGGAAATGAAATTGCAAACAATGGTGTATGGCCTGCATTCTGGATGATGCCAACTAACAGCGAATACGGAATTTGGCCTCGCTCTGGGGAAATTGACATTATGGAATATTCACCAAGCACTAGTGGAGACAAAGCTTACGCAACATTACATCACGCATTGTCTCAGACTAATGCTACAGATGTTTATCCTTCTCTTGGTTCAACAATTATCAACGACGGTGAATATCATACTTACGGTGTAATGTGGACAAGCGGAACTCTGGAAGCGTTCTATGACGGTGAATCATTGGGAACTGTTTATGCAAACCCTGGTTACGATAACTGGGCCCAGTGGCCATATGATCAGGAATTCTATGTAATCATAAATCTTGCTATGGGTGGAAACTTAGGTGGAAGCATCAACAAAGATATGCGCAAAGCAGTTTATGAAATTGATTATGTCCGCTACTACAAATAATCTGAACCGAGGTAAAAAATGAAAAAGATTTTATTAACAGCAATTACAGTTTGTTTAATCTCTTTGTTTGGATTAAGCAGCTGTGCAAACGCAATGGTAAATGATGGAAACCACATTAGAAAATATACAAACAATTCTGCAACAGGAATCGAAGGTGGAGCCGTGCCTTTCAGTATGTACAACGATAAGATGGATTTTCAAAAATGGACAGACTGGAATGCAGGTTGTTCTACACAGATTCAGGACGATGCTTTAGTTATTGCACAGACTGGAAACTGGTATGGTCTTGCTATTTGTAGTAATGCCAGTGGTAGTGACAGTTCTGCTTCGGCTGCAATTTATGATTTATCCCATATTGCAAAAATAACTTTTGAAGCAAAAAGCGATACAAATAATTCTGTAATAAATTTTTCTGCATGTACAGAAGATGCAGTTTCTTACACATTAGGTACAGAATACAAAATATTCACATATGATATGACTAAAGCAACTCATGCAAAAAATGGAAAACATTATTGTATGGTTTCAATCGTACAGAAAGCTACTACCGAACCAATTGTTCACTACATTAAAAACATTGCCTTCTGGGATGCTTCAGGTACAGAAGTAGTTCCAGAAATTGTGGACTAAAAAATTAAAGAGGATGTCGGGTTTTTGTTCGGCATCTTCTTTTTTTTCCGGTTACCGAAATTATTAAACTCTTTCGAAATTCTTCGCCTTACTAAATTTCAGAAAGTGATAAAAAATATAAAAAAAATTAAAATAGGAGATTACAAAATGAAAAAACTAAATGTAGTAACTGCTCTTTTTAGTGCAGTATTATTTTTAAGTTCTATTTCAGTTGTTGGGTGTAAACATAATTCAAAAGCTCCAGCATCTGATCCTGCACCAACATTGCAGTCGATTTCAGCAACTGGAAGCAAGGTTTATTTTGTTGGCGATACAGTTGAAAATGAAGATTTTACTGTAACTGCAAAATACAGCGACAACAGTAAAAAGACTTTAGCTGACGAAGATTTTACAATTCAGGTTGCCGCTGCAAATCTTGATGCAGAACAGAAACTCATTCGCTCAGAAGATTCAACAGGACACGAAGAAGAAGTTAGTGTAAAAGTTTCTTACGAAGATAAATCATGTAACAAAACAATTCTCTTAAGAGATAAACCGGTTTCAATTTCTGTAACACCTTCATCAGATTTCCCAACAGAATATTTTGATGGCGAAGAAATTGATCTTTCAAAAATTAAAGTTGAAGTAGAATACGCTGGTTCTTCAGAAAAAGAAGAAGTTTCTGATGGAGTTGAATATAAACTTAATCCAACTGAAGATGCAGAGAAAGTTGAACTGGTAATTACTTACGGCGATTTTGAAGCAGACCCAATTTTAATCACAGTAAAAAAATATGATGGTGGTCTTGTAACAAGAGCAGATGTAAGTGGTACAAACACAACAAACGATGATTATACAGGAAGCCTTTATAGAGGATTCACATTTACAACAGCAAAGGATTATGGCGAAGTTGATAATCAGTGGGGAACAATTACACAGATTGAAACTAATGCAGATTTGAAAGCTGGAAAATACTACAAAGTTTCTTTAACATTAACATCACAAATTCCTAATCAGTCTACAGTTGTAAATCTTGCAAAGGATGTAGGCGAAGGAAATGAAATTTACATCAAAAGATTCACAACAGGTGCAACAGATAATCAGCTTGAACTTTTCTACAGCTCAGAAGAAGATGTAGAAAATGTTTGGATTATTATTGGTCACGGATGGACAGCTCCTAACAATACATTCACAATCAAAAACATTAAGATTGTTGAAGATGATATTTCTACAGCAACAGTTGAAGAAATGACACTTACATCAACATATGATTCTTTTGTTTCAGAAGCATCTGCAAAATTCACAACAACAATAAAGGGTTATAGTGTAAAACCTGAATACACAGTAGTTTCAGAAACAGGAAGTACAGGTTCATCTGTAGAAGAAGACGGTACATTTACATTTGGAGAATTTACTGAAGGTTCAAAAACTTCTGAGGTAACAGTAAAAGCTACTTTCAATGGACTTGAAGTAACAAAAACAGTAACAGTTAATTTCATTAAAGCATTTGATGAAGATTCTTATGAATGGTCAGAAGAAATAGATGTTAGTAGTGGCTGGGTTTATGAAGAAACAAAAGGTAACATAGGAGCTTATTCTTCAATTGGTGCAACAGCCCTATTCGCTGATGATGGTACAGCTGTAAAGTTTACAAATACAAATCCAGGCAGTGTATGGACAAGCGAATGGAACACTCAGATTGCAGTAGGAGCATTTGATGTAAATGCCGGAGATACATATAAGATTTCTTTCAAAGCATTCTTTGATTCAACAGACGGAAACATTATTGAAGGTTCATCTGAAGCACTTATTCCTTCATTCACAGATATTAAAGAATATACAAAAGAAGTTGTAGCTAAACCAAACCAGTACAAAGAAAATAAAGCAGAAGCAATTATTGCCTTTGGAATGGGTTATGCGGGTGTAACAAACACTATAACAATTTACGATGTAAAAGTTGAAAAAACAAAATCTTTTGAAGTAACTGGAATTACAGTTTCACCAGGTGAAAATGTTTCTTTGAAAAAAGATAAGAAACAGCAGTTTACAGCAAACGATACAACACTTAATTTGCCACGCAACGTTGAATGGTCGGTAAGTCCTGAAACAGCTGGTACAATTAGTGACTCAGGTCTTTTTACAGCAGGCGAAGTTGAAGAAGATACAGTTGTAACAGTAACTGCAAAATATTCAGAAACAGTTTCTGCTTCAGCACAGATTACAGTTTTGGCCCCAGTTGCAGGTGGTGTAGTTCCTTACACAATTACAGTAGAAAAAATTGCTGGTGCTGGTGGAGAATTTATTTACAACTGGAGTGATGATTCTTACGCACTTCCACTTTCTACAGATGCAATTGTAACTTTCCAGTTAGGAAGCAACAAAAAAGAAACTCAGCCATGGGCAAGAGCAGAAGGCGAAGGTCTTAGAGCTTACATGTCTACAGTTGGTGCAGACTGGTCACAGCCTGGGGAAAAAGATTTCTATGTTCGAGTAAAAGCAACATCAGGAAAAATGTACGATATTACAGGTATCTTAACTGTAACAGGTGCAGCTGGCGAAGTTTCGGAAATTGAAGTAAAAGTTGTAGAAAATATTACACCATCAGAAACAAGGGTTTCTTTCGACAGCGCTTCGGCAGATGCAGTTGAAGTTACAATTACAGCAGAAGGCTTTACACCAGATGCTTATTCAGCAGAATCTAATGATGAATCAGTTGCAGCAGTATCTGTAAGTGGAAACAAAGTTACAATTACACCAGTTGCAGATGGCGATGCAGTTGTAACAGTAACAGCTAATGGAAAAACTGCTGAGATTAAGGTTCATGTTGGTGGCGTAGAAAATCTTGTTGGAAACATTACTTTTAATAAATTGTACTTGTGTAAAAATGTATGGGGCGACTATTTTGATAATGTAACAGATTATTCAGCTGTAACAGATAATTTTACTCTTGAAAATAATGTTGCAACATTAAAAACTGAGAATGCAAATTCAACCTATATGGCTCAGTTATTCCTTAATACAGAAGCAGATATTGAAGGTGGAAAAGAATATACAGTATCTTTCAAAATTACAGGTGCAAGTGGAACTTGTGTATTCAAGGCTCCTGATGGAGGTGTTATTGCAGATGAGAATGTTACATTTACAGATGGAGAAGTAATTACTAGAACAGGAACAGCACCTGCTACACCAGATGATAAATATACTGATTTAATTTTATTCTTCGATTTCGGTAGAACACCAAATTCAACAATTACAATTTCAGATATTGTTATTACATCAAACTAACAAATAAATAAAACTCCTACCAAGAACGTTTTGCTGGCTCCTAAGTTTTAGGGGCCAGCTTTTTTTTGTGGAAGGAAAAATAATTGTTAACAAAAAAAGCCGGGTTTATTCCCGGCCTGTAATGTGCTTTCAGTCAACATATGGACTGGCACTATAATTTATTCCAGCACTTATTGCTGCTGGTGCGAATGTACTTTTTTAATGCCCAACATTTAGCCATGTTATGGCACTATATCTTTGTCGGAATCTGCGTTATTGCCTCCTGTACAAGCAGCCGGTTGCCGTCCCCTTATACGGTTCCCTAACCACACCTTTATATTAGCACTGATTTCTTGTAAGTCAACAAAAAAAGTATAATAATTGTGTGGTGATGATATGAACAAAGTACACGAATTTATTAAAGCTTGTGGCACATATTATCTGGCTACAGTAGATGCAAATGGACAGCCTGGTGTTAGACCATTTGGAACAATTAATATTTTTGACGGTAAACTTTATATTCAGACTGGAAAAGTAAAAGACTGTTCAAAACAGATTCAGGCAAATCCTTAAGTAATCAATCTTTAATATAAATATAAGAGGAAATTTTATGATTGATTTTTTTCAAACTTTAAATGTAAAACGCTTTGTATTTGCCGATGGCGATAATGTTAACAATCCAAAGGTGTTTGGCGATTATTTAATTAAAAATAATTATCTGGAGCTAGATACTCAGATTATCTGTTTTGTGGGTGCCAATACAAATCAGAACAACTGGTATAACAACACAGTAAAATATATTCAGGCCCAGGATAAAAATAAGCTGGGAATCAGCACTTCTTTTAACATTACGCCAATTAGAGTTCAGAAGGAAGGAGAGAATTCTCTGGATATGGTTCTTTCCACATATATCGGTCTGGCTATGGGGCAGAATCCACGAGCGGAATTTATAATTGTAGCTAATGATAAAGGTTACGATTCTGTTGTTGTTCATTTCGAAAACATTGGTCTTAAAATTAAACGCGTTCCAGTAGAAATGAAAAAACAGACAGAAGAAAAAGATTCCGAAATTTCACATGTGGCTGAAATTCGTCGTGAAGTTTTAAGAACAAAAATTTCAAAACGACCAGCAAAAGAGAAGGGACTTAAGAATGTTCTGCTTGTAAATTGCCGTCAGTATGTAAGCGAAAAAAATGTGGATTTATATTACAAGGCACTAATTGATGATTTACAGGTTAGACGCATGCTTAAGGTTACTGGCACCAAACTGGAATGGCTTGGTGAGCAATAAACCTAGAACCACAAATTACCAACATCAACACTCATCATAAACGCAAATGGTGAAGTGTAGTTTGAACAGATTCCAATTCTAAAAAGCATATTACAGCTTTTGTTGGCTTTTAAACCAAAGCCCCATGTAGCTGACCACAGAATTGGATAATCTGTATTTGGGTTTTGGAACTGTGAGAAAGTGTCCGCCCAATCATAATTTATAACACCAACAGTTCCTTCCAGGCGGAACAGCATTTCTCCACCAAGAATAGTTAATCGTTCTTTTGGTCTAAACTGGAAAGTTGTTTTTGCAGCAAATACATTTGTACCAAAATGATCTTTAGCAGTTATCTGTGGAAAATATAAACGGTCAAAACTTGTAAAAGCTTCGTATGGAATTATCTGATAGTATTTTTGCATATTGCCAGATAATTCCATTCCCATTTTAAAAGATGTAGCCAGAGAAACTTTTTTGTTTAATGGAATGGCTAGTCTAAAATTAAATTCCGGACTATAAGTTCCCAAGTATTCTTCAGTTGCAAAAGGAAGAATGTATTTAATTGTTGGTGCAAAATTGTAACCGCGGGTTGGAAATACTTTTGAATCCAAAGAACCAAAGTCGGTAGAGAAAACTGCTTTTAAATACTGACTGTACAATCGTTTGCTGGAAGAAACATTTGGTATTTTATTTGAAAGAACTATTTGCGATAAAAAAGGATCATTAACATAACTTGAGTATTTAGGGAAAATTCCATTGTAAGAAATTCCCAGCTTAGCCAGGTTACTGTTTGGAGTTCTAAGTCCAAAATTAAGTTCTGCATAGCTTTTTGTGAATCCCGTTACTTTAGAAAAAGTTTCTATATCATTTGCCTTAACAGGATAAATTTCGTCGAAAATTCCAATGCAGGATTCTACAAACAAATATGGATTAAATGGCTGCATGTAATAAATTTCAAATCCATAATCTGTAAGAATAGTTGCATGTACCGAAAACATAGAACCAATTCCAGTATAACCTCTTGCCTGAAAATCAACATCAATGTTTGGACGAGTGGTAGAAGTATCTGATAAAATCTGTTGAAGCTCAGCATTAACAAATATCTTAACTTCTTTTTTTGGACGCTGAATCATCTGCAAATCTATGTACTGAAGTTCATCAGTATCCATTAAGCGGGTATGAATACTTTTGTAGTTTCCAGTTAAATACAAGTCATTAAGAAATGAATCATAGTTGGCAGCAGTTAATTCTTTACCGGAAATTTTAGAAAAAGCATCGTAGATATATTTAATGTCTTTGTTTACTGCATTTGTACATACAAGCTTTGAAGGAATAAAATAATCTCTGTTGTGATAGTTTCCTTTTTCCCGTGGCAATTTGTAATTAGAAATTCTGTTTCCTTCCTTATCATAATCTTTTGGATAAATCTTTTTGCGGATATTTTCCAGAGGCTCTCTATATTTTTCTACATCAGCTTTTCCTGCTTCGTAAATTTCTTTTGACTTGCTGAAATCCAGAGCAGAGTAGCCAAGAAAGTCTGGAGTGATTATTAAATCTGCCATTTCGTAAAGCGGACGGGTATTTGCAGATTCGGCAATTGTTAAAGCGTTTATCATTGCAACTGCAGGATTTGATTCGTATGCCGAAGGATCGTTCTGAACCGAGGCCGAAACATCAATGGCAATTACAATATCGCACCCCATAGCTTTAGCTACATTTATAGCAAGATTGTATCGAATGCCACCATCAGTAAAATAATAATCATCAATATTCATTGGAGCAAAAACTCCAGGAAGACTCATGCTGGCACGAATGGCTTCTGCTAAATCCCCATCCTGTAAAACAATTGCATCACCTGTAAGTAAGTCTGTAGCAACAGCACGGAAAGGAATCTGCAGTTCATCAAAGGATTTGTTGGAAGGATATTTAATCAACATTTTTCTGAATAACTGATAAGCCAGCTGCCCGTTAGAAACTGCTGTTCCCAACTTAAGAGAAAATGCATCATCAAAATTTAATCCCAAAAGATTTTTATCTGAGCCGTGCTTTCCATAAACACTTTCATATGGCGATACTTCTTCATCTGTAAAATATGGAGTCCAGTCAATACTGCTGAATTCGTTAACCATTTCCAGTGCAGAATAGCCGGCAGAATAAAATCCGCCAATAATTGCACCAACACTTGTTCCAACAATTAAATCAATTGGAATATCAAGCTGGTCAATGTATTCCATAATTGGTAATTCTGCAAAGCCTTTAGCCCCACCGCCTGCCAGAACCAGAGCAACAGATGGTCGGTCTTTTGGTAAATTTTTAGAAGGCTTTAAATCTTCAACCTTTATAGGTGAAGCAAACGCTGCAATAGCGCTAAAACAAAAAATAGCCGAAATAACTGATTTTCTTAAACTCATGGCTTTATTTTACTGACAAATCAATTTTGCTACAAATCCCCCATAAAATCAGAAAGGTAAAATTGACTTTATTTTTATGTCTTAATACTTTAAAATAGAAGGATACATTGGAGTAAAGTTATGATTAAAAAAGTATTTTCTATTATCTTAATTTCATTGTTTGTATTTTCAGTTTATGCACAGGCAGCAGAAAATACAGAAGAAAATCCAGTACAGGAAACAGCTGCTGTGGAAGCAGAAATTAAAGCTGATGCAGCCGTGGAAGAAAAAGCAGCTGAATCAGAAGCAGAATTATCAGCTGAAGAAATCAAAAGTCTTGTAGACGAAGTTGCAGAAGCTTACGAACAGGTTTCGGCAGAAATTGCAGAAAAACGCAGACTTCAGAAACAGGAAGATGAACAGCGAATGGCTCTTGAAGTTGAAAGAGCAAAGCGTCGCAGTAAAACAGCTACAGCACAGATTGAAGCTTTAAGAGCAGGCTTTGAAGAGAGTGCTGAATTGCTTAAAAACAGCATGCTCAAAAATGCATCTGCAGAAGAAAGAGTAAATACAATTGAAAACATGAAAGCAAATCTTGTTGCAATTCGTCAGGCAGCTGCAGAACAGATTGAAGAATACAATAAAGAAAAAGACATTTTTACAGAAAACGAAGTTGCAGAAATCTGGAATAGAGAATGGCTTATGGTTGAACTTGTAGAAGGTGAACCAAGTGATGAAGCCATGAAACGCCGACAGATGGAAGAAGATAAAATCCGTGAACTTGGAGAATCTGATAAAGCAGCTTATGCACTTTCAAAGGCAAACGAAATTGCACCATACGAAAACGAATGGCTTCCAAAACTTAAAAGTACTTACGCAGCTTTGGAAAGCGATACTTATTCCGTAACTTCATTAGACAGACCATTAACAGTTCGTGTTGCAGATTATGACGGCAGCCTGGCAAAATGGAAGCTTCACATTTCTGCAGATTTGTTTGGTCATGCAAATGTTTTTGAAGATGACATTTATTTAGGTTATACAGAAGTAACTGGAAAAAAAGTTAAGCCATTAAGTCATTTAACAGGAATTGAAATTGAAGATTACAATCAGAATGTTGAAATCTACGATGCTTTGTTCAGAAGTGGCGCACCAGTTTTGTATGTAGTTTTACATTACAAGGTTATGCGCTGGTCAGAAGCAAGCCAGTATCACTTTGTTCCAACAAAATGTGAAGTAATTCGTTTGGGCGAAAAAAATAAAGTAATTGCAAAGATTGCAGAAAAAGATTTGAACACCTGCGAATTTCTTCAGAGTCCACAGGTAGAAATCCGTTCTTACAACGAAATCTATTCAGATAAAGAACGGGTTAATAAAATTACAGTTGCTGAACAGAAATTAAAAGGAACTTATGTAGATCCTAAATTAAAGAGCCGTGCAGTTATTATGCGTGATAACGAAAAGGAACTGAAAGGAAGATCTTCATTATATATAACTGGTTCTTATGGCCAGACAGATTTGTTTAAGAATTCATATTTGAACCAGGCTTACGGTGATTACAAAAGTCCTAGTATAATTGATATAGAAGCAGATTTTACTTTCAGTCTTTCTAAACATATGTTCTTTGGTTTAGGCGGCGGAATGATGCTTTGGAATTACGGCAGTCTTTATAAATTCGCAGACGAATCAAAAAATTATGATGCCTGCGAAATGATGAAATCAAATGTATTCTATGGAAAATTATTCCCAGGTGTAACTTTTGCTTTTGGAAATCACTTCAGATTATTTGGTGATACAGGAGTTGCTTACTATGCTGCCCCATGTAACTTTATAAACTACAGGGACCTTTCAGCTCCATTAACAGTTCCAGATGCAGATGAATGTTTAGGAATTTCTGCAGGTTTAGGCTGCGACTTTGTAATTGGAAAACTGTTTATGCTTACAACTGAATTCAATTACAACTGGATGTATTACATTAAGAGCATGGATTACGAAATCAGTGAAACAAAAGGCGCAAAGGGATTCTTTAAAGCCTTAGGTAAACCAGATTTCAAATATTTGGAATTCAAAATTGGTGCTGGTATTACCTGGTAAAAAGCCCTGAAAAAATCAATGAATATTTCTTAAAATTCCTTTACAATAATATGTAAAGGAATTTTTTTATGAAAAAACGATTTATTTCAACTCTTAGTGTTTACTGTGTTGCTGTTATTGCAGCATTAGTACTTATTCTTAATTTTACAAAGGCTCCTGCATTACAGGATGGAGTTTGGGCTGGAACTGGTAATGGTCGTAACGGTGACATTCAGGTTAGCGTAACTGTTAAAGGCGGAAAGATTATTGCCGGTAAGGTTGTTTCAGAAGATGAAACTGACTTTGCAAAACCAGCTGCACAGGAAATCATAGATCAGGCTGTTGTAAATGGACACATCAAATCTTACGATGCAGTTTCTGGTGCAACAATCACTTCAAACGGAACAGCAGAAGCTATTAAAAACGCTTTGGCAAAGGCCAGCGGAAAATCTGAAAAAGCTGCAGAAGTTAAAAACGGTAACTGCGATATTGTAATTATTGGTGCCGGTGGGGCAGGTCTTGCTGCTGCAATCGAAGGTGTACAGAACGGTGCAAAGGTTATTGTTCTTGAAAAAATGGGCGTTGCCGGTGGTAACACAACTTCAGCTACTGGTGGCCTTAATGCCGCAGAAACAAAAATCCAGAAAGAGTTAGGAATTGAAGATACAAAAGAGCAGTTCTATGCAGATACAATGAAAGGCGGATACAACAAAAACGATCCAGCTCTTGTTCGCAAAATGGTAGATAAGGCCGCAGAAACTGTAGACTGGCTTATGAGCTTTGGCGTTGATTTAAGCGATGTTGGTAAAATGGCCGGCTCTACAAACAAGCGTACACATCGCCCACAGGGTGGTGCCGCAGTTGGTGCTCACATGGTTTCAGTAATGGAAACAGAAGCTCTTAAAATTGGTGTTGATTTACGCAAGAACTCAAAGGTTATTGATATCATCAAAGAAGAAAATAAACCAGCCGGAGTTGTTGTAGAAACAAATGGCCAGAGATACACCATTGCTGCAAAAGCTGTAATTATTGCTACAGGTGGTTTTGGAGCTAATCCAGATATGGTCGTAAAATATAAACCAGAATTAGAAGGCTTTGGTACAACAAACCATAAAGGTGCCACAGGCGATGCTTTTGCATGGATTGAAAAATTCGGCGGTGCATTAACTCAGATGGACGAAATCCAGACACACCCAACTGTAGTTCCAGGCAACGGCTTAATGATTACAGAAGCAGTTCGTGGTAACGGTGCAATTATGGTAAACCGGGAAGGTAATCGTTTTTGTTCCGAAATGGCAACTCGCGATGTAATGAGTAAAGCCATCCTTAATCAGACAGGAAAAACAGCTTACCTTGTATTCGATATGGGCGTAAGAAAATCTCTTAAGGCAATTGAAGGTTATGTAAAGCAGGGACTGTTAACAGAAGGCGAAACTCCAGAAGCCCTGGCTCAAAAACTTGGCATTCCAGCCGAAAGCTTTGCCTCAACAATTGCAAGCTACAACCAGATTCAGGCTTCAGGAAACGATGCAGAGTTTGGCCGCAAAGCAAGCGAAATGCCTCGTCCACTTACAGAAGGCCCTTACTATGCAGTTGAAGTTGGACCAGCAATTCATCATACAATGGGTGGTATTAAAATTACTCCAAACGCAGAAGTTCTGGACACAAATGGAAATGTAATTCCAGGACTTTATGCAGCCGGCGAAGTTACAGGTGGTGTTCATGGTGGAAACCGTCTTGGTGGAAATGCCGTTGCAGATATTTGTGTATACGGAAAAATTGCTGCCGATTCTGCATTAGAATATATCAAATAAAAAAATATGTTTTTATGAGGAAGGGGAAGTCTCCCCTTACGCGCCCACACGGTTGGGCGCTATCCTCTCTGCGGGGGTGCCCCCCGCAACGCCCCCCTTTAATTCAAAGGAGAAACCTCATGTCTTCAATTCAAAAAATCCTTTATAAATACAAAGACGAAAAATACGGTGACTTTCTTGCCAAGTTAGTACCAACCCAAGACCGCAGAGCTTTTATAGGAATTCGTTCTCCTAATTATAAATCGATTTTAAAAGAAGTTTACAAATTACCTTCAGAAGAAATTGAGACTTTCCTAAAAACAGTTCCCCATGAATTTCATGAAGAAAATGTTTTGCATATTTCAATCATTAATAATCTTAAAGATTATGATGAATGTGTAGCAGAGCTGGAGCATTTTATGCCCTATGTTACAAACTGGGCAGTAAGCGATGGATTAAAACCATCTGTGTTCATAAAGAACAAAAACAAAATAATTAAAAAAATTGAATGCTGGATAAAAGATCCAAAGCCTTACACAAAACGCTGTGCCATACTTCTGCTTATGAAATTCTTTTTGGATGAAGAATTTAATCCAGCATATCTTGAATGGCCGGCTGCAGTACGATCAGATGAATATTATGTAAACATGATGATAGCCTGGTTCTTTGCCGAAGCATTAGTTAAGCAATGGAACAGCACAATTACTTATATTACATCACATCGTCTTGATACCTGGACCCATAACAAAGCAATTCAAAAAGCACGAGAGAGTTTCCGCATCACTCCTGAACAGAAAGAATATTTAAATACACTAAAAATAAAAACACCACGAGGCAAAAAATGAAACAACATAAAGTCAGCCAGACCACCAGAATCAGGAGCATCCTGCATTTACTTACATCGGCTCAGGTGCTGCAGATTTTATTAGTTTTATTTTAGAGTAGTTTTTTGTTACATATTATTGGTATAGTTGTTATTTATATGATTAATTAAAACAAATTATAGTGAGGGTTATCCATGAAATCTAAATTATTGAATAAATTACTTGTTTTTAGTTTTATTCTTGCCGTAATTTTAAGTGCCAGTTCCTGCAGTAAGGAACAGCCTGTAATTATGTCGTCTAATTTTGCAAGAGCTGATTCCATTGGTGTGGCAAATACAAAAGGATCAGCAGTCAAAAAATCAGTAGCTATGGATATGGCTTACGAAACAGAAGAAAGTGTTGATAATGGTGTATATGAATCTGCATCACCAAACTTTGAGCGTAAGCTTATAAAAACAGGTCACCTGAATATGGAAGTAGCAACTCTTTCTGATCTGGATAAAACTGTTGCTGAGTTTGCACAAAAATATAATGGTTATGTTACAAACTCATCTATGAACGAAAATGGTTTTGATGCAACTGTAAGAATTCCAAACAGAAATTTTGAAGAAGCTATGAACAGTGCAGGGGATTTGGGAAAAGTAAAATACCGCTCTGTGAACAGTCAGGATGTCAGCGAAGATTTTTATGATTTGCAGACACGACTGGAAACAAAAAAAACAATGCAGAAAAAACTGGAATCCTATTTGTCTTCTGCAAAGGATATGAAAGATCTTCTTGAAGTAGAGCGACAGCTTAATATGGTAACAACAGAAGTTGAATCTATGGAAGGAAGAATGAAACGCCTTTCAAATCAGATTGATTACTCTACAATTTATATTGGAATGAGCCTGCCAACAGGATATGATAACAGTGGCTTTAACTGGCCAGACTTAGGAGAATCTTTTAGAGAGTTTGGTTACAACATTGTAAAATTTGGTGCCGGACTTTTAATGTTTCTTTTCTATCTGGTTGTTTACGGTATACCTGTAGTGGCAGTTGCAGCCTTCTTTTTCTGGCTCTTGTTTGGTAGAGTAGGTTTACTTGTAAAACTTTTCAAATGGCTTAAAAAGAATTAGTTATTGATTCTATAGCCAGTGCTCATATTTACAAGAATTAAACTTTTGTTCATTGTGATTACTCTTTAATGCAGTATGATTATTGATATTGTTGGTTACGCTGGAAACAGATATTATCTGTTCAGCTCTCCAACAGTTTTTAACCGGCATTGTAACAAGACCAGAAGCAAGTCCATGTCCCGAAACATCAAAGATGCTAAGACCATCAAGATTTTTTTATCTTTAAAAAACAGAATGTTAGTATAGTAACAATGATTTATAAAGATAATTATTGTTGATATAATGGGGAGCATTAAAAAAACAATTGTGAGAGAAAATTATGTTAGAAATAAAACTACAGCTTGGTTGTCTTGTTATTTTGCTTTATACGGGAATTTTGTATGCCAAAGAAACACAAAATTTTCCCTGTAATAAGCTTTTTGATGCATTATTATTTGTAGCACCTTGGGCCATTGTTTTCGACGCAATTTCTTATCTGACTGTAAACCACATGGATATGGTTCCTGCCTGGGTAAATTACGGTGTGCATATTTTGTTATACATATTTATGATTGCTACGCTTTCAATAGAAGCTTTGCATCTTTACGATAAAATTTCTGGAGTAAAAAATCATCCAAAAATAAAATGGTTAATTTTGTTACCTGGCGCAATAGCCATTATTTTAGCTACAGCGGGAATTGGGAAGGTTCAGTTTATTCAGGGGCAAAAAACTTCCTATTCAATGGGATTTTCTGTATATGTATGTTTTGCTTGTGTATTCTTGTACTATATTACGATTCTGGTTTTTGTGTTGTTGAAGCATCAATATCTTTCAAAACAGAAACGATTTGGTGTTATTTCATATATTACATTAGTAGGTTTGATTTTAATTGCACAGATAATTTTTCCAGAAATCCTTATTACATCACTGGCAGTTACAGTATTATTCCTTGGTGATTACATGCAGTTTGAAAATCCTTCAATCCGTAAAATGGAAATTCAAACTCAGCAGCTGGTAGATAGTTTTGCCTCGATGGTAGAAAGCAGAGATAACAGCACCGGTGGTCATATTAAGCGCACCAGAATGTATGTAAATCTGCTTTTAAAAAAGATGCAGCAGGATAGCAAATATTTTGAAGTAATGACTGTAGATTATATTAATAGTGTTTCCGAAGCCGCTCCACTTCATGATATTGGAAAAATTTCTACACCAGATAGTATTTTACAAAAGCCAGGAAAACTGACTGATGAAGAATTTGAAATTATGAAAAAGCATACAGTAGACGGTGGAAAAATAATTAAGAAAAACTTTGGAGAACTAAAAACTCCCGAAGAAAAACAGATTGCTTATGAAGTAGCCCGCTATCATCACGAAAAATACAATGGACGTGGTTATCCAGATGGACTTGCCGGGGAAAACATTCCTTTGCATGCAAGAGTTATGGCCATTGCCGATGTATTCGATGCCATTTCCCAAAAGCGTTGTTATCGTGAAGCAATGCCTTTGGAGCAGTGTTTTGAAATTATAGAAAAAGGTGCCGGCAGCGATTTTGATCCACACTTAGTAGAGTTATTTCTGGAAGACAGGGATATTCTTTCGGAAATGTGTGTAATAAACAGGGAACTATAAAGAGGAATCAAGTAATTTTTCTATTTCAGTTAAAATCAGTTTATCAGCAGGAAGCCAGGCTACATCATATAAAGAATCTTTGTTCAGCTTTAGGTATTTTTGTGGGACTTTATTCTCTGTCACCGCAATATTCTATTTTCCTTTTTGTAGTTGCGGCTTCATACCTGGGACTTATGACAGTTGCAAATAAAATCTCTATTTAAGTTGGACTACTTTTATTCTAGCTCCAGATAGTTTTAAAAGAAAAGTATTGTTTTGTAAAAAATTATGTAAAAAAAAGTGATAGTGTTTATTTATTGTACACTATCTTTTCATAGTAATTCCTCTTATATGGCATACATACCATATATAATTAAACAAATTAATCCCGCTACTATTAGAACCAGAGTAAGAGTCCCCATAGCGCTATCTCTTTCGTCCTGTTTTTTTTCATCATTATCTTCATCTGAATCATCATTTTCATCGTCATTATCAGGAGTGTATTCAGTGTTTTCATACTGTAATTGTGACAACATTTTTATATAATCAAGTTCCATTTCAGACATATATTTTTTAGAAAACTGTAGGACATAGCCGAAAGAACAATTATTGCATTTTTCTAATGTACATTCTTTATGGTCTAGTTTGTGCTTGCAGGTTGCAAGAATATCTGCAACTTTTTCGAGTATTTCTTCTTTGTCGTCATTAAAAAACATAATGGTCTCCTTAGGTTGTTTAAATTATAGATTTACAAAGTGTGTGTTTTGTCTTCATATTGGCGACAATTTTTATTTGGGAAGGAGATATGATTAATTTCATAAGAGGTTCAATATGGCAAAAAATACAAATTATCATGATTTAACACCGGAAGAAAAAGAAGCTTTCATAAAAAGAAAAGTTGAAGAACTGCGTGGTAATGCTGTAAAAAAACTTTATGAAAATGTTCGGCTTTCAATTCCTTTTGCAAATGTAATTGCGAAAGATGATTTACCTAAATATGAACTGCCTGAAAATGCTCAGATTATTGAGTTAGAGGATTCTTATATTGTAAGCAGAACCGAGGAAGTTAATTATGTAATGACTTCTGATATAAAAGAGTTGCGGGAACGATTTTTCAAACTAGGTATTCCTTTTCCAAAATCTGAAGATATGAGGGAAAATACAATGCTGGCTCTGGTGGTTCGTGAAAAAATGCAGGAGCTCGGAGTACGCTGGTCCATGGCATTTTATAACGGGTCAGTTATTTTGAATTACTATTATCCAAAGCATGAACCAAGGATTTATATCCATAAGCTTAAAGAGAAAAACTAACTATCCGATTGTGGAGCAGAAAGATACATGCCTGTATGTTTATAAAGAGTATAATCCAGTTCAGTAATATTAAAATTTCTCTTGCGAATAAAATCTTTAACAATTGCGTCAAAAGGTTCATTGTCATTAAAACAAAAACCATCACTAATAAGAAGATCTTCAGTCTGTTCAAGAGTGAGTTTCATACCAATCGCTAATAAAAGTACATTCCTTTTTGAAATGTGTTTCTTATTACGAAGCTTGGAAAACTGCTGGCGAGAGATTCCTCCATAACCTGCTACACTTGTATTTTTATAAATTCTGGATGCAGGTTTTGTTCCATTATCAGTAAACATGGCAATATATTGATTCAGTTTATCTGTAAAAGGAATGGCTGTTTCAATCTTAAACTTTTCCTTAACAGTTTCATCATCTCTTATTTTAGAAATATCATCATGAAGGTTGGCCGCAAAAGGAATCTGATCTTTTTCATAATAGTACACAACAGGAAATCCATCATTCATAAACAGAGCAAGACAGGTACTATTTTTAGTCATGGATTTCTTTATCTCAATGGGAATATCAGGACAGTAGAAAAAGTCGGTAGGTTCTAGAGCCTTGTAATGAAGATTCCACAATAAACATAACATAAGTTGAAAGCTGTCGGTCATGCTGGCGGAGAGTTCTTCATTTTCAATTACTACTGTTGTTTCAAAAACTTTTGCATCATAAAGAGTATTTTTATCTTCTTTAAATAAATGTTCTATTCCTTTAGACATAACGAGTTCTCCTATGAGTAAACAGAAATGAGAAAGCATGGACTGAAGGTGTTCTGGTTAATTATTTGAGTTTGTTCAGAAAATAGTTTTTATACAGATAATCAGTTTTGATTTCGTTGAAGAACGGATTATATTTTTTTGGCCAGTAGTCTTCCATGAAGTAGGAACGATTACAGTTTCCATTTTCAAATGCTTGAGGTTCAATGAATTCCCAATCACATATAGATGCATATTTTATGGCAATGAACATGTGATTCATTCCTGTGTTGGGGTTTACGTTCAGAGCCATTTCAACAATGCCTTTGCTTGAATAATTTTGCTTCCATAATTTGTAGAAAACTAAAGTCCAATCCTGGCAGTTTATGTCACCGTCATTGTTTACGTCGCAAATGTATTTTGAAGTTGCAAGCAAACAGTCGTAGATTGCTTTACGATAGGCTTCTTTGTACTGTGGCTCACCTGTGAAACGATAACGCTGGTAATTATCGAGAGACTGGCTAAATGAATTAGCTGATAAAAATAAAATACATAAGAAAATTGCGAATTTTGTTTTCATAGTTACTGCTCCTTATCAACATTAACGTTGGCTTTTGGTTTTGATGAGTTAGAATATAAAAGTAAATCATTCCCAAGTCATGGGAATAGCTAGAATAAATGATTTATTCTTTAAGAAAGAGCAAAGCCTTAGTTTCAATATTTATTATTTCGTCTTCTGAAATATTGAAAACTGAAGCTACCTCATTTACCGTATAACAAGAGTCTTCGTCGATTCCAAATCGCATTTTAAGAATTTTTTGTTCTCGAATGTTAAAGATTGTCTTCAATTATTTCCCTCATATGAACTTTTATAACTTTTTGGTATGTCAGAACTGTATAGCCATTAGTAATGGCCTCGGTTATTTTTTTTGTAGGAATCCAAAGCCCTGGATAACCGTAGGCAGGTTCTTTGCAAGGTTTTCCATCCATTGTTATTTTTTCAGAAGCTAAATTTATAATTAAAGTTTTGTTTTTACTGAATTTAAAATTTCCTCGTGTAATCTCGGAAACTTTGATTACATATTCAAGAGAATTAAGTTTATCATTTTCTTTTATACGAATGTCTGGAATAACAACGCCATGCAAATTGAAAATTTCATTTCTAATTTTTGCAATTTCTTTAAGAATGTTATCTAAGTTTTTTTCAGAACAGAGTTCTTTGCCAAGCTCTAGTGTGAATAAGTCAATCTTTACATATTTCTTCATTTTCACTCCTACATATCGAAACCAATATGATTATGACTAAATGGTTGTTTTTCATTCTGAATTTTGCAAAGTTCTTCTATTATGTATTTTTCATCTACAGTTTCAGGATTTAAAAACCTGAGCTGCGATGAGAGATTACCAAAATCACCTGGAGTTATACTTTTATAATTACAAAGTTTTTGAATTTCATCCTCTGTGAAATGTAAAAGCGGAAAATATTTATTTAGTAGTGATTTAATTCCAGAATCTAAAAGTGGTTTGAATTCAACCAGGAAATTAAATCTACGTTGCATTGCTTTATCCATAATTTCACGCAAATTTGTAGTACAGATTACAATGCCAGAATAATTTTCCATTTGAGTAAGGAATTCATTAACCTGCGTAATTTCCCAGCTGTGCTGAGCGGTTGTTCTGTCCTGAAAGAATGAATCTGCTTCATCAAATAGTAAAACTTTGTCTTGTGTTTTTGCTTCTGAAAATGCTCTTGCAATATTTTTCTCAGATGCCCCTACATATCTTCCCAAAATATCAGATGAGGTTTTGAAAAGTATTTTCTTTCCAAGAGAATTCGCAATATAATGCACCAGGTGTGTTTTGCCACCACCGCTTATTCCGTAAAAAAGAAGTTTTATTCCCAGCGGATCTGTATTGTTTTTTTTATCATAAGCAATTGCATTTTGAATCATTTGAAGAATTGAATTTGCTGGTAAAGATGTATTCAACGCAGAAATATCGTAGTTTGGAAAGGAATTATCCTCCCTTATTTCTTTTGGGACATATGGGTTTGGAATGATTTGAGATGCAACCTGTTGCTCTGTGGAAAAATCATATAATTCTTGGATATTAAAAGTTTTATTCATGAGCACTCCTTTATATACGAATATAAAAAAGTAACATTCCCAAGTTACGGGAATGAATGTATAATAAAGTTATAACAGGAGTTACCTATGGCAGTAGACTTTACCGAAAAAGCAAAACGTTATCAGGCGATAGATGAAATTATCGCTTCTGGCAGAAAGCTTAAATGGAATCAGATAATTTCCGAGCTTGGTGAAAAATACAACATTAAAACAAGCCGCACTTCCTTTTTCCGAGATATAGAAGAACTGTGCGAAAAGTATGCCGCTCCAATTGATACAGATGTTGAAACCAACGGCTATTTTTACACCGATCCTCAATATAGGCTTCCACGATTCTATACAGATGAGAATGCAGCTAAAGCAGCAAAACTTATAAAAACGTTGATGGATATGGTCAAAGGAAATCCTCTTTATAAAGAAGCTCAGGAAGTTTTTGAATCGCTATCTATTGAGAACCATGATCTTGCTTTGGAAAATATCCGAATTAATAAAAAAACTGATAATGACAGAATTATTTTTGTTGGAGCTCCGAATAAGGAAGTTCCTGCAGAAACCTGGCGGGTAATTGCAAAGGCTTTGAATGAAAACAGAATCATTACTTTTGATTATCAGTCCCTTACAGATACAAAGCCAAGTAGAAGAAGGGTTCAGCCATGGCAGCTGATTTTTGATAACGGCAACTGGAATCTGCATGCACTTGATGTGGTAAAAAACGGACGTCGTAGATATACCCTTAGTGAAATTAGGAATCTTGAAATTACAAATGAAGTTTTTATTCTTCCAAAAGATTATGACTTTAGAATAATGACCATGGGTTCCTTTGGCTGTATGTGTCACGATGAAAAACTTGATTACAAAATTCATCTTCATGGTTATGCAGCACGATATGCAAAGAACCGAGTGTGGGGAGAGAATCAGAAAGTAGTTGCAGATAAAGAAAATCCCGGTCCGGATGGAGATGGAATTATTTTGAGTTTTACCAGTAACCAGTTGTTTGCAATTCAACGGTGGGTGTGGCAGTGGGCTGATGAAGGGTGGCCGATTGAACCGGATGTGCTGGTGGAGGATTGGAAGGGGAAGGTGAGAAAGGTTTGTGGAATGATGGAATAAATTGTCGCTAAAATGGAGACACAAGACCTGTGTAATCGAATTAAACTGAATGCATCCAATTGAAATGTAAGGAGCGTTAGTTTGAGAAAAGTAATAGAAATAGTGTGTGTGGTTCTTGCAATTGGAATGATTGGTTGTAAGATATCAGCAGGAGATGTAATAAGCTCAGAAATAAGAATTGGCGATGCAAAATTTTCTAAAACAGGTGAGGTAATAATAGTGCCAGAAGGAAAAACTGTTGTAGTTGAAATGAAGGATGATTCTTCATGGAATACCTATGTTCCAGATTCTGTTAAAGCATGGTCTAAAGGAGTTTTTATAAAAGACCGTAAGGTACCCTTAAGTCCATTTGTAATGGGACAGTACGAAGTTACACAGGAACTTTACACAGCTGTAATGGGAATGAATCCAAGTTACTTTCAGGGAGATTCTGAACAACCATCAAAAGGTGAATTGCAGCAACTTCGCCCAGTAGAAAATGTAAGCCATTATGAAGCGGTATCCTTTTGTAATGAACTTACAAAAAAAACAATGACAGATTCAGATGTTGTATATTTCATCGATGAAGCAAAGACAACTGCATATACAAAATATGATGCTAGTTCAAACAAAACTCCTTACATGGACATTACAAAAAAAGGATACCGCTTACCAACAGAAGCTGAATGGGAATATTCAGCTCGTGGTGGCGACCCCTCAAAAGCAGAATGGAAGAATGCCTTTGGTAAAGTAAATACAAAAGGTAACAAAATGATTTATGACGATATAGGTTACAGTCTTTGGGAGGATGAAAACCTTGCAAAAGTTGGCTGGTATAAATTCAATTCATACAATAGAACTCATGAAGTAGGAAAGAAAAAGGCCAACAGGCTTAATCTTTATGATATGGCAGGAAATGTATATGAATGGTGCTTGGACTGGTCAGCATTTGATGTAACTACAGGTGACGTGATTGATCCTTGTAGTACTGCTTCAAACTCTTTTCGAGTCTTCCGTGGAGGGTGTTACTACCATTTTGCTGAAAGTTGTGCTGTTTCACAATGTTATTTCGGTAACCCTGATTTTCAGTTCGATGGACTTGGTTTCCGTATTTGCCGATTTCTTCGTTAGATATTGAAGATAAAAGATTTGCCATAGACTAGTCGTTTGATGTTACTAAAATTGGTCGTCGAAGATTTGCCCATAGCATAATTATGAACCCTTAAATTATAAATGAAGTGTTTATGCTTTCAGAAGACTAAAAGTTTAGAAAATTACATAAGGTTCATTTGGTTGTATGTGACATGATGAAAAAATAAATTATAAAAAATCATCCTCTCGGTTATGCAGACCGTTATGAAAAAAATGTATCCGTCAATTCTAGCCTCGTAAACAAATTTTTCTAAGTTGAGTAAACTAGTTTCCGAGGTGGAAAATGAAGGCAATACTGACCAAATCGGAAAAAGAAAG
>JAEDFM010000075.1 GCA_016292805.1 Treponema sp. | reverse complement strand
GCGGGTCCCAGGGATTTATACAACAGTAAAGATAAAATATTGCCAGTATCAATATGATTTTTTACGGGAAGGAAGGATGGGATTTCGCGCGACGTCTGGAGATTGGCGAACAAAATTACTAAGTAATTTTGTGAAGTCCGATTCCTATTACCTCCAGCAGGAGCGCGGAATTACATCCTGACTGGTAGTAAAAAATCATATTTATAAATTATAGTTTAGTGAGTTTACCCTATTCGAGACTGTATTAAATGATAGCAGCGAATTATCATTGTAATTTCCTCGTCAGCAGTAGACTCTTCTAAATCAAGAAGCTGTTCGGCTTTTTTAATTCGATAACGAATTGTATTTGTATGCTGATAGCATTCTTCACTTGTAGCAGAATAATCGCCATTGTTTGATACAAAAGAAACTAATGTTCGCATAAGATTTGCTTCGTGCAGTCTATCGTATTCTTCCAGAATTTCAATTTTTTTTCTTATTTCTTCACAAAGAATATCATCCTGTACAATAGACATTGCATATTTATAAATACCAACATACTTATAAGAAAGAGATTCCATATTCTGAAACTGACAAACAGCACCTGCAACCTGTGCCTTATGAACAGCTTCCTTTAATCTTCCTAAATCAACAGGCTCTGCTGAATAACCAATAAAAAAACTGGTTGGAATAAAGCCATTTTGTGACAATATTTCTTTAATATATGATAAAGCATGAACATCTTTTATTTCCTGTTCATCAAAACTACAGATTAAAATTACGTTATAACCAGACTTTACAAAAGTCCAGCTGTTGGAATTATTCATTCTTGAACGGTGATACATCAAACTGTCAAAATATGTATGAACCTGAAGATTGGTAGAAACTTCTTTAGAAATAAGATTTGCACAAATAATCTTTTTCTTAAAGTCAGGATTAATTTCATAGGCAATTCTTTGAACTTCATCATTATCTTTATGTTCGTTCAATATTAAATTTAATTTTTCTTCATGAACAATATATTGTGCTCTTGTTTTCATTGATTCATTTATATTAATAATCAAATCTTCCATAAATTCATCATAAAAAGTAAGCAAAGGTACATGATTTTCCTTTGCCAGCTGGATTATATCTTCAGGAATTCTTTCTTCTGGTAAAAGTTTTATAGCAATTCCAGATACATGTTTTTGAATAAGATTTCTAATTGAACCATTTACCAATTCTGGATTTGTAGCTGCAAAAAAATATGAAACTAAAACAAAATAGCCGTAGCAATAGCCAGCATATTGTATTCTACTGCTTTCATATTCCAAAATAACAGCAGTAGTTACTGTATTTGTCAGATATTCTTTACCAGTTAATACTTTAAATTTCTTGAACAGAGTAAGGTTTAAAATCTCATTTACAGTAATCATAGATACTCCTCCCGCTACTGAACAGGCAAACAAGGTTAAAATAAAAAAAGCGCAACGGATGCTTTTTTGTAAGCACGCCATTGCGCTCTTTCAGTAAAAATTATTTTCACTTAATTATTATCAATTACTTAATAATAGTCAAGTTTATATAGATGTTTAATATAACTTTTTAGCCTTTTACAGAACCTAAAGCAACACCAGCAATGATGTATTTAGACAAAAGGAAGTATACAACAATTAAAGGTAATGCTGTAAGTGCAAGACCTAAATAGATAGCACCAAATTCTGTCTTATAAATATCACCTTTCAAAAGTGAAATCATAATTGGCAAAGTATATTTATTCTGTTTTGTAAGTAATACAAGTGGAGTAAACAAGTTATTCCAGCTAGATACGAATGTAAAGATTGCCTGAGTTGCCAAAGCTGGCTTCATGATTGGAATAACAATCTTATTGAAAGTTGCAAATTCTTTTGAACCATCAATACGAGCTGATTCTACCAAAGATGGAGAAAGCAATGGTTTCATATACTGTCGCATAAAGAATACCATTGAAGGTGAAGCAATTGCAGGCAAAATCAACATAATAAACTGGTTTGTCATATGGATTTTATAAACCATCTGATAAAAACCAATCATTGTAATCTGCGCAGGAATCATCATGATTGCCATAATGAAGCTAAAGAATGCTTTCTTAAATTTCCAGTCATACATAACCATACCATAGGCAGTAAGTGTAGAGAAATAAAGAGAAAGAATTGTAACTCCAATAGAAATGATAAGTGAGTTTACAAAACCAGTCATTGGACTGAAAGACTTACCTGTCAAAATTTTAAAGTTGTTAATCAAATACTTTGATGGAATTAAAGAAACAGCATGCTGCTGAATCTGTGGTGTTGAACGAGTTGAGTTAACAATCATAATAATAAAAGGCATTAAACTCAAAATCGCAAGAAAAACACAAAGTACAAATACAATTACATTAATTACTACAGATGTTTTTTTAGTCATTTGATGCCTCCCCTTTAGCTTTCTGAGCAAGTTTAAGTTCTTTCATTGCTTTCTTATTAGCCTTTCTCATTTCTGCTTCATCTTTATCTCTTAAGAAAAAGAACATTACACCAGAAAGAGCAAGAATAATGATGAACATAATCATACTTGCGGCAGAAGCGCGGTTATACCAGTAACCACCCTTGAAGGCCTGAGCATAAATAAATACAGAAGTTGTAATTGTAGCATTATCAGGACCACCGTTATTAATAAACAACTGTGGAATATCAAACATTGTTAAACCACCAATCAAACTTGTTACTAATGAAAACAAGAGGATTGTTTTAATGCTTGGAACTGTGATTTTCCAGAATACCTGCCATGGATTTGCACCATCAATATCAGCTGCTTCAAAAATATCAGGACTGATACCAAGAATACCAGAAATCATAATAATCATTGTATAACCGTACCACATCCATGTCTGAATGAAGATTACAATATTTCTAGCAACGGCTTTACTAACAAGCCAGTTGACTGGTTTTTCAATGATATGGAAACGAGTTAACAAGTCATTAACAGGACCCATTGGATAACCGAACAATGCAGCAAACAAAATAGCTACAGTTGAAGCTGTAATAATGTTTGGCATGTAGAAAAGAACCTTAAATCCACCTATAAATGGCAATCTAACACGAGGGCTAGTAAAGAATGCAGCAAGGAATAAGGCAAGTGCAATCTGAGGAATAAAGTTAGAAACCCAGATTACAAATGTATTTTTAAAAGCAGTTCTGAAAGTAGGACTATGCAGAACCCACTTGTAATTTTCGAAAATATCAGATTTGAAATGAATAGCCGATGCATTTACACCATGCAAATCTGTAAAACCAATAATAGCTGTATACAGTGTTGGATAAAGTGAAAAGATAAGCCAGGCTAATGTAAAAGGAATACAAAATAAATAACCATATTTTGCATAATTGATTTTTCCTTTTTTACTCATTTGGGACTCCAAAAGAAAGATTTTTTTTTGATTTACCTTTTTATAATGTTTTATTTAAAAAGGGCAACCCTTTAACAGGTTGCCCTTTGTTTATGGTAATTTACTATTATTCAATACCAAGGTTATCAGCTACAGCCTGTTTGAAGTCTTTGATTGCAGCATCACGAGACTTGTTACCAGCAGCGTACTGACGAACCTGATCACGCCAGTATGAGTTGATTGATTCATCATACTGAGTCATGTTGTCACCACGAGCGTACTGGTTAGCTGGTACGAAGTAGTCGAACATGTTCTGTCCAGCGAGGAATGGTAATTCACCGTTAGATTTAGCCATTACAACACCTGAAGAAACTGTATCTTTTGTACCACCTTCACCATTCAAAGTACCGTTAGCCCATTTGTAAAGAAGACCATCGTTAGATGTATCAAGTGTAATCCATTCGATAAGTTCTCTAACAGCAGCAACTTTGTCTTTTGGCATATTCTTGTTAGCGAAGATGTAAGAACCACCCCAGAAGAATCCTACAGGAGAGTTACAAACACCCCAGTCACCATATGTTCCTTCACCAGGTTTAGATCCACCACAGTTAGGAGCGATTGTATAGTTGATTAACCAAGCTGGTCCGAAGAAACCAAGAACTTCTTTATCACCAACACCTTTCATATCTGCGAACCAAGCATCCTGCCAGTCCTGTGTCTGGTTTGACCAGCCATTGTCTGTAAGAGTTTTAGAGTAGTCAAGTAAAGCTTCACGTTTTGGATCAATATAAAGTTTTCCGTTTACGATCCAACCTTTGTCTGAAGAGTTTTCTACAGCGTGCCAGAGGTCACCGTCACCAGAAACAATTGCATAACCTTTAGCAGCACATTTTGCAGCTGCATCCCAGTATTTGTCCCAGTTTCCAGAACCACCACCAATAGCTTCCTGTACTACTTTTGGATCATCTGAACCAAATACAGCTTTTGCTACTGAACGGCGATAGATATAACATCCACCTGTTGACTGGTAAGCGAGAGCATTGATATCACCTTTTGAGTTAGAACCGATATCCATTGTAAATTTAGCGATATCAGCATCTTTACAAGCCTTATTTACATCAATTCCGAGATCTTTGTAAGGCATAGCAAAGCTTTCCATATCACCTTTAGAATATTTCAAAACGAATGCAGCTTCTGCAACATACATATCAGGTGCATCTTTTCCACCAGCCTGTAAAGCCTGGTCAAGTGCTGGCTGATAAGCGCCATCAGTTGTAGCGATAATTGTTGTGTTAACTTTGTATTTGAAATCTGGATGAGATTCAATGTACTTGTTAACCATACCTGGAACTTCATCTGTAAATGCCCACAAATTGATTGTGTCACTTGCAGCCTTTCCACCTTTTGAACAGCCTGTCAATGCAACCATTGCAGCAGCGGCAGAAAAAAGAACGACTCTTAATGCTTTTTTCATAAAAAACTCCTTTAATAAATCAAGTGCAATAATGCACTAGTAATATGATAAAACGGAATTAGCAGTTTCGCCCTAAGAGATTTTACCTATATTTAGATTTTTATAGTTTTTATATGTAAAAATTACAGTTTAGAAATACGTCGCGTCAAGGCACGCTTCGTTCTTTGGCCTTGACATCGCCGTTTTCAGGGTTTGTGTTAACCCTGAATAAAAAAAGGTCTTCCTGTTTCCAAGAAGACCTTTTATAAACTGTCAGCACCTGAATTAAATTCAGGCTGCCAGCTTACTACAAAGCTGCGTGAGTCGCAGGAACTTTCAGTCCCTGCTTACCGAGTTTGCTTCGCAAACATCGCTTTCCACTTCGCACTAAAGTGCTGGTCGCTCAGCATACGCTGAGCTTACCTGCTTTGT
>JAEDFM010000074.1 GCA_016292805.1 Treponema sp. | reverse complement strand
CTCCGGCAATATTTGGAAGTTCAGCAATGCGAGCCAACAAATCTGTTGGAATATTTAATCCTGTACGACCAGCAATGTTATAAACGATGATTGGAATACCAACTTTAGAACAAGCTGCAAAGTGCTGGTAAATACCTTCCTTTGATGGTTTATTGTAGTATGGAGTAACAACTAATGCTGCGTCAGCACCTGCTGCCTTTGCGCGTTCACAATATGCTACTGCATCCTTAGTGTTGTTAGAACCAGCACCAATGATTACAGGAATTTTTTTACCAGAGGTTTTTTCAAATGCACGAACTTCTTCAAAAACGATGGCGATGATTTTATCTTCTTCGCTACCAGGTTTTTCATCCAAAGTTGGAGTTTCAGCTGTTGTTCCAAGTGGAACCAATCCATCAATTCCCTGTTCCAACTGATATTTGACGTTTTTACGGAATCCATCAAAATCAACTGAACCATCTGCGTTCATTGGCGTAATTAAAGCCGTAAAAGCACCCTTAAAAATATTCATATGCTACCTCTGTGTATATAATTTTTTGGAAATAATTTTAGTGAATTTGCGTGATATTTTCAATTATATAGGGTAGACTAATGCCATGATTACACTAAAAGAAATTGCGGCACAAAGTGGCGTTTCAATTGCTACAGTCTCTAATATTCTGAACGGAAAGTCTAATGTTTCAGAAGCTACAAAACAGAGAGTAATGCAAATTGTAAAAGAAACTGGTTATAGACCAAACTATATGGCTCGCAGTCTTCGTTCTTCTAAGACAAATACAATTGGTGTAATTATTGAAGATATTACTAACTTCAGTTCTCCCTTACAGATTGATGGAATTACAGCAGCTTTAGAATACAGAGGCTATAAACTAATTTTAGAAAATCTGCGTTATTATACAAAATATAATGGTGTTCCAAACAATAGCTATGTAGAGAGTGTGCAGTCTGCCATTCAGGAAATGCTGACAATTAAGGTTGATGGTATAGTTTATGTTGCCGGTCACACTCGTAATATAGATTTTCTTCCATCAAATCTTCCAATTCCTTTTGTTGTTTCTTATTCAGGCTGTAACAATCCTGCTTATCCATATGTTGTAATTGATGATGTAACTTCTGCTTTTAATATGACAGAGTTTTTGATTTCTAAAGGTCATACAAAGATTGGTATAATTGCAGGCAGTAAAAATAATGAACATTCAGACCAGCGCTTGATTGGATGGGAAAAGTCTATGAAAAGTCACGGGCTTTCGCTGGAGCCTTCTCTTATTTTCTTTGGAGACTGGAAACGGGAATCTGGATACAATTGCTGTAAAAAGCTTTTTGAAACCTCAAAGGATATAACTGCAATTTTCTGTTTTAACGATCTTATGGCTGCTGGAGTTTATGATTATCTTAAAGAAAATAATATGACGGCCGGTAAAGATATTTCTGTTGTCGGTTTTGATAATCGTGAAGTTTCAACATTTCTTGTTCCACAGCTTACTACTATGGAAATCCCATTACCCCAGTTTGGAGTTTGTGCAGCAGAAGCATTATTAAAGCTTATTGATGAAGAAAAATTGGAAAGTCAGGAAGTTCGTGTAATGTGTAAATTAATTGAACGAGCATCGGTAAAATAAAATGGAATTAATAACTGTAAATAATCTAACATTTAAATATCCAAAGTCAGAAAATGCGGCTGTGGATAATGTTTCTCTTGCAATACAAAAAGGTTCATACACAGCCATAGTTGGATTTAACGGTAGCGGTAAAAGTACACTTGCCAGAATTATATGTGGACTGGAACTTCCAGAATCTGGCTCTGTAGCTTTTAATGAAAATGTAAGACTTGGAATTGTTTTTCAATCCCCAAAAAATCAGATTGTAAGTTCAATCGTAAATCGTGATACAAGTTTTGGACCACAGAATCAAAAGCTGCCTGCAGCGGAAATTGAACTTCGTACAATTGAATGTCTGAATGTTGTAGATTTGCTGGATCATGCTCAATCTGGAACAGCAGAACTTTCTCTGGGACAGGTTCAAAAAACTGCCCTGGCTGGAATGTTAGCCTGCAATCCAGATGTTCTTATTTTGGACGAAGCTCTTTCTATGATTGATCCCCAAACCCGTCAGGAAGTTTTTGAGTTCTTGCGTTACTGGCATAGCAAGGGAAAAACAATTCTTCACATTACTCACGATCTGGATGCCTTAAAAGATACAACTGATGTTATTGGTATAGAAAATGGAAAAGTGTTTTATTATGGTTCAACAGATGCTTTCTTAAAAGAAAAGAAACATACTCAGATGATTGAAGGTAAAAAGCTTACTTCTGTAAATAAAAAGGCACTTTTGAAAAAAAATGATAAACAGGTTTCATTTAGAGTTTCAGATTTAAGTTTTTCTTATAACGAAAAATATGGAATAAAAAATGTAAGCTTTGAATTATATAAGGGAACTGTAACTGCATTAACTGGAGTTTCTGGTGCCGGAAAATCTACAATTCTTGAATTGTGTGCAGGGCTTAATTCAAACTACACGGGAAAAATCATATGTAAAAATCATCCTGCATTGGCACAGCAAAATGCGGCTTCTGCTTTATTTGAAGCTTTTGCGGCTGATGATGTGGCTTTTGGTCCAGGTAATAAAGGTGTAAAAGGTAAAGACCTTGTTCAGCTGGTAAAAGATTCTATGGAAACAGCCGGTCTTGATTACCAGCAGTTCAAAAATCGTCATACTTTTGAATTAAGTGGTGGTGAACAAAGAAGGCTTTCCATAGCCGGAATCATTGCTCTTGATTCAGATGTGGTTTTGTTTGATGAACCTACAGCAGGTTTGGATGCAGAAGCAAAATATAAAGTTATGAGTATGCTGCGGCAGCTGGCCCAGAAAGGAAAGACAGTTTTATTCAGCACACACCATCAGGATGAAATAGATTTTGCTGATAGGGAAATCCAGATTGAAAATGGATGTCTTGTAAAGGATACCTGTGGACTTTCAGAAAAAGGCTTTGTTGAATCTGGTGATGATGTAAGCAATATGGTGGAGCAGCAGGCTTTTAGTGCAGCTGGTTTAATAGCTGGATTGCGCAGTGTAACCAGTGGATTCGGTTCTTCTGTTGCGGCTAAAAAAAGTATTTTACTAAAGGTTCCAGCCTGGCTTAGAATTCTTTTGTTCCTGGTATTGTTTATAGCGTCCCTGTGTCCTGTTAATTTTATTGCCGATGCAGTAATGCTTGGTATTTGTATTGCCTATGCATTGATTGGAAGCGTAAGACTAAAATCACTTTTATCATCATTTATAAAAATTCTGCCATTTTTACTTTTCTTTGCAGTTTTACAGTTGATGTTTAAAGCACCATTACCTGATGAGGTTCGTTTTACAACCTGGAAGTTTTTAACAATTACACCTTCTAAGCTGTGGTTTTGTGGGGCAACAATTTTACGAACCTATTCTGCAATTTGTTGCATCTGTGGATTCTTTGTTTCTACGCCGGAATACGATTTGATTGATGGCTTGAAAATTCTTCTGTGGCCGCTGGAAGCTGTAAAAATCCCAGTAAGATATTTGATTTTAATTATTGAGATAATGTTCAGATTTGTTCCTTTGCTTATAGAAGAAACTGGTTCTATTATTAAAACTCAGATTATTCGTGGAAGTATGGGAACTGTAAAAGGTGTTTGGGGAAAAATCAAAGCTTTGATACCTTTGTTTGTTCCTATTATTATTCAGACAATAAAACGTTCAGAAGCTCTTGCTGATGCAATTACAATGCGAGGTTTTTAATGGGAAATGATTTTAATTTGTGTCCAATGTGTGGAAGTAAAAAAATAGAATGTAGACATAACCGTAAGTGGATTTGTCCAGATTGTGGTTTTGATTTGTATAACAATGTGGCAGCTGCAGTTGGCGTAATCATTAAAGATAAATACAACAACATTCTTTTTGAAGTAAGAGCAAAGGAACCTAGGAAAGGTTATTTGGCTTTACCAGGCGGTTTTGTGGACTTTAATGAATCTGCAGAAGAAGCCGTAGTTAGGGAGTGCAGAGAAGAAATTGGAGTTGAACTGGATATTAATTCAATCCGATTTTTGTGTACTAATCCAAATACTTATGAATATAAAAATATTGAATACAAAACCTGTGATATGTTTTTTGTTGCCGATTTGCCTGCTAAGTTTGATTCTATAAATGATTATATAAAAACATTAACTGCAGAAGAATCAGAGGTTTCAGAGTTTCAGGTTCACAAGATAAAAACTTTGAATGATATTGAAAAGTTGCCGTTGGCTTTTGTTAGTGCAAAGGCAACTTTGGAAAAATTAATAAGGTAGGGGAGTCTTGTTATGTCAACAAATAGAATCGTAGTAATTACAGCTGCAATATTAATTGCACTGGATGTAATCTGGCTTTTAATTCGTGGCAAAAAAAATGGTTATGCACCAGCAGAAGTTCGCACACGAAAATTAATAGCAGTAATTATTTCAGGTTATGCTTTTGCAATCTGTCTTCTTGTAATCATGTTGTTCAGGGAATTTGGAACTGTAGCTGATTGTGTACTGGCAGGTTGTGCAGTTTTGGGAATAGAAGTTGAAAACAAAATGCTTCTTGGAACTCTTTCTGAATGGGATGAAGAAAATTAAATAGATTTAATATTCTTGCTTACCCCATTGACACAAACATCTGTTTTCTATATATTAAACATACATTTTGGAGTGGTACCCAAGCGGTAAGGGACTGGTCTGCAAAACCATCATTGGTAGGTTCGACTCCTATCCACTCCTGAGAAAAAGAAGTTTCGTTTAGAAACTTCTTTTTTTTTGTCCAATTTTCCATACTTTGCAAGGTGGTTTCCACCTTTTCCATCCTGTCGTAGCAAAGCTCCGGGGTGTTAACATATATCAGGTCTGTCAGCAATGGCAGACCTTTTTTCTTGTAATAGTGATTTACTACCTTATTATAGATTCTAATATAGATTCTAATTCTTGAAGAAATAAATACTGTGTGTTAAAATATATTAATCAGTTTGCAACGTGTTTTGTATAACTGAGTCTCTGGAGAGTCCTTACAACGACGTAAGGCGCCGAAGGGTTAAGACTATTATAGTCAATATCTCAGGCAAAGCGGACAGAGTTTATAAATGTTCGTTCATACTTTTCAGAGAGCTGTTACAAAAATAGAACAGCTCTTATTTTTTTTTAAAGGATGTAGAATCTATGTTTACAACAATCCTTAACAAAATTGATGATATCGTTTGGGGTATTCCAACAATCATCC
>JAEDFM010000073.1 GCA_016292805.1 Treponema sp. | reverse complement strand
TTTGCCGTGTTTATTTGTACATTTTACAACTAATGCAGTTTAAATTCAACTATGTGTAAAACACAATAATTTAAGCGTTGCTGATGGGATTGTTTTGCCATTTTTTACATCTAGACTCTAGAATCTGGTCAATACAAAAGTTATGTTTAATTTTTTATTACATCCTCTTGTATAATTGTCCAACCTTGGCCTTGTTCACAAGTTTGGACATCAAAATAATTATAGAATATTTTCTTTGTATTCCAGGAATCCATGAAGTATATTCTATTATCTCTTACCCAAAGATTATCAGTATAACTTATAAAAAATTTTTCATTATCATTTAATTTTTCTAAAGTTAAAGTTTCTTCATTCAATTGATATATATCGATACATTTTTGATTGTTATCAGAATTATTAATGATGCAATAAATGGTATTTTCAATTTTTACAATTCTTGATAAAAAACTATATTCAGAGAATGAAATGTCAATTTCTTGTACTTCATTATTAATTAAATTTATTTTATATAATTTATTATCATTGTAAGGTCCTTTTCCCAGTTGAAACTTTGATAGAAGAATATAAGAATTACATGCATACAAAACACTGCATGAAAAATCATAGTTAGACTCCTCTGTATTTTTCTTACATGGGAATCTTAAATCTAAAGTTATAAGTTCTTCTGATGAACAACAAAGTTTTGAAACATATGCATATCCATCAAATAAATATGAAAACCATAAATCACCTATATTGTCAGGGATAAGCATAGAAATATAACTGGAACAATTAACAGGTTGTGAAAGTTTATTAGAACTAAAAGTTTGCTTTTCACAATCAAACAGTCTGAAATTAATTTCTTCTGAATCTGTATTATTGTTCCAGCCATAAGAATCAATCACACAATAATCACCAGGTGTATTATTGTTGTAAAATAAACCAATGTTTGTAACTGGTATTGTAGTTACAGTGGTATTATTTGGATTAAGTTCAATAATCTGATTTTTATCAATTACTGGATTAAAATATCTAACAGGATTTTGACAAGCTTCTACCGGTCTATCCCATACTGTTTGATTACTGTTTCCATAGAAACACCAATCATATACTTCATTTGTCTCCCAATCAATGATGACAAAAATATCACCAACTTTTTCTCTTTTAGCATTATTGTTTTTATTACGAAACAAATATCTTGTTGAATGAACAGGCATACTAATAACAATAGGATTCTTCAAATGAGAAAAACTTTTATATGTAGTTTTATTAGTCACAGAAGAAATATCTTCTAATGTACCATATAAAAAATCACATGATATAAAGAGAAATAAAGATAGTAGTGGTAGAAGCTTTTTTAACATAAATCTTTAAAATTGTAGATAGAAATAATTAATATCTTTACTAATACAATTTTATAATATGTAAATGTTATTTCTTTGCAATTTCAGAAAGTGCACTTACAACACCAGCTAAATTCTGGAAGTCTGCAGGTACAATAATCTTTGTTGCCTGACCATTGGCTGCTTTTTCCATAGTTTCAAGGCTGCGGAATTTAAGAACCGCTTCGTCCATTTCAACTTCTTTAAGCATTTTAAGACCATCTGCAGTAGCTTTCTGAACTTCAAGAATAGCCTGAGCTTCACCCATAGCTTTCTGAACTGCAGCTTCTTTTTCAGCTTCGGCAGCAAGAATCATTGCCTGTTTCTGACCTTCAGCTTCCAGAATTGCAGACTGCTTGTGACCTTCGGCAATAAGAATCTGTTCACGGCGTTCGCGTTCAGCTTTCATCTGTTTTTCCATGGCTTCGCGAATTGCCTGTGGTGGTTCAATGTTCTTAACTTCTACACGGTTTACTTTAATTCCCCAAGGATCAGTTGCTTCATCAAGAATAGAACGCATTTTTGTGTTGATTACATCACGGCTTGTAAGCGATTCATCAAGTTCAAGCTCACCAATAATATTACGCAAAGTTGTTGCAGAAAGGTTTTCCAAAGCATTAATTGGTTTTTCAACACCGTATGTATACAATTTTGGGTCTGTAATCTGGAAATAAACTACAGTATCAATCATCATTGTAACATTATCTTTTGTAATAACTGGCTGAGGAGGGAAGTCAAAAACCTTTTCCTTTAAAGAAACCTTTTTTGCAATACGGTCAAGTAAAGGTAATTTTACATGTAAACCAACATTCCAGGTAGTATGGTAACCACCAAGTCGTTCAATAACATAAGCATCTGACTGAGATACAATTCTAATGTTTGCAATAATCAAAATCATTGCAATAACAATTACAGCGATAAGTACATAAATCATTTTTACACTCCTATTTTTTTTACATAAGCAGTAACACCTGCTATTTCTTCAATTTCACAGTTACAGCCTTTTTCAAGAACAATGTCCTCTTTTACTGCAGCAGTCCATTCCATTCCATTAATTTTGATTGTACCTTTTTCCAAAAGCGTAATTTTTTTGGTTACAATGCCAATCTGACCAATAATCCGTTCATAGTTGGTTGCAATCTTTTTTTGTACTAATTTTTTTTGCACAATTGGTCGTGTAAAAATCAACAAAATTAAAGAAAGAACTACAAATAGGAAAACCTGTACAATAAATGTAATAGGTGTGAATGCAAGAAAAACCATTACAAAGCTACTTATAGCAAACCATATTGTTGTAAGAGACATTGTAAGAATTTCAATAACGATACAAATTACCGTTACTGCAACCCACAACCAGGGAAGGTTATTATTCATAATCGTAATAATATCCATAAGCTTTTTGTACCTCCTGACAAGTTAATGATAATCCTTATAGGCATAAATGGCAATGGTGACTTTTGTCACTTTTATGTATCAAAGGTCACCAGTAAGGGTAACTATTATTACCCAGCGGAATATATGTAATATAATGAAAATTAGAAGTGATTTATATCAACTAAGCAGAAATTGCTAAAATTGAATTTACTTGCAAGACAGTCTGCCATTGCATTTGCAGTATCCATTGATGTAAAACAATCGATGTCATGCTCAACTGCAAGGCGGCGCAATTTAACTGATTCAGCAACAGGATCGCGACCTTTAGCAGATGTGGAAATTACATAGTCAATTTTGCCGCTTTCAAGCAAAGTCATTACATTGTCGTTATAGTTTTCGTGAACCTTTGCTACATAAGTTACTTCCATACCAGAGCGTTCAATTGTGCTGGCATTTCCGCTTGTAGCATAAAGCTTGAAACCTAAATCGGCATATTTTTTTGCAAGTGCAGGAAGTTCTGGTAAATCAGACTGACGTACACTAAACAAAACTGCTTCTGGACGTTCTTTATTAGTTCCTGGGTGAATCATTTTCCAACCGGCAGCAAGCATTCCTTTATAAATAGCTTCTTGGCGAGTTGGTGCAATACCCAAAACTTCACCAGTAGACTTCATTTCTGGACCAAGGTGAGTATCAACATCCATCAATTTTTCAAAGCTGAATACAGGAACCTTTACTGCAAAATAATCTGGGTGGCGGTAAAGACCAGTTCCAAAGCCCATATCTTTTACTTTCTCCCCAAGCATAGCGCGAGTTGCCAGCTCTACCATTGGAACGCCAGTTACCTTTGAAAGGTAAGGAACTGTACGGGAAGAGCGAGGGTTTGCTTCAATAATATTAAGCTGACCATTGTAGAAAAGCCACTGAATATTTGTAAGCCCTTTTGTACCCAAGGCCAAAGCCATAGCTGTAGATTTTTTTACAACTTCTTCTTCCATTTCTGGAGTGAACGACCATGCAGGGTAAACCGCAATTGAGTCACCAGAGTGGATACCAGTGCGTTCAACGTGCTGCATGATTCCAGGAATCAAAACGTCTTCGCCATCACAAATACAGTCAATTTCCAGCTCAATTCCTTCCATATATTTATCAATTAAGATAGGATTTTCGATTTTTTGTGCAAGAATGATTTTCATGTATTCTTTAATATCAGCACTACTGCGGGCAATAATCATATTCTGTCCACCCAAAACATAAGATGGTCGCATTAAAACAGGGTAGCCAAGTTTTGCGGCAGCTTCCAAAGCTTCTACTTCTGTAAGAACAGTAAGACCTTTTGGACGGTTTACTTCAAGGCGTTCACAAAGCTCGTCAAAACGTTCCCGGTCTTCAGCCAGGTCAATGGCATCTGCACTAGTACCAAGAATCTTAATGCCTTGTTTATCAAGATAATTTGCCAGTTTGATTGCTGTTCCACCACCAAAGGCAACTACAACTCCAATTGGTTTTTCTACCGCAAGAACATTCATTACATCAACTGGAGTAAGTGGTTCAAAGTAAAGACGGTCGGCAGTATCAAAGTCTGTAGAAACTGTTTCCGGGTTATTGTTAATAATAGCAACTTCGTAGCCAAGTTTTTTCAAAGCCCAGATACACTGTACGGAAGAGTAGTCGAACTCAATGCCCTGACCAATACGGATTGGACCAGAACCAAGAACAACGATTGTGCCTTTTGAATTTTTAGCATCAGTTTTAGCAGAAGTCATTCCATGGAAAATAGGATCGAACTGATAGGCGGGGGAAGTCTCCCCCTCGCTGCAACCTGCTGCGCAGTTTTCCGCTACCCCCTCGCCTAGGTGGCTGCCGCCCCCTAAAACCCCTGAGTGCAATTCATTAATGAACTGTTCTGCCTCGTTTTCACCGTTGCTTACAGAATAGAAATATGGAGTTTCGGCATCAAATTCGCCGGCACAAGTATCTACCATTTTGAAAGAGCGAGGAGGGTAAAATAAGTTGGAAGCTAAATCAACCCTGTCGGCTTGATTTTTAACGCTTCCTTCGATAGTTGCCATTTCTTTTTCTGCATTGGCAATATTCTGAAGCTTCCACAAGAACCATTCATCAACTTTTGTAACCTGGTGGATTTCTTCAATTGTCATGCAGCAACGTTTGATTGCCTGGTAAATTGCAAAAATACGCTGATCTGTACACTGACCAACTCTTTCACGGATTTTGTCATCGTTTTCTGCAGCAAAAACCTTGTAATTCAAGTCTGAAACACCAAGTTCACAACCTCGAACAGCCTTCAAAATTGCTTCTTCAAAGTTCTGCCCAATTGCCATAACTTCACCAGTAGCTTTCATCTGAGTACCAAGCTTGCGGCTGGCATAAACAAACTTTTCAAATGGGAATTTTGGCATTTTTACAACAACATAGTCTAAAACTGGTTCAAAACATGCAGCTGTTTTCTTTGTAACAAAGTTTGGAATTTCATCAAGAGTAAAACCAACTGCAATTA
>JAEDFM010000004.1 GCA_016292805.1 Treponema sp. | reverse complement strand
TGACCTTATTTCCAGATATTGTTAAGGCTTTTTTTGAAAACTCAATCATGGCCAAAGCAGTTGAAAAGGAAATTATTGCTTACGATCTGGTGAACATCAGAGATTTTGCTCTTGATAAACACCATACCTGTGATGACGGAACGTACGGAGGTGGAGCTGGGCAGTTGATGCTACCTGAACCACTTTCAAAAGCACTTGATAGTGTAAATGCCCGTAAGAAGTACGTAATTTATGTAACTCCTAGCGGAAAACAGCTTACACAGAAAGTTGCTGAAGAATTAAGTCACAAAGACGAGCTTGTTTTTATCTGTGGTCGTTACGAAGGTATAGATCAGAGAATTATTGATTCTTATGTTGACGCAGAAATCTCCATTGGAGACTATGTAATGTCATCAGGAGAAGTTGCTGCAACAGTAGTTATTGATACTGTTTATCGTTTAGTAGACGGGGTAATTTCTCACGAGTCATTGGAAGAAGAAAGTTATTGTGATGGACTTTTGGAATACCCGCAGTATACTCATCCAGAAGATTGGAAGGGTATGAAGGTTCCACAGGTTCTACTGAGTGGTAATCATGAGTTAATCCGAAAGTGGCGGCTTAAGAAGCGGCTGGAAAAAACTCTTGCAAACAGACCTGATTTGATTTGTACTGCAAGAATGAAAGGACAGCTTTCTGACGAAGCCGAAAAGATGATTGAGGAAATTTGCGAATCTACATCTTTGAAGCATAATAAAAAACGCAAGAAGAAGTAGAAAATTAAAAAGGAGATCACAATGGATCTTATTAAAACAATCGAAGAATCACAGAAACGTCCTGGAGCTCAGGATTTCAATGTTGGTGATACAGTAAAAGTTTACTTTAAGATTATTGAAGGTAAAACAGAACGTATCCAGGTTTACGAAGGTGTTGTACTTTGCAAGAAAAATGCAGGTGCTCGTCAGACATTCACAGTTCGTAAGATTTCTTACGGTGTAGGTGTTGAACGTGTATTCCCATATAACAGCCCACGTATCCAGAAGGTAGAAATTGTTCGCCCTGGTAAAGTACGCCGTGCTAAACTTTACTACTTACGCGATAAGATTGGTAAGGATGCTAAAGTTAAGACTTTGGTTGGTGCAAAGGTTACAGCTGCTATCGCTGCTCGTAACGCTGCTGCAGATGCTGCTGCTGCTGCAAAAGAAGCTCCAGCTGCTGAAACACCAGCTAACAACTAATTTATAATTAGTTAATACAAAAGCCTGTAGATATATGTTTTCATATACTGCAGGCTTTTTTTATGTTAAAATCATTTTTGTGAATCCTTTAATAGTTCAGAACAATATATTTTCTCGGATAACTGGTAATACAAAAGTTTTTCAGGAAGGCAGTTCTGTACTTGTAAGAGTTATTTCAGATAAAGGTAATGGAAAATACGAAGGTTCTATTGCTGGAACTCGTATAACACTAAATTCAAAAACACCATTAAAAATTGGTTCTACTTTTATTGCTGCAATTTCAACTCAAAATGGTACGCTTCAGATAATACCTAAAGGTGAAGTTGCAGCTTTTACAGAAACAACATCCCAGTTAAATCAATTACAGAATGAACAGCTTGTTTCTTTGTTAAAATCAATGGGATTACCTGCAGATCAGATTTCACTTGCTTTACTAAAACAGATGCAGCAACTGGATATGAAACTGGATTTTCAGGCGTTACAAAGATTTCATAATCTGGCAGCAAAATTTAAGGGAAAAGAAAAATCAGCTTCACAGTTACTTGTTGTTTTATTGAAAAAAGGTTTATCTGCCTCTGATGAAGAAATCTTAAAAATGCTTATGGAACTGGATGGAGATTTTGAACAACAAAAGGAAAATGCAAAAGAAAAAGATTTTAAACTTATTAATAAAGTAAATAGGATAGAAGAAAATTGGAGTTTTTATCCCTTTGAACTTATAGATTATAAATCTGAGAATGTTCTTGGTAATGGGTGTATAAAGCTTTTACTTGATAAGTACAAACAGCTAAAAATATTGAATGTTAACTGTAATTATAATTTGAAAGAATATTATTTTAATCTGGATTATGTTAATAGAAAATTAAATACAGTTCATGTAAATATATTTGGTTATGATGAAGCTACGGAAAGTATACTTGAAAAATTGAAAACTGCATTTAAGAAAATTAATGCAGATGTAAAAGTCGTTTGGGAAGATAGGGAAAAACTTGAAGGAACTGCAGCTTCCTTGCAGGAAATATATACTTTTAGAGGGGCAGTGTGATGGAAAAGAAAAAAGCTGTTGCATTGCGTTATCCTGAAGGTGTAGATGCTCCTGTGGTTGTTGCAACTGGAACTGGAAAAACTGCTGAAAAAATTATAGAAGCTGCAAAAGAAAATGAAGTTTATATTACAGAAGATACAACTCTTGTTAATTTACTGGGAGGACTGGAAACTGGAGATTTAGTGCCAGAACAGGCATGGGAAGCTTTAGCTGTTATTTTTGCATTTATTCTGGAGAGAAAATAATGGATACAAAAACAGTTGGACAGGAAGGAGAAGAGAGGGCTTCAAAATACTTAATGGAAAATGGATACTGTATTGTTGAACGGAATTTTAGGACAAAATACGGAGAAATTGATATAATTGTAAAGAAAGCGGAAACAGTAGTATTTGTTGAGGTTAAAACTATGCCAAATGCTACTTCGGATATGCTTTCTAAGGTGTTAAACACTCAGAAACAGCAAAGAATTATAAAAACTTCTAAACGTTTTCTGCAAAATCATCGAGAATATAGTAACAGCTACATTAGATATGATGTAATTGTTCTTGATATGCAGGGGCTGCCTCCTGTTTATCATATTGAAAATGCTTTTTCAGAATAAATGACGAAGTCACTTAAGTTTAGTGGGAGCCTTTATGATTTCTGGCGTTACATCAAAAGGAGCATCAACTTTGGTTTTAGAAAGACCTGAAGTTGAAGATTTGCCTCCACGCATTTTAGAATTGCGAAAAAAAATTCATAGTGAAGAATATCTCGATAATGCTATTCAGCGAATTGCCCATGTAATTAGTACAAAGCTTATTGAGTATCCTGAAGAATTGAAGTTGCAGGACTAACTCCTGTAACGGGAGTTAGTTTTGGACAGACATCGTAATAGAAAACGTAATAATAACTGGAAAAATAACCAGCAGAACCAGCGAAACAACCTGCAGAATCAGAAAATCAATTCTGTAGAAAGACGACAGCCTCAGTTTAATCCTAATAACTATGAGGATGAAGCCGCAAATAAGGAACGTCTTAAGGCTATCGAAGAAATTAAATCACGACAGATAATTTGTCCTAAATGTAATCAGCCGATTACTGATATTACCAGCTGTCTGGCGGATAAATCTACAAATTCTCCAATTCATTTTGAATGTGCACTTAATGATGTAAGTAAAAATGAAAAACTTGGAGAAAACGAAAAAATCGCTTATATAGGTCAGGGACGATTTGGAATTTTATATTATGAAAATCCAAGAGACCAGCGTCATTTTACAATCAAAAAAATCATAGAGTGGGAAGACAGAGATACAAAATCTGAATGGCGTGGTGAATTAAGCGAACTCTACAGTAAAGTAAACTAACATGGAAATTACAATTCTATGTAAGGTTGTTGATAATTTTGGAGATATTGGAGTTGCCTGGAGAATGGCCAGACAGCTAAGAATGCAAAATCCAGACTGTAAACTTAATCTTATAGTTGATGATATGCATTCTTTTTCCAAGATTGACAACCGTATAAATCCTGAACTTAAATTACAATCTGTAAATGATATTCAAATCTATAACTGGAATGATGAACAGCTTTGTTACGAAGAATTTTCGTATAATGATGGTGAAAAACTTTCTGTAATTCTGGAGTTGTTTCAGTGCGGTCGCCCTAACTGGATGGAGAAAATTCTTTTTGAGGATAAACTGGAACGAACTGTAAATATCATAATGATAGATTATCTTACAGCTGAACAATACGCTGAAGATTTTCATTGCTTAAAATCCTTAACACGAAGTGCAAAAGTTCAAAAGGTAAATTTTATGCCAGGTTTTACTTCTAAAACTGGTGGATTGATTATTGATGATAACTGGAAATCACTTCAGAATAGAAAATCAGACGGGCCAGTAATGGTGTTTACTTATGAACGGGATTGGACACCATTAACTATAGCGCTTAAAAAATCTGGAAAAAAAGTATTTGTTGCTCAGGGAAGGGGATTGGAATCTTTTGTAAAAGCCTGGGGTGAAAATCCAGATAATCATCTTTCTGTTTTAGATTATCTTAATCAGCAGGACTGGGATAGTTTAATGAAGAATAGTTCAGTTCTTTTTATTCGCGGTGAAGAAAGCATGAGCAGGGCCTGCTTAAGTGGAATTCCATTTGTGTGGCATGCTTATCCTCAGAGCGATGAATATCAGATGGTAAAAGTAAATGCTTTGCTGGATAGAATGAAGATTCATTTTACTCCAGAAGATTTTGATATTGTACGAAAGGTTTGGCTTGATTTTAATAATCCTGAAAAAGAAGTGGATCCAGTTGTGATGGAACATAATATTGAAAGCTTTCTTACTAATAGTGAAAAACTTGTTCCAGGTTTCAGGGATTTTGCTCTTGATTTGCGAAAAAACAATGACCTGTGTACTAACTTAATGACATTTATTAAAAAAATTACTATAATGGAATAAATAAATTTGTAAACTTATTTTTAGAGGTTATTTATATGTTAATGACATCACAGTTAAAAGTTGGAACAGCTTTCATGTATGAAGGTAATGCTCTTATCGTACAGAAGATGCTCGGTCAGCGTTCTGGTCGTGCTGGTATGGTAACAAGCTTCCGTGTTAAGAACTTGGTAACAAACTCAACAATGGACCTTGGTATTGATGCTGGTGAAAAATTTGATGAAGTAGACCTTGAAGGACACAAAACAAAGCTTTCTTACATCGATGGCGACACATATGTATTCATGGATCAGGATACATATGAACAGTTTGAACTCGCTAAGGAAGACCTTGGTGACTACGCTGGTTACATTACTCCAGATGATGATCTTGAAGTTAGCCTTACATTCTACGAAGGAAAACCAGTAGGTATTGAACTTCCAGTACGCGTTACTCGTACAGTTACATACTGTGAACCAGGTGTTAAAGGTGATACATCAGGAAAATCTTTGAAACCTGCTACATTGGATACAGGTATTGAAGTTCGTGTTCCATTGTTCATCAACACAGACGAAAGAATCGTAATCGATACTCGTGACGGTTCATTCCTTGAAAGAGCAAAGAACTAATTTAATTTAGTTTTTGCTGAATAAAGATATCTAATAAGTAATCGTTGAAATAGCGTAAATGTTATACTTATTAGATATCTTTTTTTATTTAACATGGGGTGCATCATTTATGCGGGTAGTGTAACAGGGACTCAGTAATTCTCTTTTCATTTCCCAGTCTGAACCAGCTGCATATCCTTTTGCCAGCGAAAGACACCCCCTGCCAAATTGTTCCTGGGTCTTATCAATTACTTTCATCAATTCCCGCTTTTTTATATCTTCCAGCGGATCAACCCATAGGTTTCCCTGCATTGCTGCAGGATGTAAATCAATAAGAGTAATCATAACAGTTTTATAGCCATAGCCTTTTCTGAATATTCTGTGAAGAATATGGATTGCCGCCTGAACAATATCCGGTGTATAACTTGTTTCTCTGGACATAACTGCGTAGGCTCCGTTTGAATATTTTTCAATATCATCACTGGCGTAATAATTGCAGGTTGAAATGTAAACCATAACACCTTTTGCTTCGCAGTTTTGCTGCCGCAGTCTTTCTACAGCCAGCTGACTGTATTGAACTACTGCTGCTTCCATGGTTTTAATATCATAAACCTTTTTGGAAAACTGCCTGCTGGAGGTTATTACATCTTTTTTAGAATGTTCAACTTTGTCTATGCAGCGAATACCATTTAATTCCCTGACTGTATCCACACCCTGGGAGGTCATAAGCTTTCGCGCCAGATTCAGATCCATGTTTTTAAGCTGAAGTGCATTTTTTATGCCTTCCATTTCCAGTTTCTGGCAGCGCTTAAAACCTACACCCCATATAGTTTCACAGTCTGTGGATTCCAGTAAATCATCAACTTCCTGTGGATCGTAAATATATACACCACCATGCAGCTTAGCTTTTTTGTTGTAAAGTTTTGCAAGTGTCTTAGTTGGTCCTCCACCTACACAAATAGGAATACCAACTTCCTTCCAAATTCGTTCCTTTAGTTCTCTGCCAATGTCCTCGTAAATCTGTTTTGTCCAGTCACAATGGTCAAAAAACAAAAAGCTTTCATCTATGGAGTATTCTTCAATTTCTGGAGCATATTCCATATATATAGAAGTAACTCGTCTGCTTATATCGGCATAAAGTGTGTAGTTGCTGGAAAATATTTCTATTCCCCGAATCCTGCACATTTCCTTTACTTTGAAGTAAACATCGCCGCGGTGAAGTCCCAGCTTTTTAGCTTCACTATTCAGTGCAATTATAATTCCATCATTATTTGAAAGAACTGCTACAGGTTTACCTCGCAGATCTGGTCTATATATTTGTTCGCAGGCCGCATAAAAACTATTACCGTCTGCATGAAGTATCATATATAACTTCCTTTTACAGTATGAATGACGTGCTTTATAACACCAGTTATAACAACTTCAGTTTTTATAAAGTCTGTGCGTCCAATACGGAATTCTCCATCCTGTTCAAAAACAACATAATCACCATATTTAACTGGCAGAGAACGGTCTATTATCAGAACATCATCCTTATATATGCCGATTTTTCTGTATCGATCGGTGTCTATAGTCATAAAGACAGTTGCCGTCGGATGTTTTATAAGCAGAGTATTTAAGTCTATAGTGTTGTCTTCATACCCCTGTGCGGGTGATGGAAATCCTGTTTGCATACTTGTGTTAATTATACTATACAACGATAAAAATGTATAGTTAAAAATGAAAATTTACCAGTAAATATTTCTGATAAGTACAGTGATGATTGTCAGAATTAGTCCAACATAAACACAGTAGTTAGATTCGTTTACCTTAAGCATTTTTTTAAGAAATTTTTTCATAATCCGCCTCGTTTTTTAGTTTATGGCTTCATTATAGGTGGGGTAGTGTGTCAGGGTGTGATACAGTGAATATAACAAATTGTTATTTGAAGATTGTAAGATGAAGTTGGAATAGAAAAAAGAAAAATACTTTACCCGTTAAAACAAAAAAGCAGTTCGTTACCGAACTGCTTTTTTGTTATTTCTAAACACCGCTGTTTTATACTGCACAGGGATTTTCTTGTTTAGATTGTGTAAATCCAGCCTTCTGGAGCTTCCAGTCTACCCATCTGGATACCTGTTAATGTATCGTAGATTTTCTTGAGAACTGGACCCATTTCTTCTTTACCTTCGTTGAAGAAAATTTCTTTTCCATGGTCATCGATGCAGCCGATTGGAGAAATTACTGCAGCTGTACCACAAAGACCACATTCAGCAAAGTCAGAAAGTTCAGAAACTGCAATCTTTCTTTCTTCAACTTCCATACCAAGAACATCTTTTGCTACTACTAAAAGTGAGCGGCGTGTAATAGATGGAAGGATAGAGTCTGATTTTGGTGTTACCAATTTACCATCTTTTGTAATTAAAAGGATGTTAGCTCCACCTGTTTCTTCCAAATAAGTGTGTGTTGCTGGATCAAGGTAAATATTTTCTGCATATCCTGCTTTATGCGCATCAACAATGTTGTGTAAAGACATAGCATAGTTCAAACCTGCTTTGATATCACCAGTTCCGTGTGGAGCGGCGCGGTCAAGGTCAGAAATGCGAACTTTAATAGGTTTTACACCACCTTTGAAGTATGGTCCTACTGGAGTTACAAGGATACGGAACTGATATTCATCAGCTGGTTTTACACCAATTACAGCGTTTGAACCGAACATAAAAGGACGGATGTAAAGTGTTGCACCTGAACCATATGGTGGAACCCAGTCCTTGTTAGCTTCGATTGTTTTAAGAACTGCTTCGATGAATTTTTCCTTAGGGAAAACTGGCATTTCAAGACGACGACAAGAATCTGCCATACGGTCAGCATTTAAATCTGGACGGAAAGTAACAATGTCACCATGTTCAGTTGTATAAGCTTTAAGACCTTCAAAACATGTCTGAGCATATTGAAGAACTCCGGCACATTCGTTAATAGTGATTTCATGTTTAGATGTAAGTTTTCCTTCATCCCACTTACCATTTTTGTAAGTAGCAACGAAACTTTTAGAAGTCTTCATGTAGCCAAAAGGTAAGTTACCCCAATCAAGATTTTTCTTTCCCATTTTATATCTCCTGTGCAGCTGAATTTTTATTCTTACTGCAAATATTAAATATGAATAAATTTATTATAAAACTTAACAAGTAGATAGTAAAGTTACAGAAGAGGAGAGTTTGTAAAGTTATAGTTTAATATTTAAAAATAATTATGCTTTCTATATAATAATCGCAATATGCAAAGCTTTAATTGGTCAGACATTACATCTATTCTCAATAATCCAGCAATTCTTTCATATTTTTCAAAAGGTTGTGGAATTTCTGTTGGAAGCTTTGATGGTTTGCATAAAGGCCACAGGGTTTTGTTGAATACTCTTGTTTCAGGAAGTAAGGATTTAGGGCTCCGCTCTGGTGTAGTTACATTTACAAAACCATTGCCAAGCATTAAAAATCAGAATGATTACAAAGGTGATATTTCTACTTTGGAGCAGCGACTAGAACTTTTGGAAAGTGTAGGTGTAGGGTTTGCAATTATTGTTGATTTTAATGATAGTTTTGCAGCTATGACTGGTAATCAGTTTTTTGATATTTTGGTTCAAAACTGTAATATGAAATATTTATGTGAAGGTGTGGATTTCCGCTGTGGTTATAAAGGTTCTTTTGATAGATATGCCATAGCAAATTATTGTGCTGATAATCAGATTCAGCTTTCCTTTACAAATCCTGTTTATTACGAAATTCATGGTCACCAGGAACGCATAAGTTCATCCATTATAAGACAGTTGATATCTGACAACGAACTGGATTTAGTCTCTGCTTTACTTGATAGAAAATACGTTAAAAACTAACTGTAAGATAATTTCTTCAATCATAAATTCTGCTAGACTCTTTTATTTTTATCATATAAAATATACTGTAATCTGTTATACGTTTTTCTTTGTGATTTCTTTCCAGAAACCCGGAAATTGACCTGCAAAGGATTTCGCGAAGGCAGATGATTCTCAATTTGATTGGGAATAATATTAATATTATGGGGTTCCATTATGGCACTTACAAAAGAAGCAACAGCCGCAACTGTTAAAAAGTACGGCGCAAAAGACACTGACACAGGATCTGTAAAAGTACAGATTGCTTTGCTTACACAGCGTGTACAGCAGTTAACAGAACACTCAAAAGCATTCCCAAAGGATGCTTCTGGAAAACGTGCTCTTCTTAAAGTAGTAGGTCAGCGTCGTAAGATGCTCAAGTACTATGAACGCACAGACCTTGAAGGATACCGTGCATTCATTAAAGAACTTGGTTTGCGTAAGTAGAAATATTTACAGTTCACCAGTTCTTTTTTTCAAAGTGGGCTGTATGTGTAATACAGTCCATTTTTAATTTAAAAATAATAGCATTATAAAATTGTTTTGTTTAATAAATTATCAGATTCTTTTAAGGTGAGGTGTATTTATGTCACAGGATAAAAAACCTGGTTCGCCAAAAAAACGAAACGGAAGAATTGCTGTTAAATTATCTATCTTTCTTGCAGCTGTAGTTATTGTTATTAACGTTGTACAGAACGTTAGTGTTATTGAATTTATTAAAAAGAGAATTCTTGCTGATAATATCGACCGATATTCTGAATTGTCTTTAAACTACGCAAAAACAATCAATCAAACACTTGAAAATTATTTATCTGAACTTGATTATTATACTAAACAGGATGTTTTAAAAACTGGTAGTGGTGATGAAATCCTGGAATGGCTTGTAAATCATGAAGCAAATCGTCCTAAAGCATTTATGTATGTAGGATTTATTGATCTTCAGGGAAATTTTTATACAGATTTAGGAAAACAGTCAAATGTTCAGGATCGTGAATATTATAAGGCCGTAATTAAAAATGGTGCTGAAGTTTCCATTAACAATCCTGTTATTTCAGAAACAACTCAGGCTAGAGTTGTTCATATTGTAAAAGCAATTAAAGATAATGGCAGACTGATTGGTGCTGTTGCTGGTGTTGTTAATGTTGATATTCCAGGAATCTTCCTTGGTAATATTGATGTAAATCAAAATGTTTGTTGTGCATTGTTCTCTGGTGATGGTCAGTTTATGGGTATGACTGGAAATGCTGAACTTATGGGACTTGATAAATCTTCTCCTGAAGAAATTGAACGGGTAAATGTTACTGTAAATAATGATATTAGACAGGGTAAAAATGGTTATTTGTGGGTTGAAACTCCTGGTGCTCCAACAACAGGCATGTTCTATGCTCCAGTTAAATATACATCATGGTCTGTTTCATTAACCTTGGATCAGAATACAATTCTTCGCCTTTCAATGCTTGTACAGAAACTTATGATTATATTTGCTGTAATTCTTACTGTAACTGTACTTGTTTGTATTATTGTTAGTCTTTCTTTAAGCCTTAAACCATTAAAGGTTCTTGAATCTTCAATTTCTGAAATTGCAACTGGTAGTGCAGATTTATCAAAACGTATTGATATTAGTGCAAATAACGAGATTGGACGTGTTGTAGATAGCTTTAATAACTTTGCGGAAAAACTTCAGTCTATCATGGCTGCTATGAAGGATTCTAAGGATGAACTTGTAAGTGCAGGGCAGGAACTTGCAAATAATACCTCTGATACAGCTTCTTCAATCACTCAGATTATTAACTGTGTAGAAAACTTCAGCGGTAATATTAATAATCAGGATAGAATTGTTAATGATACTGCTGATGCTGTAAACGAAATTGCTTCTAATATTGAAGCTCTTAATGCTCTTATTGAATCTCAGACTTCAGCTGTAACTCAGGCAGCATCGGCTGTTGAACAGATGATTGGAAATATTACTTCTGTAAGTAATTCTGTTCGTAAGATGTATGATGAGTTTGCTGAATTACAGGTTCGTGTAAATAATGGTATTGAAAAACAGGCTGATGTAAATAACAAGATTACAGTTATTGAATCTGAATCTAAAACTTTACAGGAAGCCAACGCTGTTATTGCTAACATTGCAAGCCAGACAAACCTTCTTGCTATGAATGCTGCAATTGAAGCTGCTCATGCTGGTGAAGCAGGTAAGGGCTTTAGCGTTGTTGCTGACGAAATCCGTAAACTTTCTGAAAACTCATCTAATCAGTCTACATCTATTGGTAATCAGCTTAAAAAGATTCAGGATAGTATTGATGAAATTGTAACTGTTTCTCAAGAAGCACAGTCTGCATTCTCTCTTGTATCTAACGGTATTTCTGAAACAAGTAACCTTGTAAATGAAATTGCTAATTCTATGCAGGAACAGTCTGAAGGTTCTAAACAGATTTCTGTTGCACTTGCAAATATGAACGAAACTTCATCTCAGGTTAGAAGTTCTTCTATGGAAATGTCTGCTGGAAATAAAGCTATTCTTGAAGAAATCCAGAGACTTAAGGATGCGGCTTATGAAATGCAGTCTGGTAAAGACAGTATGGCAGAAGGTGCAGATATGATTAAGAAATCTGGTGAAGCGCTTTCTATTATTAGTGAACGAATGGATGATTCAATTGCTTTAATTGGCGGGCAGATTGATCAGTTCCAGGTTTAATCTATAAGTAAAATCCAGGGGATGTCTATTAGCAGACATCCCCTTTTTTTATTCAAAAGGACTTTTACATTGAATAAAATGAAGTCTTTCATTATTATTAAAATAATAGCATTGTTTAACAATGTTAAAGAAAAAAACAGTTAGCGGATGTAGTGCTAATTGTAGGAGAAAATTATATGTCTATCGAAAGAGTAACTTACAAACTCGGAGATGCCGATCTCATCCTTGAAACAGGAAAAATCGGAAAACAGGCTAATGGTTGTGTTTACGCACAGTGGGGCGGAGCAGCTATTATTGCAACTATTTGTGCTTCTTCAAATGTAACAGAGGGTCAGGATTTCGTACCAGTTACAGTTGAATACAACGAAAAAGCTTATGCTGCTGGTAAAATTCCTGGTGGCTTTGTAAAACGTGAAGGTCGTCCAAAGGACAAAGAAATTTTGGTAAGCCGTCTTATTGACCGTCCAATGCGCCCACTTTTTGAACCTTCTTTTGGTCATGAATTGCAGATTGTTCCAACATGTGTTTCATGTGATGGTGTTCATACACAGGATATTCTTGCTGTAATCGCAGCTTCTGCTGCAACTTGTATTTCTGATATTCCATTCCACGGCCCAGTTGCTGCTTGTCGTATTGGATATTTGAATGGTGAATATATTGTAAACCCAACATTCGAACAGATTGAAAAGGGAGACCTTGAAATTGTAGTAGCTGGTACAAAAGACGGCTTTACAATGGTAGAAGGTGGTGCTCAGGAAGTTTCTGAAGAAGTAATGCTTGGTGCTTTGGAAAAGGCTCAGGGCTTTATTACAGATATGTGTCTTCTTCAGGAAGAATTGGTAAAGAAAGCTGGTAAAGAAAAGCTTCCTTTGAACCCTCTTGATGTAACACTTGATAACGCTGATGCTATTGAAGCTGAAGCAACTCCACTCCTTAAAGAAGCTTGCTTCCAGGATGGAAAACAGAACCGCGGTATTGCAATCTCTAAAGTAATTAAAGATGTTTCTGCTAAATATGCTGAACAGCTGGCTGATCCAATTCAGGCTAAATTGTTCATGAATTTAATGGATGATATCCAGTACAAGCTTCTTCGTAAATCAATTCTTGATGAAGGTGTTCGTATTGATGGTCGTAAGACTGACGAAATTCGTCCTATTTCTTGTGAAATCAATGTTCTTCCAACTCCACACGGATCTGCTTTGTTTACTCGTGGTGAAACACAGTCACTGGCAGTTTGTACTCTTGGTACAGCAATGGATGAACAGGCTTATGATGATATTGATGGAGAACGTTCTGATCACTTCATCCTTCACTATAACTTCCCACCATATTCTGTAGGTGAAACTGGTAAATTAACTACTGGTCGCCGTGAAATTGGTCATGGAAACTTGGCTCGCCGTTCTTTGGCTGCTATGGTTCCTTCTCGCGAAGAATTCCCATATACAGTTCGTGTAGTTTCTGAAATCATGGAATCTAACGGTTCATCTTCTCAGGCTTCTACTTGTGGTGGTTGTCTTTCTATGTTAGCTGCTGGTGTACCAATGAAGAAAATGGTAGCTGGTATTGCTATGGGTCTTATTACAGAACCAGAAGGAGACAATCCATACGGTAAATATGCAATCCTTTCTGATATTCTTGGTGAAGAAGATCACCTTGGTGATATGGACTTCAAGGTAGCTGGTACAGAAGACGGTATTACTGGTTTCCAGATGGATATTAAGATTGCCGGTGTAACAACTGAAATCATGAAGAAAGCTATGGAACAGGCTCGTGCAGGTCGTATGCATATCCTTGGAAAAATGAAGGAATGTATCGACAAGCCAGCACCACTTTCTCCTCGTGCACCACAGATCCTTACTATGAAAATCCCAGTTGATAAAATTGGTGCTTTGATTGGACCTGGTGGAAAGAATGTAAAAGCTCTCTGTGCTCAGTACGGTGTAACAATCAATACTGAAGATGACGGAACAGTTACAATTTACGGTAAAACAGGAATTGCTGCAGAAGCTGCTAAAAAGGCTGTAAAAGGTATTACAGAAGATCCAGAAGTAGGAACAATCTACCAGGGTACTGTAAAACGCATTATGGACTTTGGTGCATTCATAGAAATTCTTCCTGGAAAAGAAGGTCTCTGCCACATTTCTAAACTTAGCCGTGAACGCGTAAATAAGGTAACTGATGTTCTTAAAGAAGGACAGCAGATTCCTGTTAAACTTCTTGAAGTTGATAAACAGGGCCGTTTGAACCTTTCTTACATCGATGCTTTGGAAAATAAATAGTTCTGAGTTTTAATTCTTAGAAATTGAAAGCAGTCTGCTCTTTGAAGTGGGCTGCTTTTTTTTTATACAATTTTTGTTTTTTAATTCGCAATATTTTAATTATTATTTCCGCTGGAGAAGTAAACGAGGGCAGCAAAAGTCTTTGGTGTAAAAGTTCAAAGCTGTTACCTTCTTATCATATGACTAATATTCAGTTTTCTGTTATACTAAAAAATATGAATATTATAAACATTAAATGTATAGCAAACTCTGGAGCTGTTATTCCAGAATATAAAACTGCAGGTGCTGCTGGAGCTGATCTTTGTGCTTTGCTGGAAGCTCCTGTTACAATTCCATGTGGAAAACACGCAATTGTTCCTACAGGTTTGTTTTTTGAAATACCTGAAGGTTACGAAGTTCAGATTAGACCTCGATCTGGTCTGGCTGCAAAAAATGGTGTAACCGTTTTAAATACTCCTGGTACAATTGACAGCGACTATCGCGGAGAAATTAAGGTTATTTTAATTAATCTGGGTGAACAGGATTTTGTAATTAATTCTGGTGACCGTATTGCTCAGATGGTTATTGCTCCTGTAACTCAGGCATCTTTTACTAAAGCTGACACTCTTTCTGAAACAGAACGCGGTGCTGGTGGATTTGGTTCTACTGGTGTGTAAATGTTTTCTTTTGAGGGTGTAAAAAATAAGATAAAAAATATATATTCTCCTGTTGATGATTTTCTGGTTACCTATCTTCATAAAGGTGAGCTGGGAAATAATATTCTTGTAAAATATATTTTAAAGGAGCTTTTAGTCTATTTCGTTGTTGCTTTCCTTGTGTTTTTTATGATCTTCTTTGTAAATCAGATTCTTCTGGATATGGAAAATCTTCTTTCTAAATCTGCACCAATTGATGATGTAATGAGAATCATGGTTTACTCAATTCCAATGATTATTGCTCAGTCTGCACCTTATGCGACTCTTGTAGGTTTTTTGATGTGTCTTGGTGGAATGATGAGTAATAACGAAATTCTTATTTTCCGTGCTGCTGGCTTTTCTTTTTTTAGAATTCTGGTTCCTGTAATTTCTATGGGGCTTTTGATTTCAATTGTTTCTTTTTTTGTTAATGATTATTTAATGCCACTTGGTAGAATTAAATATAACAAGTTGCTTAGAAACATTATGCAGTCAACACCAACAATCGAACTGGAATCTAATTCTGTAAAGCATCTGGATAATTCGAATATCATAATGGGAACTGTAACAGACAATACTGTTTCTGATCTTGTGCTTTTTAATACAGACGGCGACTCTGATACAATTATTATTGCTGGTGATTCTTCGTTGATTGGTTCTAAAAAAGAAGGTGTTCTTATGGAGCTTACAATGAACGATGCAACTGTAATCTCAATAAATCGTAATGAAAAGCAGAATTTTGATGTTCTTCAATCATCAAAATCTACATACAATGTATTTGAAACAACTGTTATGGGAACAACCCGTCGTTCTGCCGGCGAAATGACAACCTATGATTTAAAAAAAGAAATTAAACGCCTTAAAGAAGAGAATGGTGATGAATCCTATGTTTCTTTCTGGATAATGGAATTTTATAAAAAATTCTCCATACCTTTTGGTTCTGTATTCTTTTCATTTCTGGCTTTTTCAATCGCATTTTTATTTGGTAAACACAATGGTCTTACTATGGGATTGTTCCTTGGTATTATAATTTGTGTTCTTAACTGGGCTATGCAGATTCTTGGACAGATGTTTGTTGTAAGGGTTGAATGGGATCCTTTCTGGTGTATCTGGGTACCAAACATGGTTGTCGGAATTCTAGGCTTTATATTCTATCTTGTGCTGGTAAGAAAATGAAACTTGTTGGATACATTTTTAAAAAAATCATTCCTTTTTTTATTGGTTCACTTGTATTCTTTTCTCTGGTATTAAATCTTGTAGATTTGTTTATGAACCTTACCACTTATTTGCAGAACAGCGCCAAAATGAGTGATGTATTTAAGGTTATGGCTTTATATACTCCTAAAACAATCTGGTATGCAATTCCTGTAGGAATGCTGTTTTCTACATCCTTTGTATTAAGTGATATGTATGCCAACAATGAACTTGAAGCTTTGTTTGCTTCTGGCGTTTCCCTTTTTAAGTTTACATTACCAGTTTTAATTCTTTCCGTTTTTCTTTCTTTTGGACTTTATCATTTTGAAAACAGACTGGTTGTATGGACTTACGAGAAAAAAGTTGATCTGCAAAATCAGCTTTTGGGAAAATCAAAAAATGAAAATAATACAGATATTATTGTTCTTTCTCAGAACAGTACAATTATTTACAAGGCAAAGAAATATACAGAAAATTCAAAAAAACTAACTGGTGTATATATTGTTTTCCGCACAGAAGAAAAACAGCTGCGGTCCATAATTTATGCAAAAAATGCTGTATGGAATGAAGATTCACAATTATGGAATTTAAATAGTCCGGTTCAATATGTAATGGAAAATAATGAATTAAAAGTTGTTCCAGTTTCCAAGGATGATTTAAGTTTAATTAATGAACCATATACAATTTTCCGTAAATCAATAGTTGATGTGCAGTCTGTATCTGCAAAAGAAGCAAAGGTTTATATTGAGCATCTTAAAAAAGCTGGTCTGCCATATAATGAGCAGCTTTCAGAATACTATAAAAAGTTTGCATTTCCTTTCATCGTTTTTCTTGTTGTATTCCTTTCAATTGGTTTAACTGGTAAAACAAAAAAGAATGTATTGATTGTAAGTCTTGCTTCCTGTATTGGAGCTTCTGTTGCTTTTTATGTAATGATGATGGTTACAATGGTTCTTTCTAAACATGGGTATATTACTCCATTTATGGGAGCCTGGTTTCCGGTCTTTTTCTTTACGGCGGGCAGTGCTGTATTGCTGAAGTATTCAAGAACATAAGGATTAAATATGAGTGTATTAAAAATATTTGACATTAAACATAAATCTACTGATGGTAAAGCCCGTACTGGTACTTTACATCTTCCACATGGAGATGTTCGAACTCCTGTTTTTATGCCTGTAGGAACAAATGCTACAGTTAAAGCTATGCCAAAAGATTTTCTTGAAGAAATTGATTTTGATATTATTCTTGCAAATACATATCATCTTTTTCTCCGTCCTGGCCCAGATTTAATTAAAGAAGCTGGCGGATTGCATGGTTTTTCACAGTGGAAGAAAAATTTTCTTACAGATTCTGGTGGATTCCAGGTATTTTCACTTTCTAAGCTTCGCAAGATTACAGATGAAGGTGTAAAATTTCAGAGTAACATTGATGGGAGCTATCATTTGTTTACTCCTGAAAATGTTGTTCAGACTCAGACAAAATTTAATTCTGATATTCAGATGCAGCTTGATGTTTGTACTGGTTATGATGAACCTCGTAAAAATGCAGAAAAGGCATTAAGAATTACCTCTGACTGGCTGGTTCGTGCAAAAAAAGAATGGGAAGCTCAGCGGGAGCAGGGCTACGAAGGTATGCTTTTTCCAATTGTTCAGGGGCATTTTAGTGAAGATCTTCGTAAACAGAGTGCTGAATTTGTAGCCAGTCTTGATATGCCTGGTATTGCTATTGGTGGTCTTAGTGTTGGTGAACCTCATGATGAATTTGTTCATTTTATGAATTATACCTGCGAAAGCTTACCAGAAGATAAACCAAAGTATGTAATGGGAATTGGTACTCCTGAATATATTCTTGATGCAGTTCAATCTGGAGTTGATATGTTTGACTGCGTATTGCCAACCCGCAATGCCCGTAATGGTGCATATTTTACCCGTCGAGGTCAGCTTTCTATTAAACAGGAACGATGGACTCATGATTTTACACCTGTAGATTCTGAATGTAATTGTAAAGTTTGCCGAACATATAGTAAGGCTTATTTGCGTCATTTGTTTAAGGAACAGGAAATCTTAAGTTCAATTCTTGCTTCTTACCACAATTTGTATTTTTTAAACGAAATGATGAAAGAAATCCGTAACGCAATTGATGAAAATAGGTTTGAAGAGTATAGAAAGGAATTCCTGGAAAAATATCATAGCGGGTTTTAATTGAAAACTTCCAGGTGATAATTGATATTTGAGAAATTGTTGTGAAGGAAAAATGAAAAGATTTTTATTAAGTGTATTGATAGTTGGATTAATTTGTTTTCCTCTGATTTGTGATGAAACTGATGCTTTTGAAGTAGAAGATGTAGTTGAAGAAATTGCAGAAGGAACAACTGAAGTTATAGCATCTGCTGGCGGGTATGCTGAAGTTCCTGCACCTAAACGACCACGGCCTATTGATAAGGAAAAGGCAGAAGCGGCTGCAGAAAAAGATGAAACAAAAGATGATGAAGAAAATTTCCGCAGTACTATTAAATATGGCATTCCATCTGAAATTTCTGATTTACTTGATAAATTGACCAAAAATGAGGATCCTCGTTTTACAGAAGAAATTTATGATGTTTTCCAGAAAACCCAGAATACTTCGATTAAAGAAAAAATCCTTAATTATTTTACAAAGCTGGAAGATCCTTGTCTTGAAGATTTTGCCGTAGATTTATTGAACGATCCTTATGATGAAAAAAATGATGTTGTAAAAGCATCATTCAGATATGTTCAGGCCTGCAAAACTACGGCTGCAATTCCTGCTGTAATCACATTAATTGAAGGTGAAAACGACAATTATTTTAATGATGCAATTGCTACATTGGGCGAAATTGGTGGAGAAGGGGAAGCTCTTTTCCTTGCAGAGTATCTTGATCGTGAGGATTTAAGTGATGCTCAGAGACAGAGTCTTATGCGTGCCTGTGGTAAAATGAAGGCTCTTTCTACCTGGAATAAGCTGGTAGAGATTCTTGAAAATGATGACGAAAATACTTTTGTGCGTATGTATGCCGCAGAAGGTATTGGTCTTATGAAGGTTAATAAATCTGTTCCTGTTTTGATTGATAATTATAAAGCAACAGATCCAAATTTAAGACAGTATATTATTAAAGGTCTTATAAACTATCCGGAAGTAATTGAAGCAAAGGCTGCCATTATGGAAGGTATTCGTGATGAACACTGGAAGGTTAGACAGGAATCTATTAAAGCTGTAAAAGAAATGGATATTAAAGAAGCAGCTCCTTACTTAATTCATCGTATAAAAAATGATTCTGAAAAAGTTATAAAGGATGAAGCTATAAGCAGTCTTGCAGTACTTAATACAAATAGTGGCAATGAATTTCTTGTAAGTCAAATTAATGACAAAAAAGCAGGCGATGCCACAAAGAAAAAAGTAATAGAGGTTTTACTTAGAGAAGAACACGCCGGAGAAGCCGAAATTATCGAATTAGCTAAAAAATGTGCTACAGATGATAAATTAAAAGATCTTCGTTATGCTATTGGAAAAGAATTATCTAAAAAATATAAACCCTCGTATGATGAAGTTTGCGCTTTGTACCTGGACTCAAAAGATACTACAACTATAAGTTTAGGTTTAGATATGTATAAAAGTGGAAAATCTACTTCAATTGAACCAAAGGTTCGTGCTATTGCAGAAGATAAAAAAGCTAATGCAAGTAACAAAAAACGGGCTATGAAACTTCTTGGAATTGAAGAAGAAGACTTGGCGAAAAAAGAAGAAGCTCAAAAGGCTGAGAATAATTCTACAGCTGATGCAAAATAGAGATAGGGATGTCTAAAAGAAGTTTTGATTACTTTTTAGACATCCCTTTTATTTTATTCATATAGTTTATTTATTTCTCTGAGCTTTTCACTGATTTTCTTTTTTTCTTCTTCAGAAAAATCTATATTTTCTTCAATTAAGTTTTCTAATGAAGAATGAGTTTCTGTTACTGCTGTAGAAAAGCCTCTGGAAACTTTGTACCAGTAATTTCCGTGGCTGTCGGTGAATAATGTTATAAAACCATATTCTTTGTTCTTCTGTTTAGCCATAGCAGTACGCATTATCCAATCTAAAGAATCTATAAGACTTTCTTTTCCAACAGGATCATTTATATTTGCATTCAAATGACGGTTCCATTTTTTCTCAGAAATAGGCGTAAGATCCAGGTTTTTAATTGTATTGATGATTAATGACATTTTTTCGCCATCCATCATTGTTCCGTGATCTTTTGTTATAATCTGGCCTTTTAAATTTCCACAGGCATTAAGTTTTGCTTTATCTTTTTCCTGAAGAATTGCTAAACGGAAATAGTCTAATGGAAGAATAGCTGTCTTTTTGCCTTTAATTTTCTTTGTTTCAAAAAGAAATTCTCCAAGAGACAGAGCATTTGCTTCTGCTTCTTCTGAAAGGGCTTTCTGTTCACGGTCAAATTTCTTTTCTGCTTTAGATTTTTTACCGTCCTTGCGAACAATTTCTGTTTTCTTGAAAGAAGGTTCTGTAGCTTTATTGTGTTTGCAGGCTAATAATCGTTCATGTAAAGCTGGATTGATAATATCAAGCATTGGTTTTGTAAGTGGCGAAACACTCATTGCAAAAATACGGGAGGTTTTTACAATTTCACCTGCAACAATAAATAATGGATCCTGACGGAACATAACAGAACCTGGATGAATGCAGATATGATCTGCTGTAATGGATCGGTAACTTTCACGACCATTACGTATACAAACAAACTGAATCATACCTGCTGCAATACAGCACAAATAATCCTGCATGCTGCCTTTACCTTCCATAACAGGAATCCCCATTTTTTCGTTTACAATTTCTGTAAGCTGGAAGTTAATGTTTTCAATTTCCGCCATTACCCGTTCATCAAGATAATTCTTTTTACAGAATTTTTCTCTGTTGTCTGTCTGTTTATAAGCGTGGAAAAGATTCAGATATGTACCAAAGTCTCCAGTCATATCCCGGAAACGGTGGTGTGCTTTTCTGGCTTCCATTTCTTCGTTAAGTGGTAAAACAAATGGAGAGTTTGCACTAAGGAATGAAGCTGCAATAAGGGTTTTATCAAGTACATCTGGGAAACGCATTATTGCTTCTACAATAATACGGCTGATTCTTGGTTCAAGAGGGAAGCGGCACATCATTTTACCGATAGATGAAAGATAGTTGTCATCTTCAAGTGCCCCCAGCATTTTTAATGTTTCAACGGCACCTATAATTCCCTCCTTGCCCGGATTAGAGATAAAGTCAAACCCGTAGAAGTCAGTGATGCCTAAATCAGCCATCTGTAGAACAACTTCACTTAAGTCTGTGCGGTAAATTTCTTCTGTTGTGTATAATGGACGGGATTCAAAATCCTGTCGGGAATAAAGGCGGTAACAGGTACCTTCGTGGGTTCGTCCTGCTCGTCCTTTTCGCTGGTTACAGCTGGCTTTTGAAACTGTAGATTCAATAAGAGATGAAGTAAAGGTTCTTGGACTGTAAAAATTAAGCTTACATAATCCAGAATCAATTACAGTAGTTATATCACTGATAGTAACAGAGGTTTCTGCAATATTTGTTGAAATTACAACCTTGCGTTTTCCTTCTGGTGCTGGATCAAATACAAGCTCCTGCTGTTCTTTTGGAAGACGGCCATACAGCGGCAGAATATGAAGCTTTCTGGAAAATGGTGCGTGATAGAGTCTGTCTACGCAGTCTTTAATAATCTTTTCGCCAGGAAGGAAAACAAGAATGCCTCCATCATCTTCATCATTATCTAATACACGGTCTATTGTGTTGCAGATTTTTGAAAGAATCTGGTCGCAGCCTGCTTCTGTAGTTGTTGTTGAGCCACCTTTAATTGGGTCATAAATAAGGCTTACTGGATAAGTTACAGTATCAATAGAAACGATTGGAGCACCGCCAAAGTATTCGCTGAAAACCTGAGTATTCATTGTTGCTGAGCTTACAATTACATGGAAGTCTTTTCGTTCCTGTAAAACTCGTTTTACAAGGCCAAGTACAAAGTCAATGTTCAGGCTGCGTTCGTGAGCTTCGTCAATCATTAAAACTGAGTATTTTGAAAGCCATGGATCAAGCTTCATTTCCTGCAACAAAATACCATCTGTCATAATTTTGATTCTGGTGTCTTTACTGGTTACATCTTCAAAACGCATTTTGTAACCAACAAGGCCGGGATATGGTGTATCCATCTGCTTTGAAATAAATTCGCTTACAGAAAGTGCTGCAATACGGCGTGGCTGAGTTACACCAATTATACCGTTTGTAGCATAACCAGCTTCGTATAAAATTACAGGAATCTGAGTTGTTTTACCGGAACCAGTAGGACTTTCTACAATTACAACCTGATTTGATTCCAGACAGTCCAATATTTTCTGTTTTTGTGCATATACTGGTAAATTTTTATAGTCTATTGCCATTCTAATAAATCCTTTGTATAGGTATTGTTAATTTTCATACGTTTTTCTATGTAATTAGCCCAATCATCTCTTTTTACTTCATAAAGATAATCGATGAAAGCTTGATTCATAGGTTTTATAACAAACTCCCAGGCTGAATTAATATATGTGGTAATGAAAATGTTTTCTGCTTTAGTAATATGGGCTTTTTTGCCTTTTGTGTCTTTTGTAAAAGTAATCTGTACCATTAGACCGTCGCCTGTATTATCTCTTTCGGTGGCTGGTGTTTTTGCAACAAAGTCAGGTTTTGTGCGCTGTCCACTGATAGTATTTCCATTGGCGTACATAATTACCTTCTGAGTATTATTTTCTACATTGAAAATATATTTTCGGTCTTTAATAATGTGAGCATGGTTTGCCCAAAGAACATCAACTCCGCAATCCAGCAGCTCTTTGTAAAAATCTTCCTGTTCCTGAGTTACAGCCCGTACATATTCTGGTTCTGCTGTGTGAACCGATAGAATGAACAAATCGTTAGGATATTCATTATTCAGTTTTTTAATGAAATTTTTAAGCTTTGTTCTGTCTGCTTCTTTTGGTTTTACAAAGTTGATATAGGAAGCTGCATCGTTGCGGTTTAAAAGTTCAGTTATTGGAAGAAATATTATTTTCCAGCCGTTGCGTTCAATGTAGTTCCATGTGTATTCATCCTCTGGTTTATTTTTTACCCCAGAAAAATATATGTGATGGCCTTCTTTAAGCTCGTCTTCTGTAAGTTCATTTGTAGTTTTTACAGTTTCTTTTATTCCTTCTAAAAACCAGTCATTAGTATGATTATTGCAAAGAGAAAATACATCGAAGCCAGAATCTATAGCTGCCTGCAGATATTTTTTTGTCATATTAAATTGAGGATATGAGCTGGCTTCTTTTGTAGTATCTACAGGGGATTCAATGTTTCCAAAAGCCAGATCTGCAGAAAGAACCGTTTCTGAAATGCTTTCCCAGATTTTGTTATAGTTACGCACATTGTAGTTTACAGAATGAGCCATAATATCACCTGCAAAAAGCAGGTTCAGTTGAGACTTGCTTGTTTTTTCATCCTGGATTTTTTGTGCTGGGGCTTTCGGTAGAATAGGGGATGTGACTTTATTGTTTAAGTCGGCCTTTGTGGACTGACAGGCAGTGAAAAAGAAAAGAAAAGATAAAAATGTCAATAAATAATTTTTTTTCACTGTGTAATCCTAAAAAATAGCACACGGACTTTTGATTTTCCAGGTAAACCACTTTTAAATAAAGTAATTTTTTCGTAGAAAAATACAAATCCGTGTGCTTAACAAAAATTAAAAATGCAAACATTTTCCGTCTGGTGCTATGAGCCGCCACAGACGGTCCCCGTTAAGAGGCAGCTGCTTCGCGCAGCGGATTAACGCCAAATTTTATCGCGGATGAATGTCTGATTTCTATCTGCACCTACAGAAACGATACCAACTTTTGTTCCTGTAAAGTCTTCGATGAATTCAACATATTCTTTAGCTGCTTTTGGAAGCTTCTTATATGATGTACATTTTGTAATGTCTTCTTTCCATCCCTTGAATTTCTGAAGAACAGGTTTAGCCTTGTTCAAATCAGGAATAGAAGCTGGGAAGTCAGTTACGATTTTTCCATCAATGTTATATGCAACACAAGCTTCAATTTCGTTCATGTCATCATAAATATCAAGGTGAGTAAGAACCAGGTTGTCGATTGAGTTTACATGACAAGCATAGCGGAGAGCTACCAAGTCAAGGTAACCACAGCGGCGTGGACGACCTGTTGTAACACCAAATTCGTTACCTGTATTGCGTACATAGTCGCAAAGTTCGCCTTCTGTTTCTGCATCGAATTCTGATGGCATAGGACCGTTACCTACGCGTGTTTCATAAGCCTTGAATACACCGTAGATTTTGTCCAAAGCTTTAGGACCAATTCCTGAACCAGAAGAAGCACCGTAAGAACCAGAAGCACCTGAAGATACATATGGATATGTACCTGAATCAATATCAAGCATAGCACCCTGTGCACCTTCAAAAAGAATGTTTTCGTTGCGGTATTCATACATTTTAGCTGCAAGATTTACACGCATACCAATAAGCTGGTCCTTGTACTGATTTAGGAATTCTTTATCTGCATCGTCAAGGTCATTCCATTTTTCTTCCCAGTCAAGGTCAGCAACACGGATACCATCACGTTCTGATTTCATTGAATAAGTTGTACCAATACCACGGCCTGTTGTACCGATTGGGCGTTTACGAGCTGCGTCCCGGTCTTTATCCATCTGGCGGTAGCCTGGTAATGTAAGGTGAGCACGGTCAGAGATAAAAATACGACCTTCCCAGTTTACACCGTTGTCTTTAAGCATCTGAAGTTCTTTGAAGAGAGCTTCAGGATCAATTACCATACCTGAACCAAGGAAAACTGTTTTTTCCGGATAGAGGATTCCACTTGGAACCTGGTGGAGAGCATATTTCTTTCCATCAACTACAATTGTGTGACCTGCATTAGCACCGCCGGCAAAGCGAACAACGTATTTTGCATCCTGAGCAAGGTAATCAACGATTTTACCTTTACCTTCATCGCCCCACTGGGCACCCATAACTACAATGTTCATGGTTACTTCCTTTCCGCAGAATCATCGCGGATATAAAAGATAATGTTTTTAGAATTAGATATATTCTAAGTGTAAAAGCACTCGCTGAATCATCGCAAGGTGTTTTTACATATAGATAATATCAGAAATAGAAGGGTTAAACAATTCTTATCTATTATTAAGAATAGAAATTCTAAAGGTGTTTTTCGATTTTATCTTGGATATATCTTTGTAATTAAATAATTCAAGAAACTGTTTTGGAACAAATCGATTTGTTATAGATAGTTACGATTGTATAAAACCGCAAAAATGATTATAATTAGTTGTTAATATTATACTTTATTAACTAAAAATAGGACTAAAGAATTGTCCTAAGGAGCACACAACCACTATGGCTTACATTTTTGAAGAACCATCTCACACATTTGATGAATACCTTTTAGTTCCTGGTTATACAGGTCCAGATTGTATTCCTGCTAATGTTTCATTGCAGACACCTGTAGTTCGTTATAACAAAAAGGCTGGAGAAAAATGTCCTCTTACAATGAATATTCCAATGACTTCTGCTGTAATGCAGGCTGTTTCTGATGATAAGCTTGCAGTTGCACTTGCTAAGGAAGGTGGAATTTCCTTTATTTATGGTTCTCAGACAATTGAAAATCAGGCTGCCATGGTTGCTCGTGTAAAGGCTTATAAAGCCGGATTCGTATCATCTGATACAAATATCAGACCTGATCAGACTCTTACAGAACTTGTAGAAGCAATTGAACATACTGGTCATTCAACAGTAGCTGTTACAGAAGACGGTACAGCTAACGGAAAACTTCTTGGAATTATTACAGACCGCGATTTCCGTATTAATCACTGTGCACCAGATGCGAAAGTTGAAGAATATATGACACCACTTGCTAAACTTGTTATGGCAAAAGATGGTATTACTCTTGAAGAAGCAAACGATATTATCTGGAAGAATAAAATCAATCAGCTTCCAGTAGTAGATGGAAATGGCAAACTTGTAAGCTTTGTATTCCGTAAGGATGCTGCAAGCCACCAGGAGCATCCACTTGAACTTCTTGATTCAAAGAAACGCTATATCGTAGGTGCTGGTATTAATACCCGCGACTATATGGAACGAGTTCCTGCTTTGCTTAAAGCTGGTGTTGATGTAATGACTTTAGATTCATCAGAAGGATTTACAGAATGGCAGCGTCGTGCTTTGCAGGATATTCACGCTAAATGGCCAAATGCAAAGGTTGGTGCTGGTAATGTTGTTGATGCTGATGGTTTCAACTTCCTTGCAGATGCTGGTGCTGACTTTGTTAAGATTGGTATTGGTGGTGGTTCAATCTGTATTACTCGTGAACAGAAGGGTATTGGTCGTGGTCAGGCTACTGCTACTATTGAAGTTGCAAAGGCTCGCGATGCTTATTACGAAAAAACAGGTATTTATATTCCTATCTGTTCTGACGGTGGTATTGTTTATGATCATCATGTAACACTGGCTTTGGCTATGGGTGCAGACTTTGTAATGCTTGGCCGTTACTTTGCTCGTTTTGATGAATCTCCAACAAACAAACTTATTGTTAATGGTACTTATGTAAAAGAATACTGGGGTGAAGGTTCTAACCGTGCCCGCAACTGGCAGCGCTATGACTTAGGTGGAAAGAAAGGAATGGCCTTTGAAGAAGGTGTAGATTCTTATGTTCCATATGCTGGTTCACTCCACGATAACGTAACTCTTACAACAAGCAAGGTAATTCATGCTATGTGTAACTGTGGTGTTGTAAATATTCCGGATTTACAGAAAAATGCTAAAATTACAATGGTAAGTGCTGCATCTATCCGCGAAGGTGGTGCTCACGACGTAATCGTAAAAAACAGCATTAAAGCTAATTAGAAATTCATATTATAAAAAAGTTGAGAGCTATCCATAGTTTTTGCAGAAGGGGGATAATATGGATTCAAATAATGTTTTAGTTCCTGGTTTTGATGATGAACAGAATGATGTATTAAAATTCAAGCTTCAGAAGATTGATGTACTTCCAAATGGTTGTATTTGTTCCTTGACCGGATATATTGATACATATAATTCTTCTTTCTTTCAAAATCAGGTAAATAAGATTATTGCTTGTGGCTTTGTAAATATTATTATGGATTGCTCTAAAATAACTGGTGTAGCATCTACAGGATTTGGAGTTTTAACAAATCTTCTGAAAATTGTGCACCAGAATAATGGTAATATTATTCTTGTAAATGTTCAGCAGAATATTTACGAAACAATTGAATTATTAGGCTTTACACAATTCTTTAAAATCATTCCTACTTTGGAAGAAGCTTATAGTTATATTACTCAGAATGCAGGGGTGGCAGGTAACGGCGAAGTTTTCCCTAAACTGGTTACATGTCCATCTTGTGCAAAGAGTCTTAAAGCACAGAAAGCTGGTCGTTTCAGATGTATAAATTGTAAGGCTATCATTAATATTTCTGAAACAGGTTCGGTTTTTGTAGAATAAAATCAGATACAAGCATGGAAAATAAAATTGTAATTAAGGGAGCTAGGGAGCACAACCTTAAGAATGTAGATGTTACGCTCCCTCGTAATAAGTTAGTTGTAATTTCGGGGCTTTCGGGTTCCGGAAAATCTTCTTTAGCCTTTGATACATTATTTGCAGAAGGACAGCGCCGTTATATGGAAAGCTTGTCCTCTTATGCCCGCCAGTTTCTTGGCCGCATGGATAAGCCTGATGTAGACTTGATTGAAGGCCTTTCTCCTGCAATTTCAATTGAACAGAAATCTACAAATAGAAATCCTCGTTCTACAGTTGGTACAATCACTGAAATTTATGATTTTTACCGTCTGCTTTATGCAAGAATTGGTAAGCCTCATTGTCCTAACTGTGGTCGTGAAATTCAGGAACAGTCTGTAGATCAGATTATCGATACAATCCTTAAATGGCCAGACGGCACAAAAATGCAGATTCTTGCACCTGTAATCCGCGGTAAAAAGGGTGAACACGAAAAAATTATTGATGATGCAAAAAAATCAGGTTTTATTCGTGCCAGAATTGATGGTGTAATGGCTGATCTGGAAGAAAACATTAAACTGGATAAACAGAAAAAGCACACCATTGAAATTGTTGTGGACCGCATAAAAAAAACAGAAGATATACGAAGTCGTCTTGCAGATTCCATTGAAATTGCACTTAAGAGTGCAAACGGTATTGTAATTGTAACTCGTAAGGATCCTGATTCTGAAGACGAGGTTGAAGTTTTCTTTAGTCAGAAAAATGCCTGTCCAGATTGCGGAATTTCTATTCCTGATTTGCAGCCAAGATTATTTTCATTTAATAATCCATTTGGTGCCTGTCCTGAATGTACGGGGCTTGGTGAAAAAATGGAATGGGATTTTAATAAAATTCTTCCAGATAAATCTCTCAGCTTTAACGAAGGTGCTTTGCCATTCTTTAATCCAGAAAGTGAATGGAACAGATCTGTATTTGGTGCTGTAGCAGAGGAAGCAGGTTTTACTCTTGATACACCTGTAAATAAGCTTACAGAAAAACAGTACGAATATTTATGGATGGGAAATCCAGGTAAGAAGTTGCACTGGTTGTATCAGAAAGCCAGTGGAGAAGGGGTATCTGAATATAATCGTCCATGGATTGGTGTAGCTGCAGAAATGCAGAGGCGTTACAAGGAAGCTTGGGGAGAATCTCAGAGAACTAACATAGAAGAAAAGTTTATGACTGTTTCTGAATGTTCCTGTTGTCATGGAAATCGTCTTAGACCAGAAGCGCTTGGTGTTACTATTGGCGGAAAAAACATCTGGGATTTATGTAAGCTTTCTGTAACAGACACAATTAAGTTTTTTGATGAAATTGAATTTACAGAATCGGAACTGACAATTGGTGCTCAGGTGTTAAAAGAAATCAGAGCCCGCTTGCGATTCCTTCGCGATGTTGGTCTTGATTATTTGACTATGGAACGAGCTGCCGAAACCTTGTCTGGTGGCGAAGCTCAACGAATTCGTCTTGCTACTCAGATTGGTTCTGCTCTTTGCGGCGTAATGTATATTCTTGATGAACCAAGTATTGGTTTGCATCAGAGAGATAACCAGCGGCTTATAGATACTCTAATTAGCTTGCGTGATAACGGAAACTCTGTAATTGTTGTTGAACACGATGAACAGACTTTACGAACAGCAGATTATCTTATTGATATGGGGCCAGGTGCTGGTGTTAATGGTGGTACAGTTGTGGCTGCCGGAACCCCAGATGAAGTTGCAAAGGTAAAGGAAAGTTTAACTGGTCAGTATCTGGCGGGAACATTAAAAATGGATATTCCTGCACAGCGACGCAAGGGAAACGGAAAATTTATTTCTCTTAAAAATGTTTACGAACACAACCTTAAAAATGTTAGTGTTGATATTCCTCTTGGCTGCTTTACCTGTATTACCGGTGTGTCTGGCTCTGGTAAATCAACTTTAATGAGTGATGTATTGTATCCTGCTGTTTCAAATAAATTAATGCGCACTGAATATCCGGTAGGAGCCTGCGATTCTATTGAAGGTATTGAAGCTGTTGATAAAGTAATTAATATTGATCAGAGTCCAATTGGCCGTTCTCCCAGATCAAATCCTGCAACTTATGTTGGCGTATTTGATTCAATTCGTGATTTGTATGCCAGCTTACCTGAAAGTAAGGCAAGAGGTTATCAGAAGGGCCGCTTTAGTTTTAATGTAAAAGGTGGTCGTTGTGAAGCCTGTCAGGGTGCTGGTGAAAATATTATTGAAATGAACTTTTTACCTGATGTTTACGTTCAGTGTGAAGTTTGTAACGGTAAACGGTTTAATAAAGAAACTCTGGAAGTGGAATACAAGGGTAAGTCCATTAATGATGTTTTAAATATGACAATTGACGAAGCCTGCGATTTCTTTGCTGGCATTCCTCATATTTATAAACGAATTGCAACCTTACAGGCAGTTGGACTTGGTTATATTTCCCTTGGTCAGAATGCCCTTACTCTTTCTGGTGGCGAAGCACAGCGTGTAAAACTGGCAAATGAACTTGCCCGTCCTGCAACAAGCAAGACTTTGTACATTCTTGATGAACCAACTACAGGACTTCATTTTGCAGATGTAAAACAGCTTATGACAGTAATTCAGCGACTTGTAGATCAGGGAAACAGTGTTGTAATGATTGAACATAACCTGGATGTTATCTGCCAGTCTGACTATATTATTGACCTTGGTCCTGAAGGCGGCTTCCGTGGTGGTACTATTATAGCAACAGGTACTCCAGAGCAGGTTGCTGAATGCAAGGAAAGCTATACTGGACAGTTTATTAAGGAAATGTTAAAGAAATAAGAAAAGAAGTGAAAAGTTTAACTATTTTATCAAACAGTATAAGGTTCTCTTTGAAAAAATTGATTACCGCAGTTTTTCTTTTTACTTTATGTTCTGCATTTATTATTGCAGAGTCTGTTACAACTACAATCAATATTAATAATGCCCGCCAGACATCTAATCAGAAGGATGAAGAAACTGGAAATGATTTGATTATTCTGGAAGGGTCGGTTCAGCTTTCTGTTCAGAATGGCAGCTCTACATCAGAAATTAAAGCTGATCGTATTACTTATGATAGAGTAACAGAAATTCTTTTTGCGGAAGGTAATGTTGAAATTACAACAAAATCTTCTGGTTCTGGTGGAGAAACTACAACTGCAAAATCTCTGCTGTTAAATACTTCAACTCTGGAGGGTGTTTTTGATGATGGTAGAGTTATTCAGACTCAGTCAGATGCAATCAATCTTCCTTCCGGTTCCACACTTATTGTATTTTCCGATTTAATGGGAAAGAGTTTAAATAATACAATTGCTTTTAAGAATTCCAGCCTTACTTTCTGTGATGATGAAAATCCCCACTGGAAGATTAATGCTTCCAGAACCTGGCTTTTACCAGGCGGCGAGTTTGCATTTTTTAATGCTTTGCTTTATGTAGGCGTTGTTCCTGTTTTTTACTTTCCTGCATTTTATTATCCAAAGGATGAGCTGGTATTTAATCCTGTTTTTTCTACAAGAAACAGAGAAGGATACGCAATTCAGACAACAACTTATTTAATTGGCCGTAAACCTTTAGAATCTTCATCTTCTTCATCAACTGGCTCTAGCAGCAGTTCCGATGGCTCTGATTCCTTAAAGGCTTTGTATAATTTTATGAAGCCAAGTTCATTAAAGGAACAGAAGCTGGAAGGTCTTGTACTTCATAATCTGGATCAGGATTATACTGGCGATACTTCAAAGTATCTTAAGTTTATGGCTGACTGGTACTCCAGATTAGGATATATGGTTGGTGTGGATGGTTCCTTTACTCCAAAAAACAATTTTATTTCCAGTATTAAATTTAATACTTACCTTGGAATGAGTAATACCATCTATTATAATAGTGGAAAATATACTGGTTATAATCCGTATAATGGACAAATTACAAAAGACGAATCATACTTTATGGGCTTAAGAATGCCTTTCCGTTATGGAATGAACTACGAAATGGCATTAACAAAACCTTTTAAATTAAATATTTCTTTGCCTGTATATTCAGATCCATTTTTCTCTTATGATTATTTACAGAATCGCAGCGAAACAATGGACTGGATTTCATATTTCATTAATCAGCAGGACTCAGAAACAGTTTCAATTAACGAAGTAACTTCTTTTGCCTGGAAATTAAACGGTTCTTATTCACCAGCAATTCCAGCGGTGTTAAAGCCTTATATTAATTCTGCATCTATATCTTTTAATTCATCATTTGACTTTGCTTCAAAAAGTGCAGATTTTTCTAAGACTCCAAAACTGGTTGAAGGCAAACCAATCGGATGGACCAGTTCAACTCCACTTAGAAAATTTTACTATCCTTCCAGCGTAACACCTTTGTCTGCAAGTTTTTCTATGAGTGGAACAATTGTACAGTATCCAAAATCAAATTCTTCAAGTTCAAGTACAAAAGCTTCATATATATTCGACCTTAACAAACCAGACCAGTTTAAAACTCAAAAAGAACTTGATGCAGAAGAAGCTGAACGCCAAAAGGCTGCCCAGACTGAAAAAAGCGAAAATGGTGAAGATAAAATTGCTGCGGCAGAAGACTTAAAGAATAACAATGAAAATGCAGCTGAAGAACCTTTCCTTCCATCGTTTATAGCCTTAGATACATCTAATTCTTCAATTTCAAATATTACTCCTTTTTCTTATAAACTGGATTATTCTTTGAATTCTAATTTAAGTTCTCAGGTAACTTACGATGCTTCAAAAGTAAATTATGCAGGGGACTTTGATTGGAAAGATATTAAATCAACAATGTATACTGTAAAAATGCCTGTAAATATTAACAGTAATATGAATTTTTACGGCAACTATTTTACTATGAATAACGGTTTGAGTTACAGTCCAATCTGGCAGCGTCATCCAAATACAATTGGCTATACAGAATCTGAAAAAAAATCAGTTATGCTTTCAGATTACAAGGCGGAAAGTCAGACCGTAACGAATACAAATTCTGTAAGCTATAAACCATTTGTTTATACAGATATGTTTAAGGATACTGGTTTATCCTGGAATTCTACTATTAGAGTTTATCAGCATAAATTTATTGGCGATGCAGATAATCCTGAATGGGAAAATAAGTTTATTGATTTTGAAGATAAAGAATGTATAACTGTTAACACTGTAAATATGACTCTGGCAATGAATGAACTTGATAACAAATTAAAACAGAGTATTGTATTCAGTTCTATTCTTCCTCCATTATTAAGACAGTACACAGCAACATTGAATCTTACATTCCCATATACATCCTTTACATTGTCCTCTGGTTTTAAGGAGCCTGTAAAAGATGCAGATTTTAAAGACTGGACAAAAAACCCTTTACAGCAGAGTTTCAGTTTTACAAAAACAGTTCTTGGTTCCAGCCTTAAATTCTCAGAAAGCTACAACTATAATCTAGAGAAAAAATATTCTGACAGTTTAAAGTTAGGCTTCAGCTGGTATAATTTTACATTTTCTTATGTATATTCATATACAAATGGTTCAAAATTTGAAGGTGAAGATTCAGGATGGGTTTTGAATGATGAAAAAAAATTCAGACCTTATTCTATGAGCTTTGCTTATTCTTTACCAGCTAAAACCTATTATACCTGGTTCAACAGAATTACTTTTGCGCCTGGGCTTTCTACAAGTCTTACAGCAGATTTAATTCGTCCAACAAACAGTTATTTTACAATTACACCATCAGTAACATTTAAGATTAATCAGTTCTTTAATCTTACTTTCAGTTCAACATCAAAAAATGCTGTTTTATACAGATATGTTCAAAAAGCTTTTGGACATGAAGGTCTTGTTCCTGGTGAAGAAAATATTTTTAAGGATTTGTTAAATTCTTTTGCTTTTGGCGATAGAAGTAAACGGGAAGCTTCAGGCTTTAAACTTAAATCTTTAAATATGACAATGAGCCACGATTTGCACGACTGGAGCTTTAATCTTACTATGAAAGTTGAACCTCGCATGGTTGTGGATGGGGCTAAAAAATATTATGACTTTAGTCCTTATCTTTCAATTGGAATTGTATGGAATCCAATGGAAAGCATGAAGACTACAATTGTGCGTGAAGCTAAGACAACTAACTCTCCAGAAATGATCTGGAAGCTTAATGCAGATTAATTGACATATAGAGAATTAATAAAGATAATTAATTAAAGAGGATTATTTGAGCGAATATACGATAGTTGTTCCAGATAATGAAGTGCTTTCCTGTGTGTGTGGAACAAATGATAAAAATCTTAAACTCATTGAAGAACATCTGGGGGTTCCAGTTTTTACTCGTGGAAATGAACTTTCCATTACAGTAGATAATCAGGAGCTTCAGCAGAAGTTTCAGTTCATTGTAGATCGTATTGTAGACGAAATTCAGTCCGGCGAAAAAAATGGTGAAGATATTGTTCTTTCTGTATTAAATACCCGCCATCGGGCAAATATGGAAGAAATCTGTATTCAGGTTCCTGGTGCTGTTAGACGGGTTTACGCCAGAACACAGAATCAGGCTGATTATATTGAACTTTTGCAGACTAAAGATATGGTTTTCTGTACTGGTAGTGCTGGTTCAGGAAAAACTTTTCTTGCAGTAGCAGAAGCACTCCGATTAATTTTGACTCACAAAAAAAATAAAATGATTATTACCCGTCCTGTAGTAGAAGCAGGGGAGAGTCTTGGATTTTTACCTGGAGATCTGGAACAAAAAATTGATCCATATCTGCGACCCTTGCGGGATGCAATGGAATCTATTCTTCCAGTAGAATCTGTAAAGAGGCTTTTTGAAGCAGGTATTGTTGAAGTTGCACCTTTAGCTTATATGCGTGGTAGAACCTTGAATAATGCTGTCGTAATTTTAGATGAAGCACAGAATACAACTTATGCACAGCTAAAAATGTTCCTTACTCGTATGGGGGACAATTCAAAGGTTTTTGTAACAGGGGATCCAACCCAAATTGACCTTCCTAAAAAAGTGAATTCTGGATTGATGCATTCAATTGGAATTTTATACAAAATAGAAGATATTGGATTTATGGAACTGACAGCAGAAGATGTTGTCAGAAATCATCTTGTAAAAAAGATTGTAAAGGCGTACGAAAATGACGAAGAAAAACAAGAAAAAAACTGATGTAAAAATAGAAAGAGCTTCTAATAAAGTATTTGCAGAAATGGGCAGTTACATAAAAAAAAGATATCCATTTTTGCTGGTACTTTTATTGGAAATTCTTATGGTTTCTCTTATTTATTTTGCAAAGGTCAGTACTGTAGAAACTGTTGCAGGGTTCAATCTGGATAACTACGAAATTGGTCAAATTTCAGACAGAACTATTATTGCAGATAGAACTCTTTATCCTGATAGTACAGATCCTGTAATGATACAGAAAGGGGAAAAAATCATAAAAAATGGTTTCCCAATTACAGAAGAGAACTATGCAAAGTTAAAGAAGATGTCAGCTTCTCCTAAATACATTGATTACCGTTCATTTGCTAACGGAGAGCTTGCCATAATAATTCTTTCAATTTTCTGGTATCTTTTGTACTCAATTATTAACTTTCACAGAAAAATTAATTTCAGAGAACCTTTGCTGCAGGTAGTATTCTTTGCTGTAGTGTTTGCTGTAATTGCCTTCTGTTCTAAAGTCTCTTTCTTTAGCTCAGCTTATTCAATCTGTATGGTCATTCCAGCTACCTTCTGTGTAGTACTGATTACTATTCTTTATGGAAATCTTTCAGCTGTTTTATTCAGTTTTATTCTTTCATTAGGTGTTTTGATTGCTGGAAACTGGCAGTTACCAACCTTCCTTTACACTTTAGCTACAAGTCTTTCCTCTGCAGCAATTGTTCGTAAAATTGATAAACGATTACAGCTTGTTTGGGCTGGAATTTTAATTGCTGTAATAGATGTTGTATTCATGATTGTAATGATGGTTATTTTCAACGAAAAGTTTAATAACATTATTATTATCAGTCTTGGACTTGTTGCAAATGGATTCCTTACAGGTGTATTAACTCTTGGATTCCTTACACCTCTTGAAGCAATGCTTAATACTGCTTCAGTTTTCCGTTTAATGGATTTAAGTAATACAGATAACCCTGTTCTTAAACAGATGCAGATTCTGGCAAATGGTACTTACTATCATTCTATGAATGTTGCACTTTTAGCTGAAAATGCCTGCCGCGAAATTCGTGCTAATGCATTGCTTGCAAAAGTTGGTGCATACTTCCACGATATGGGAAAAATTGATCAGAGTGAATACTTTGTAGAAAATCAGGCAAATGGTGAAAATAAACTTATTGAATTAAATCCAACACTTTCTGCATCTGTAATTAAGAGCCATGTAAAAAAAGGTGTTGAAAAAGGTCATCAGATGCATCTTCCTCAGGCTGTTATTGATATTATTTCAGAACATCATGGAAATAGTGTAATTACATATTTTTATAATGCAGGAAAAGAACAGGATAATACTCTTAATCCAGAAGATTTCTCTTATCCTGGATATCCTCCTTCTACAAAGGAATCTGCAGTTGTAATGCTTGCCGATACAGTTGAAGCTGCCTGCCGAACACTGGAAAATCCTACAGCGCCTCGCCTTGATAAATTTATTACAACTTTAATAAATGCAAAAGTTGAACAGAAACAGCTGGATAATTGTGATCTTACATTCCGTGATGTTTCTAAAATTAAAGAATCTTTTGTTCACATTCTGACAGGTCAGTATCACAACCGAATTAAGTATCAGAATCAGCAGGATCCTGAAGCTGAAAAACAGGAAGCTAAACCTGAACCAAAAGGTGAAGCTAAAGAACCAAAAGATTCAAAAGACATAAAAGACGATAAGAAAACTAAAAAGGACAAATAGGATTTGTATGAATAGAATTGGAATCAGTTTATATGATGGAGTAGAAGAACCTTCCTGGCTTTCAAATGTAGAACCATTTGTTTTAAAAGTAATGGAAGAACTTCAGTTTGACGGAGAGGAAGTTTCTCTTCTTTTCTGTAATGATCCATATATTCAGGAATTAAATAAAGCATATCGTAACATTGACAGTTCTACAGATGTTTTATCTTTTGAAAACGGTGAAGAATACGAAGATGAAGAAGGCAAATGGTTTTGTGCCGGTGATATTGTAATCAGCCTTGATACTTTGCCTGTAAATGCTGAATATTTTGACGAAAATAAAGATAGTGAATTAAAAAGACTTCTTGTTCATGGTTTATTACATTTAAATGGATATGATCACGGAGAAGAACACATTGAGGCAGATAAAGCTCCTGAATGTGAAATGCTTGTAATTCAAGAAAATTTATTAAAAAAACTTAAGGATGAAACAATTATAAAATGAGCCTATTTGGACGAAAGAAAAAAGAAAATCATAACGGCGAAGCAATGAGTGAACGCCAGAAGCAGATTCTGGCAGAAGAAAAACAGGACATGATTCAGGGAGTAGAAGAGCTTTCTGAAACTTCTGTTAAAGAAGTTATGGTTCCTCGTATTGATGTAGACTTTATTGCTGCAAATATTTCTAAGGAAGACCTGGTAAAAAAGATTGCAGAAAGCGGTCATTCCAGATTTCCAATTTATACAGATTCTATAGATAATGTAATTGGTGTTCTTTATGTAAAAGACATCATTAAATGCATAGCTAACCATCAGGAAATTGATTTACAGAAAATAATCCGTAAAGCTTTCTTTGTTCCTGAAAGTAAAAGAATAGACTCTCTCCTTAGAGAGTTCAAAAGAAGACATCTTCACATTGCCATTGCTATTGATGAATACGGCGGAGTAAGCGGTATTGTAACAATGGAAGATATTATTGAAGAAATCGTTGGTGATATTCAGGACGAATTTGATAAAGAACAGGAAGATATTCTTGAAATTAACAATAATGTATGGATTTGTGATGCCCGCGTAGACTTGGACGATTTGAATGAAGCTTTAGAAGCTGAATTCCCTAACGAAGATTTTGATTCTCTTGGTGGTTTTGTATTCGACTTGTTTGGTAAAGTACCAGTAAAATATGAAAAGGCTTCCTGGAATGAATATGATTTTATTGTCCAGGATATGGAAGGACATAGAATTAATCAGGTAAAGGTTATTAAGAATGTTGAAAAAGAATCTGAATAGAAAGGCTTTTCTTACAGGTGGTTTGTTTTTTGCTTTAAGCCTTGTAATGCCATTGTTTGGTGCTGAAAAAACAGCGGTGCAGATTTATGAAGAAGGTGTACAGCTTCAGAATAATGAAAACTACTATCAGGCTGCACAGTGTTTTATTGAAGTTGTAGATATGAATCCGGCTTATTCTGATGCCTGGTTCCGTTTAGCAGACTGCTCATACCGTATTGGTGAATATGATCTTGCATTAACTTATCTTACCAGTGCAGAAAAATACGAAAAAAATAACAGTTCTATTCAGAATCTTAAAGGAATGATTTATCTTGCTTTAGGAAAAACAGAAGATGCAAGACAGGTTTTTAATGAAATTCTTAGAAAATATCCAAATGATGTTGATGCTCATTTTGGACTTGCAGAAATTGAATTATATGACGGTAAGTTTTCTGGTGCCGAAGCTCAATATACAGAAGCTTTAAAACGACAGAATACAAACAGAAAAGCTTTGCTTTCTCTTGCTCTTGTTTGCGCAGAAACTGGCCGTTATCCTCAGGCAGAAAAATATCTTCGCCAGGCACTGCAGTATTATTCTGGTGACAGCGAGGTTCATTATCTTTCAAGTGTTATTTATTTAATGAAAGGTGATTATTCAACTGCCGAAAAACAGGCCCGCATTGCTGTAGAATTAAATGGTGATTTCGACAAAGCTTACGAATTGCTTTCTACAATTTTATATTTCCAGCATCGCTACAGCGAAGTAATTGATCTTTGTGATTTCCTTATCAGTCGTGATAGAAAAAATTCTTCTGCCTGGTATTTAAAAGGTGTTGCTACTGATAAGCTTGGTGATGAAGAAGAAGCTATTTCAATCTGGTCTACAGGTTTAGGCATCAATCCTCAGGATGAATTGATGCGTACCCAGATGGAGTTTTCTATTCGCAATATACTTTCTCTGGAAGATAATCGCCGTGGAGCCTGGGCAAAATATCATGTTGCAAATGCGGCTCAGTATGAAAGCCGTTACGATAAATCTGGCAGTTCCTATGAATATCAGAGAGCCTTGATTCTGGATCCAATGAATATTCAGGCTCGCCTTAAATACGCAGATACACTTCAAATGAACGGAATGCACGAGCTTTATCTTAGACAGCTTTTGTTTATAAAAGATCATTCTAATGAAAAACTTCCAGTTGCTGTTTCAGACACAATCGAAGCCTATAACAGTCTTCTTGAAAAAACTCTTGCAAAAAAATGGAATGTAGATCCTTTCTATTTAGATAAAACTCGATGGAACATTGCTATTTTCTATACAGAAAATGGTTCCTCTTTGCGTCATGCTGGTTCTGACCGCCTTACAGCTCAGGCTTGTGCTGATATTTTTAGTGGTGTTGCAATTACATCTGTAAAAACTCAGGTTACTCCTGTAAGTGGTTATGGAGAAGCTTTCCGTAATGCCCGTTCAAATAAGTTTGATTACTTTATTATGGTAAGCTTAAGCGAAGGTGCTGAAGATATGACTTTAAGTGCAACTATGTACTCTGGTCGTACAGGAACGGAAACTTTTAAAAGTTCTTTCTATTCTACTGGTAATAATCGTTATTCAACAGTTCTCCGCCGTTTTAGAAATGCTGTATTAGATAAGCTCACTGTTCGCGGAAAAATTCTGGATAGAAATGGTAAAACAGTTTTGATTGATCTTGGTAAATCAGAAAATATTATTAAGGGTGCAGAATTCAAAATTATTAAAAAGGGCTGTGTAAGAACTGCAGATTCTGGTACAGGACTTTTTTATAAGGATGATGATGTTGTTGGTACTCTTGTTGTAACTGTTCCTGGAGAAGAAGTTTCAGAAGCAGAAATTACATATCACGGTTTTTATGACCGTATAAATATTGATGATGAACTTATTCTTGAAAAAATGCCGATGGTTCAGGAAAGCGGAATTGATACAGTTCCTAATGCTGATGATAACGGAAATACTGTTGTTCAGAATAAAGTTGTTACTGGTGAAGATCTTGTAAAAGAAATCAAAAAAGCTGTAGAACGCCCAGCAATTCTTGAATTGCTCAGAAGCATTTACTAAAGCTGATCTAAAGAAGAATCTATCCAGCGTTTTGCCTGGATAGGGTAAATGCTTTCTACCTTTACAAAGTACATAATTGCCTTATTGTAATCTTCAATAAAGTATTCAGATTCACCAATATAGAAATAAGCTCTGTTGCGTGTCTTTTGACTGATGTTTGTTCCAATTAATTTTTCCAGCTGAATAATAGCTTCAGAATATTTTTTTGGAGCAAAATAATTTTTAAGAATATCAAATAATAAATAATCATCTCCCCCATCTGGAGATACTAAATCTTCTTCAAAAATATAAGGGCGTAATAAAGAGTTCTTTTTTTCTTTTGTGAAGGAAAGACTTTTTACAGCTTCAGCAGTTTCTGGTGTAATAATATCTTCCTGATTCATTCCATCTACAAAGCTTACAAATGGAAGTGGAGTTTCCCGAATCTGTCCATCTGTATAAAGCTTTTCTTCTATCTTCTTTTGTGGAACCTTTGAAGCATTTTTTTTAGGTATAAGATGGGCACCGTTTACTGTAGCATTTACACTTGCAATCAATATGGTGCAAGGCTTTGAAGTAACAGCTATTACAGCATAATAATAATCTTTAAAATCGTTTGCTGTATCCTGATAGTTTGTTGTAGATGGAGAAACATAAGCAATTGGCTGCAGTTTTTCAATCTGTTCGTATGAAGAAATCTGACGGTCACTTTTATAAATCTGAAGCTCTGTAATAGGTTCATCAGGATTTTCTGGAAGTGTCCAGTTTACATTAATTGTTCTACCTTTACCTGCAACAGCCTGAATATCCTGCACAATAGGTCGCTGAGCAAAAAGAGTAGTTGTTATAAAAATTGCGGTAAATAAAGTAATTAATTTCTTCATATAAATATTATAAATTTTGCTATATAGAAAATCAATTGTAAAATTTGCATTTTCTTGTTATCTTTAGGGTATGTTAGAAGAAGTAAAAATTCCTATTGAGGACTTAAAAGCAGAAATTCAAAACGTTTGGGGGCGTCTTTGACTCGGACGCTATAGATAAAGCAATTAAAGAAAAAGAAAAGCTTACAGAAGCTCCTGGTTTCTGGGATGATCATGAAGCCGCAGAAAAGGTAATGTCCCAGATTCGTAAATTAAAAAAACGAGTAGATCCATGGAGAAAACTTCTTTCTGATATGGACGATTTAGATGCAATGTACGAGCTTGCTGCAGAGTCTGGTGATACTGCAGATGAAGATGAAGTTCGTTCAATGCTGGATGCCAACAAAAAAACATTTGAACAGTTAAATATTCTCAATCTTTTAAGTGGCGAAGTTGATCAGAATGACGCTTATCTTACCGTTCACGCCGGAGCTGGTGGAACAGAAGCCTGTGACTGGGTTTATATGCTAAGCCGTATGTATTTGCGTTGGGCTGAACGACATGGCTATAAAACTGAAGTAATGGATGAACTGGAAGCCGAAGGTGGCCTTAAATCAATTACAATTCAGGTTTCAGGTGATTTTGTTTACGGTTATTTAAAGGGCGAAGGTGGTATTCATCGTCTGGTTCGTATTTCACCTTTTGATGCAAATGCAAGACGACATACATCATTTGCTTCAGTTTATGTATATCCTGTTCTTGATGACACAATTGAAGTTGATATCAGACCTGAAGATTTACGAGTAGATACCTACCGTGCAGGTGGAAAGGGTGGACAGCATGTAAATAAAACTGACTCTGCCGTTCGTTTTACACATCTTCCTACAGGTATTGTGGTTGCCTGTCAGTCTGAACGCAGTCAGATTATGAACAGACAGTCTTGTATGAACATGCTTAAAGCCAGACTTTACGAATACTACAGAGAACAGAAGGAAAAAGAAAATTCCAAGTTTGCGGCAGAAAAGAAAGAAATTTCTTTTGGCAGTCAGATTCGTTCTTATGTTTTCTGTCCATATACAATGGTAAAAGATCTTAGAACCCGTTATTCAGTAGGAAACATTCAGGCTGTTATGGATGGAGACCTGGATGAATTTATGAATGCCTACCTTGTTGCTAAATGGAAAGGTCTTCCTATGGATGGTGCTGACGACGATGATGATGAAGAGTAATTTAAAACTCTACATTTCCATTTTTCTCATGCTGTTTTGTTCGTCGCTTTGGAGTGAAAACTGGGTTATTGGTGCACAGCATTTTGAATCTAATAAAACAGATTCTCAGATTTTAAAAGCATTAGGCGATTCTATGCCATCTCTTATTTTGAACAGCCTGGGTAATACATTAAACAGAGATGTAACTCCAGATGAAAAATTTGAGCGAAAAAAATACGAGCTGCAGAAAAATCGTCTGTCTTTATTTTTGCAGTTATCTGCAGAATATAAAAAAAGAGATAATCTTGTTCTAAATAATTATTCCGAAAAACAGCTTTCAAAAAAAATAAATGAAGCTGATAAAAAGATAAAGGAGCTGGAAGAAAAACTCAGAGTAAATCTAGAGGAAGAAGCTGAAGAAAAAGCTTTGTCCGAAAAAAATCAAGCTATGGTAGATTCCGGAAAATATTCTTCATTGGATATTTCTACAGAAGGAAAAAAATGGCTTTATCTTTTTAAGAACATGTTTGTTAAAAATGAATCCCTTATTTCTCAGGAAACTATTACCTTTTATAGGGATGATGTTTCAAAGCTGTTTACTCCAAGTGCAGCTGCATTAAGTGAAGGAATCGGTTCTTATACTTTTGAAAAAGAAGTTTATTCTGCAAAAATCAATACTCTTATTACAGGTAAAATTACCAGCTTTGGCGATTATCTAAGTGTAAATATTGATGCTTATCTTTTTCCTGGTTCTAAAAGAATTGCCTCTGTTATGGAAGTTGGCAGTTTAAGGGAACTTGATGTAATTGCAAATAGTATTGCAGGTAAGCTTGTACCAGCCATAACAAATTCAATGCCTGTAGAATTAAATATTTTTGTATCTCCTAAAGAAGCTCAGAATGTTAAATTTTATTTTAATGATGAAATTCAGACTCTGGGAAAAGATGGTTTAAGGGTTCATTCTGGAATAAGTTCTTTTCAGGTGCAGGCAGACGGTTATAAATCAATTTCTACTACATACGATTTTTTAGGAAATCACAAATATTTAATTGAAATTCAGCTGGAACAGGAAAATGACAGCTTTGTATATTTGTTGAATCAGAATGATTCTGAAGTTTCTATCTACGCAAATGGAAAAAGTGTAGATAAACTGGAAAACAATTATTCAAAAATTACAATCAATGGTCAGACGATTCTTGGACAGATTGTTAACAAAGAAGGTCTTTCCGGTTTTTATTATATTCCCGAAAAGGATGTGGAAACTGGTATAACCCTTAAAGTAAAACAGAATCTAAAAAATAATGCAGATTACATAGATAAGCGCCGTAAGTGGATGTATGGTTCATATTCGGCTCTTATGGTTTCCTTGATTCCAAAATTCATTTGCTCAGGGAAATTCAATAATTATACAGATGCCTACTATATCTTAAAAACTGATGAAAGTTATAACAGGGCAAAAAAATGGGGAACTGCTTCATATATAACTAATTATGTTTCCTTAGGTTGTGGTGTCTGGTTTGGTTATGAATTGGTTCGTTACCTTATTGCTGCAAATACCGTTTTACCTAAGAAAGCAAAAACAACTGATATAATTTTCGAAGATGTTATAAAAATTGATACTTCAAATCAAAATGAAACAGATGAAAATGCAATAGAAATTAATACAGCTGAAGTAGAGGAATAAAAATGAAAAAATCTTTTGGTGAAAAATTTAAATCATTATTCAGTAAAAAAATTGATGAAGAATTTTTTGAAAATCTGACAGATATGCTGGTAGAAGGTGATGTTGGTGCAAAAACTGCATTTCTTCTTGCAGATGAACTGGAACAGATTTGCCGCAAAGAAAAAATTGATGATCAGAATCAAATCCTCTTAAAGTTAAAAGAATTACTTTTGCAGCATGTAAAACAGATTGAATTAAAGCCTGATTTATCTAAAATAAATGTTTGGATGATGTTGGGGGTAAATGGAGTTGGTAAAACAACCTCGGTTGCCAAACTGGCCAATATGTTTAGAAATCAGGGGTTAGAAAATATTGTAATGGCAAGTGCAGATACTTTCCGGGCGGCAGCCATTGAACAGCTTGCAATGCACGGAGAAAAAGTTGGAGTGCGTGTTGTAAGCCATCAGCATGGCAGTGACCCAAGTGCAGTTGTATATGATGCGGCTGAAGCACTTAAATCAAAAGGTCCAGGTCTTGTTCTGGCAGATACTGCCGGTCGTCTTCACAATAAGGAAAACCTGGTTCGTGAACTTCAGAAAATTGACAGAACCTGCGCTACAAAAGCTGACGAAGGCTGTTATAAAAAAATCATTGTTATTGATGCAACCACAGGACAGAATGCATTGCGTCAGGCTGAAGTTTTTAATGAGGCTGTTGGTGTTGATGCCATCATTATGACAAAATATGATTCAACTGCAAAAGGTGGCGTTGCAGTTTCTATTGGAAAAGAATTAGGTCTTCCAGTTGCTTATGTATGTACTGGTGAAAAATACGAAAACATTGAACCCTTTGATGCAGAAAAATATATTGATGAATTTTTAGGTCTATAATTTTGAAGAAACAAGTTTTTTTACTTTCAGTATTATTTTTCTCATTACTGATTTTTTCTGGCTGTAAGAAAAAACAGAATACTGTGCAAAATGATGGTCAGTTAACTGATTATAATCAGGCAGCTATAGAACGCTCTGAACAGAATATCCTTGAACCAGAAAATGAAACTTCATTATCGGAAGCAGAATCTGAAAATCAATTTGCATTAAATGCACAAGCAATTCAGGATAATGTTGAAGAGATGTCAAACTCTTTTTCCCAGGCAGCATATGAACCTGAAGAGCTTCCTGTTGTTACGGCTGAAGAAATTCCGGAAGATGCAAAGCCTGTAGATGAAAATGAGATTCAGGAAAATACTATAACTGACAGTAAAGGTAGGCTTAAAATATATACTTACCAGAATGAAATTTTAATTCCAGAAGTTGAAAATGAATATACTGTATTAACTTCTGTAAATGAAAAAAAAGTTGAACGAAATTATTATGATTCTGACAGTCGTTTTGTAAAAAAAGAAGAGTGGTCTATTCCTGATATTTCATCAGCAAAAATAATTAAAAGTCAGGAATACAAATATAATCCAGGCTCTTATATTCCTTATGAGAAGGTTATTGAACAGAATAATACAATTACAACAATTTCCTATAACGAAAATTCTAAGCCAGTTAAAACAATTGTAAGCCTAAGTGTTGATGACGAAAAAACTGAAAAAAGAAGAACTGTCTTAATTTCTGAAAACCATTATTCCTATGATTCTGAAAATAGGCTTGTTTTACAGACTGTAAAGGAACAGGAATATACAGATTCAACTTACAAAAAAATTAAAAATACAATGAATAAAAGAATGGAATTTACTTTTAATCACGGCCAGGAAATTCCACCAGATTATAAGTATTACGAAAATAATGATTTAAAGCTTTCAAAAAATTATACAGAAATTGCCGGTAATTACACAGAAAAGATTTTCTTTGAAGAAGGCTATGTTGTAACTACAATTTACGAAAACAATTTTAAGAAAAAAGATATATATACTCTAAATGGAATTACTGTAAGGGAAAGTGATTATGAATAAACACAGAACTTTACTTCAAAAGCTTATCTGGATTTCCACAGTATCAAAAAGGTTTTCCCGCGTAGACCGAAAAGGCCGTTCTGCCGTAACTTCTAAACTGGCAACAGCTGGTATTGCTGCAGGTGTAATGACATTGATTGTTGTAATGAGTGTTATGAATGGCTTTCAGTTAAGCTTTATAGATTCTATTCAGGAAATTTCTTCTTACCATGTAAGAGTTCACAATATTAATGAAAGTGAAGAATTAGAGTTTATTGATTTTTGCAGTGAAAATAAGAATATAAAAAGCTGCAGTCAGTTTCTGGAAGCTCAGACTTTAATGGTCAGTGAAAAAGGTTTTGAAGGTGCTGCAATTCTCAGGGCTGTAAATCCTGATATTTATAAAATGGACCAGGGGTTTTATTCAAAACTAAAAATTGTTCTTGGAGATTTTGATTTATCTAAAAGCGGTAACATTGTAATTGGTAGTAAGCTGGCAAAGGATTTAGGAGTTCGTTTAGGACAGACAGTAAATCTTTTAATGCTAAGCGGAACAAGCGATGTAGATTTATTTTCTCAGGACAGAACCTTTACTGTAACTGGAATTTTCAGCTGTGGTTATGCAGAAATAAATTCAACTTTTGCTTTTATAAATATTGAAGATGGTTATAAATATTTTGGAAGTTCTCCAGAAAAAATCTGGGGCCTAAAAATACAGAATGTAAATCAGGATATTTCAGCTGTTAATGCGGTACATAAAGCTTTCCCTCTGTCTAAACCAGAATCCTGGCGCAGTTATAACAAAGCCTTTTTTGGCGCACTCCGTATAGAAAAAAATATGCTGTTGTTATTAGTTGCACTTATTTTTGTTGTTGTAGCCATAAACATTTACAACGGTATGCGTCGTCTTGTTTTTGAACGCAAAGCAGAAATTGCAATTTTTTCAGCTTTGGGTGCTCCTGCTAAAGAAATTAAAGCTATATTTATATTCCGTGGAATTATTACAGGTGCTGTTGGGGCATTGATTGGACTTTTATTAGGTTTATTGATTAGTGCAAATACAGATCTAGTGTTTACTGGTGCTGCCAAAATAATGTACGGATTTCAGTATTTATTTACAGCAATCTTTAATCACAGAAATCTGATGTTTCTTACAGAGAATTCTTCTTATCTTTTATATGCTTCTATACCTGCCAGAATTCAGGGATTTGAAGTTTTTATGATTGCTTTGTTTGGATTTATTTCGCCAGTATTTGCCTGCTGGGCAGCAAGTAAGAATGTTTTAAAAATGACCGTTGCGGAGGTTTTGCATAATGAATAGCATTGTAAGCATTAAGAATGTGGAAAAAACTTATGTTACAGACTCTGAAAAATTGACAATACTTAAAAATTGTAATCTGGAAGTTCCAGAAGGAAAAAAGATTGTAATAGCTGGAGAAAGCGGCAGCGGGAAAAGTACCCTGCTAAATATTATTGGTGGCATAGATTCTGTTACAGAAGGTTCTGTTGTAGCCGGTGAATATAATGTGTCAGAGCTTAAAGAAAAAGCTTTATCTGAATATCGTTCTAAATACCTTGGTTTAATCTTCCAGTTCCATTATCTGTTAAAAGATTTTACAGCTTTAGAAAATGTTTATATGCCAGCACTTATAGCCGGTGTTTCTAAAAAGGAAGCTATAGAAAAAGCTAAGACTCTTTTGCAGGATGTTGGAGTAGGTGAAAGGATGAATCATCTGCCTTCCCAGCTTAGTGGTGGTGAACGCCAGCGGGTAGCTGTAGCCAGAGCTTTGATTAATGATCCAAAACTTATTCTTGCAGATGAACCTACTGGTAATCTGGACCCTGCAAATGCAGTTTTAATCGGCGATATTCTTTTTTCTATGGCAGACAAATATAAAAAAACTCTGCTTTTAGTAACTCACGATATGAATCTTGCTGCAAAAGGTGATGATATTTATAGAATTGTGGATGGAGCTTTGAAGCATGACAATTAAATCGTCCCTATTGTTTGCAAAAAGTTTAATTTTCCCAAAAGCTGAAAAACGTTCCTCTGCACGGCGAAGTTTTTTTGGAGCATTACTCTGTATAGCACTCAGCGTTATTCCTTTGATTGTAGTTGTATCAATTACTACAGGTATGATAAACGGAATGACCGAAAGAATTATTGGTTTAAGTTCTTCTCATATTGGTGCATACATAGCTTCAAATTACGATGCAGTACAAACTCCTGAAAGCTTTATGGAATTATCAAAGGAGTTAAAATCTATAGACGGCGTTATAAATGCTTATCCGGAAATCCAAGCCAGTTCTCTTGCGTTAAATAGAAATATAAGAACAGGAATTTCTATTCGTGCAGTGCAAAAGGATATTTTCAGAGTGAACAAATCCTTTAATAAACTGTTTGAAGTTACAGAAGGGTCCCTGGAAGATTACGAAGCTGCTGGTGGAAAATCTGCTGTCTTAGGACAGAAAATTGCAGAAACACTGGGACTTCATGCAGGGGATTCTTTTAGAATAATTACAACTAAAAATGTAGAAGGTAAACTTATTCCAAAGCTTACTACATTTAAGGTTTGTGCAATTGTAACCAGCGGATATCAGGAGCTGGATCAGCTCTGGTGCTTTATTCCATTAGAAACTGCATATAAATTTTTGAACTTTAATAATGTAACCTGTTCAGTAGCCTGTGAAACTAACGATGCTTTTAGTCCTAATCTGGTTCGTACACAGGTAAAGGTAAAAGAATATTTTACCCGTTGGGCTAATGTTTACCGCTGGGATCAAATACATGCATCTGAATTTGAAAACTTTAGTTCAACAAAAGTTATGCTTGTTTTTGTAATGATGCTTATTGTACTTGTGGCTAGTATAAATATTGCTTCTGCCATAGTTATGCTTGTAATGGAACGAAAAAAAGAAATTGCAATCCTAAAAAGTATTGGTGCAACACCCAAAGGAATAACCTTCAGCTTTTTATTAACAGGGGTGGCCTGCGGTGGTGGAGGACTTTTATTAGGGGTTCCCGCCGGTATTTTAATTTCCGTTTTTGCAAATCAGCTGGTAGAAGGTCTGGAAAAACTGTTAAATTTTATTGTAAGAATTAATTATTCCTTACGGGGAATTGAACTTTCTGCAGAAAATTATGTAAAGCTTATGGATCCTGCCTATTATTTGCAGAACATTCCCGTTACAATACCTGCTGGTCAGATTATATTGATTTGTGTACTTACAATAACATTATCTCTTATAGTTTCAATTATTCCATCTGTAAAAGCTGGTAAAGAAAAGCCTTTAGATATATTAAGGAAAAACTAATATGAATGTTTGCCCTGTGTGCGGAAGCACTTTTAAGGAAATTGTTAAAAATCAACTCATAGGATGTCCTGAGTGTTATTATGCTTTCCAGGAAGAAATCCGTCGTAATTATAAATCTTTTGGAATTAATCAAAGTTATAAAGGCTCCTTGCCAAAGCATGTTAAAGGTTTTGATTCAACTTTAGTTACAAGAATAGAAGTTCAATTAAAACTGGATGAAGCAATTGAAAAAGAAGAATATGAAAAAGCAGCCTTTTATCGTGACTATCTTAAAGTTATAGATTCCAAATATGTAAATGGTGATGCAGAAGCTGAGGACGAAAATGGAAACTAAAGCTTCGGGTAAAACTTTTTCCTGGTTTTATGAAGATGGACCAGAGAATGATGTAATTATTTCTACAAGAGCAAGAATTGTTCGTAATCTTGCAGATTTTAAATTTCCATCAAAAATGTCTGAGGATGATGTACGACGAGTAGTGTCCCTGGCAGAAGATGCTTTTAATTATGACGAAAACTTTCAGTTTGTAAGAGCCAGCGAGCTTTCTAAAACAGGATTACAGGTGCTGCGGGACAACACAATGATTGGCAACAATAATTTTCAGGCTTTTGCAATGAATAATAAAGAAGCTGTTATTTGTCTTGTAAACGAACTGAATCATCTTAAAATCATTAATTTTGATTGTGGTTTTGACCCTGAAAAAGTAATGAAAAATGTTTATAAGGTAGATGAGAATTTACAGAAAAAGCTTCAGTTTGCTGCCAGTTATGAATTTGGATATTTAACTTCCCAGATAAAAGACTGTGGAACAGGTTTACGCATTTCCATAAGAATATTTATTCCATCAATTGTACTTTCCGGCAGATTCCCAGAGTTTTCAAAAAAGCTGGCAGAACAGAAATTCTGTTTAAGACCTATTGTAAAACCCGGAAATAATACAGATTTTTCTAACTTTTTCTTTGATGTTTATTATGGAGACTGTCAGGAAGGGACTGAATTAGACCAGCTGGCACAAATTCAGTCCTTAGGTACATATATTTTCAAAACAGAGCGCAAGATTCGGCGGGAATTTGCCGATAATAACCCTACAGTAGTGTTAAATTTTGTAAAATCAAACTTTGCAAAAGCTGTAAATTCTCTGCTTATAACCTATGAAGAAGCATTAAACTACATTGGTGTTATAAAGTGGGGCTTGCAAACTGGTGTGCTTACTGGTGTTTCAGAAGCCGATGTAAACGGACTTATGTATACAACTAAGTATATTCATCTGCAGATTGTTAATGATAATTATCCTTTTACATTCGAGGATGATATTAAAGGCAGCCAGGAGCTTGTTATACAGCGATTACGCGCAACTGTAATTCAACAGACTTTAGAAAACGCCAGGTTACAATAAAGTCGCTGAGGTTATAAATTGAAAAACTTTTCTCCAAGAGCCAAAAACATCCTTTTAGCTTATGCTCAGGATGAAGCACGAAAATTAGGTAGTGCACAGCTGTTACCAGAACATATAATTCTTGCCATACTTAAACGTCAGGAAGGAGTAGGTTATGCAGTTTTTGCCAAATTAGGACAAAATGCTAATGTACTCAAAGACTGTCTTTTAGATTTCTTTAAAATGGAATCTAAAATGCCAACTTTAGATATAGTTCCAAAAGGACGCCGCTATCAGATGATGCTTGATCTGGCAGAGCTTGAATCAAGTGCTCTTCATGATGATTATATAGGTACTGAACATCTTTTACTTGCAGCCGTTAGAGAAGAAGACAGCCTTGTAAATGTTTTCTTTAAGAAAAACAGAATATCTATCATGGATGTTCGATTTGCAGTAATAGAAGCACAGGAAGAAAATCTTTCTTCAATCAGACAATCTCTGGCAGAAAATTTAATTGATTCAGTTTTTAAATCTCTTTTAGATGATGAAAAAGGCACAGGACTTTTCTCTGTGTTGGAAGAGAAAAAACAGCCAAAAGAAAAAAAGACAGCAGTAGATAAATCTGCGAAAAATCAGCAGAAAGAGTCTTTCCTTGATGAATATAGCCGTGACCTTACAAGGATGGCCAGAGAAAATAAATCTGATCCAGTTGTTGGTCGCGATAAAGAAATTCATCGTGTAATTCAGATTCTTTCTCGTCGTACAAAAAATAATCCTGTTTTAACAGGTGAACCAGGTGTTGGTAAAACAGCTATTGTAGAAGGTTTAGCACAGTATATTGCAGCAGGTAAAGTTCCTCAGGATCTGCTTAAAAAACGAGTTCTTTCTCTGGATCTTGCAGCCATTGTAGCAGGAACAAAATACCGTGGTGAATTCGAAGAACGAATGAAAAAAATGCTTAAAGAATTAAATGACAATAAGGATATTATTCTTTTTATAGACGAGCTTCATTCAATAATTGGTGCAGGCGGAAATGAAGGTACAATGGATGCTTCAAACATTATGAAGCCAGCTTTAAGCCGTGGAGAAATCCAGATTATTGGTGCCACAACAACAAAGGAATATACTAAACATATTGAAAAAGATCTTGCTTTGGAACGCCGTTTCCAGGTTGTAAAAGTTGAAGAACCTTCAGAAAAAGAATCTGAGCAGATTCTTGAAGGTATTAAAGAGCGATACGAAAATTATCATCGTGTAATTTATGATGAAGATGTAATTCCTGTAATTGTAAAACTCAGTAAACGATATATTCCAGAGAAAGTTCTTCCAGATAAAGCTATTGATATTTTAGATGAAGCCGGAGCCGCAAAAAAGATAACAGAAGAAATTCGTCCATCGGAATTTGCAGAACTGGAAACAAATATCAGTCAGCTTATAGAAGAAAAGAAAAAACTTGTACAGACTCAGGATTACGAAAACGCAGCTGTTGTAAGAGATAAAGTTATTGATTTAAAACAGAGACTTAATGCTTACAGTACAAGAGTTATGGAAAATGGTGTTTCCAATAAAAAACGGGTTACTGTTCAGGACATTGAAAAAATAATTTGTGAAATGACAGGCATTCCTGTAGAGCAGATGACTTCAAGCGAAACTGAAAGAATCATCCATATGGAAGATGAACTCCATAAGACTGTTATTGGACAGGAAGATGCTGTAAGTATTATTTCTGGTGCTATTCGCAGAAGCCGTGCAGGAATTGCATCTCCAAAACATCCTGTTGGTTCTTTTATTTTCTTAGGTCCAACAGGGGTTGGAAAAACTCAGCTGGCAAAAGCTCTGGCAAAATATCTGTTTGGTACAGAAGAATCTTTAATTCGCATTGATATGTCTGATTATATGGAAAAGCACACTGCTAGTCGTCTTGTAGGTGCACCTCCAGGATATGTTGGCTACGAAGAAGGTGGCGTACTTACAGAAAAAGTTCGTCGTCATCCTTACTCAGTTGTACTGCTTGATGAAATTGAAAAAGCTCATCCAGATATCTTTAATCTTTTATTACAGATGCTGGAAGAAGGTGAGTTGAGTGATAATCTTGGTCACACAGTTAACTTCCGCAATACTGTAATAATTATGACAAGTAATGCTGGTGCCCGTCAGATTACAAACGAAGGTCGGGTTGGTTTTGGAACTTTAGACGGTGTAATGAGTTACGAAGAAATTAAGGCCGGTGCAATGAATGAACTAAAGCGCCTGCTGAATCCAGAGCTTATAAACCGTATTGATGATGTAATTGTATTTAATGCACTTTCTAAAAAGGAAGTTTCTAAGATTCTTGATATTCAGATTGCAGATCTGGCAAGCCGTCTTAAAGATAAAAAACTTACAATTAATGTTAAGCCAAAGGCGAAGGATTATCTGATTGAACATGGATATAATCCGGCAATGGGTGCTCGTCCTATGAGCAGATTAATCCGTAAAGAAATAGAAGATCCTCTTTCTATGGAAATTCTTGCTAATCAGAATAAAGATGTGGATACAGTAAATGTAGACTGTTCTGATGATAAGCTTAAAGTAAAGCTTATTAAAAAAGAAAAGAAAGATGTAAAAGTAAAAGTTCTTGTAACAAAATAGGAAGCACAAATGAAAAAGGGAATTACAGCATTAATATTTATTGGTTGTTCATTATTATTCGCTCAGATTCGACTTGGAATTCTAAATGGGCCAAGCTGTATTCCTTCTGCTTATCTTTTAGATAATGTATTAAGTGTTGAAGGAGAAGAACTGGAAACAGAAAACTTTGCATCTGCCCAAACACTTACAGCAAAGCTTTTAAAAGATGAAATTGATATTGGTTTTCTTCCACCAAATGTAGCTGCTATCTGTTATAACAGCAATGGCGGAGTTATTTGTTCTGCAATTACTGGAACCGGTAATTTAAGTTTGATTACAAAAAACAGCGCAGTTAAAAAGTTGAGTGATTTGAATGGAAAGACGGTTTCTGTTGCAGGGGCAGGTGCAACACCAGAATTTATGTTTCGTTATCTCTTAAAGAAAAATAAGATTCAGCAGGATTCTAAAGATGGGGTAAGCTTAGATTTTTCTATTCCTACACAACAGTTAGCTGCAATGCTTATTTCTGGAAAAATAGAATATGCAGTTGTTCCAGAGCCTTTTGCTACAGTAGCTTGTATGAAAGATCCAGAAATTATTAAAGCTATAGATTTGCAGGCAGAATATGAAAAGTTGGAAGGTCCAAATCAAACTTATCCATTAACTGTAATGGTTGTTTCCAAAAAGTTTGCACATAACAAAACTGCTACATTAAATAAATTTTTGCAGTTATATGAGGAATCTTATGAATGGACAATGGATAATGGTTTAGATGCCGGATTACTTTGTGAACAGCTTGATTTAGGACTAAAAGCAAATGTTGTAAGCAATTCAATTCCTTATGCAAATTATACTTTTATTCCTGGCAGAGATGGGAAAAAACAACTGGAAAAATTATTTAAAATTTTTTCTGAATATGATCCAAAATCAATTGGTGGAAAACTTCCAGATAAAAACTTTTACTATTAATGAAAATCAATAAAAAAATAATTGCATATATAAGTTCAATTTTTTTTCTTTTATTAATCTGGTGGATAGCATCTTTAGTAACTGGATCTGCTTTAATTTTACCATCGCCACTCTCCGTAATTAAAACTGGACTCCACCTTGCAGTCACACTGGCTTTCTGGAAAGCCTTTGCCTTCACCTTTCTTAGAATACTTACATCCTTTGCCATAAGTATAGTGCTTGGTTTTACCGCCGGCTTTCTTTTTAGTCGCAGCAGTTTTCTTAAACATTTCTTTGAACCTTATATTTCTATCTTACAGGTTACCCCGGTTGTGGCTTTGATATTAATAGTAATGTTCTGGTTCAAATCCAACACAGTTCCTGTTTTTGTTGCCCTGCTTATGACTTTACCTGTTATGACAAATTCTGTTTATCATGGTTTTGTAAGTGTAGATCCAAAATTAAAAGAGCTGGCCAAGGTTTACAATTTTTCCAGAATAAAAGCATTTTTTCATATCAGTCTGCCATCTGCTTATCAATCAATTAAATTAGGTATCAAAACAATATTCGGTTTAACCTGGAAGGTTGTAGTTGCAGGAGAAGTTTTAAGCCTTCCTAAATATTCAATTGGGACAATGCTTCAAAATGGAAATATTCATTTAGAAACAGAGCGAGTAATGGCTGTAACGCTGTTACTTGTAGTTTTGTGTTTTGTTCTTCAAAAAATTGTGGAATTCTTATTAAGTTGTAAAGAACATAAGAATAATTTATAATTAAATATTAAGTTAGTGAGGACAAAATGATTAAAGAATTTCTTGATTATTATACAGTACGAAACAATGCATTAAAAATTGCACATAAAATAAAAAATGATGGATTTATTCCAGATGTAATTTATTGTTCACTTCGTGGCGGTGCTTATATGGCAAACGTTATTAGTGAATATTTTAAAATTGTGTGTAAACAGGAAAATCTTCATCCTGCATTGTATGCCGGTGTAGTTGCCCGTTCTTATACAGATATTGCTCAGCATTCAAAGGTTTATATTGACGGATGGACATATCCTCCAGAAAATCTTCGTCCCGGAGATAAGATTCTTTTAGTTGATGATATTTTTGATTCTGGAAGAACAATTAATGCTCTTGTAGATACCTTAATGCACACTCGTGGCTTTAGAAGGGAAGACATTAAAGTTGTGGTTCATGATTACAAATATTTTACTTATTATGATGAACAGCTTCCAATTCAACCAGACTATTATTGCCGTAAATTTGAAATTACAAAACCTGAAGAAAATCGCTGGATTCATTATATGAGTCATGAACTTGTAGGTCTTTCTAAAGAAGAATTGCAGAAATATTATTACGATGTTGATCCTGAATTAAAGGATGTTCTTAGTCCTTATTTAGGTGACTAGTTTTATCTAAGGTATAGTTTTATGAAAAGAAGTTTTGTATTTGGCCTTTGTTTATTTTTAGTTTCTCAACTCTTTGCACAGATAAATATTGTAAGTCCAATTAAGGGAACCTGGTCTAACAAGCAGATGCTGGTTATTGATACAACTTCTGATGGTGATTATTTTTACTCTGTTGACGGTTCAGATCCTGCTTCCTTTGGTTTTGCCTATGATGGTCCTGTTTTGCTTGATGTAGAAGGGGATGTAACTTTAAAAATTGCCAAAGTGATTTCCAGAACTAAAAAAGAATATGTGGAAGTAAAATACAAAGTTAATTGTGATGATAGTGCTGCAGCTTCTTATGGTTCATTTATTTCTACTTTCTATGATACAGGTGTTATTAATTATACAGCCGGTACTGAACTTGCAATTCCAGATTCACTTTATTTTAGTTTTGGACTTCCTCCAGATGCTTTTGTTAAAGGTCAGACTGTAAGTATTTCAGATAAAACAATCTTAAATAGAAATATTCCTTGTACTTTGTGGGATCAGACTACAAATAAAAAATACAGATTTATTATTTGTACCTTTCCGGTTTCTGCAGGTGCTTTTAGCCGCAGAGATTTACCAATTAAAATTACAGATTGGGAAACAATAGAATTTCTTGATAGAAATCTTATTTATAAAATTGATGGAGACTACTGGGGACTTCCAAAAGAAGCTGTAAAGCTGGACCGTACCGTAAGTCATATGATCAGCTATCAGAATATTGCCTATGAATTTGGGAATCCAATAGAATTCATCATTCTCCCTGCAAAACCCGAAATCAGCACTTTTGAAACAGAAGATGGAGAACTTAAGATTTCTGTAAATGGAGATCCAAGTTACCGCCTGGCAGTTCTTGATGCAGATAATTCTTACCAGGAATTATTTGAAGAACTGGTTGTTGATGTTTTCTATGGTGATAAAGTAAACGGAGTTTTAAAAGCTGGTATTTTCTGTAACGGACTTTTACAGGGTACTGTGGAAATTCCTTATGAACTTAATAAGCGTCCACCAGCAGCACCATTTATTACAAGTAATACAGATAATTTTTATACCCGTTCAGATGTGGAAATTACAATTACCGGAAGTAAAGAAGGACAGCTGTATTATGCAGTAAGTGAACCTTTCCCAGTAAATGGAAACCGCTATACTCCAGAAAGTCCTATATTCAAAGACTGTCATGCAGAAAATTTCATTGCAGCAGAGGGAAGTGAAATTAAATTGCAGTTTACAGGATTAAAGGAAAGTGGTGTTTACTATAAAGTTCGTGCTTATTCTATGAATGGTTCAAATCCTAGTGAAATTACAGAATACAGCGTAATTATTGATCAGTATAATTATTTCTTTGATTCAACAGCAAGCGAAGCTGGTGCAGATGGAACAGCAGAACGACCATTTACAGATTTTGCAACAATGCTTGAGTATCTTAATTTAAGCAGAAGCGTTTCACTTTCTGTAACAGGAGATATGATTATTCCAAAAGGTAAACATATGCTTACTTCAAACTGTGTAATTAATGGAAGTCAAAACTCTTCTATTACATTTGAAGCAGATGCTCAACTGGTTGCTATAGATTCAAGTCTGGATATTAAAAATATAACAGTCAAAAATAAGAAGGACGGCAGTTCCACAAAAATCATTCCTATGATAAAAGGGGAACGATCAAATCTTATTTTTACAGACTGTTTACTTTATGGTGATTTTGAAAAGAATGGTACAATTCTTGAAGCTGTGAATTCTAATGTTTATGTAGACAACTCAATTTGTGCAGTTGCCTGTTCAAGTTATGCTTCATTCATAAGCAGTGTAAAATCTAAAATCAGTATTAAGAATACAAAATTAAATGCTTCTGCAGATATCTGTGTAGTAATTTCTATGTCGGAAGGACAGATTGATTGTAAGGATAACACTTTCAAAATCAGTGGTAAAACTGGTCGTATTGCAGAATTGTTTGGTGTTACAGGTTCTTTTAACCACAATGTATTTAAGGCAGAACTTTCCAAGGTTTCTAAATCAATTGTTCCAGTTTTCACAGAAAATAAATCAAATGTAACTTTAGTTGATAATGAAAACTATGGATTCTAATATTCTTGAAGCAGGTTTTGACGAAGCTGGACGGGGACCTCTTGCAGGTCCAGTAAGTGCAGGCTGTGTAATTCTTCCACCAGATTTTCCTTTTGAATTTTTAAATGACTCTAAAAAGTTAAGCGAAAAAAAGCGGAATGCAGCAGAGCTGATTATTAAAGAAAAAGCCTGCTGGGGTGTAGCTTTAGTTGACCATAAAAAAATTGATGAAATAAATATTCTTGAAGCATCAATGCTAGCAATGAAACTTGCTTATGAACAGATGGTTCAAAAATTACCCCAGTGGTGCCAGAATAATGGAATTGATTATTCTAAAATTAAGCTGTCTGGAATTACTGACGGAACTCGTTGTCCTCAGGTACCAATAGAATGTCGTTGTGAACCAAAGGCAGATGGAAATTATACCTGCGTAATGGCTGCCAGTATTCTGGCAAAAGTTGAAAGGGACAGAATTATGTACCAAATGGATAAGCTTTATCCTGAATATGGATATGCTAAACATAAAGGATATCCAACAAAGGCTCACAAGGAAGTGTGTTATAAAATTGGGCCAAGTCCAATTCAGCGGTTAAGTTTTAAGTATTAGGTTTAAAATAATTAAGGAACCTTCCCTTATTGGAAAGTCCCTTTTATATTTATTCTTTATCAGCAGCTGGCTTTTTAGAAACTACATGAACTCTACCTGTCTTTTTTACAGGAGATTCAGCAGCTGGTGCTTCAGCTTTTTTATCTGATTTTACTTTATAGATTTTTTTACCAGAACCGTATTTTGCTTCTTTTGCAGCTTTCTTTTCGCGCTGGATTTTCTGGCGTGCTTTACGATCTTTTTCAATGAATTCCAAAGATTTTTCCATTCCCTGTAAAAATTTCTGCATGTCTTCAGCAAAAATTGCAACCTGATGACGGTCCTGTTCTGCACCTTCACGGTTTTTGCTTTCTACAATCTGCAAAAATACATCACCAGTACGGTTTTCTTTAACATTGAAAAAATATGAACGATTATCTAAATAGACCTGAGTTGTGTAAAGTTCTCCACGTGCTCCCATTTTGTATCTCCTTCTTGCGCTAATATGAATAGGGAAGAGTAACACATAAAAGAACCTTCCCTAGAGTTGTAATATTTAATTTATCACAGTGCTTGTTTTTTTGCAATGTAGTAGTATGAGTTTTTAGCTCTCTTAGAATATCTGAATCCTAAATCAATATGATACTGATAGGCTGCATCAAAATGCTGAATCTTTTTGTTGGAGCCCAGGTTTGCATCGTCATAACTAAAGAAATAATTATTTACAATAGTCCATCGTTCAGAAAGTGGAAAGTTTATAGTTCCTAAGAAGCCTAAACCTACATAAACCATATGATATTCATCTGTAAGCTGATACATAGAATGTAATCCAAGAGATAAATCAATTGGAATATATTTTATTTTATCCCATGTATAAGTTGCTCCTAAAAATCCATCAATTGCATAATTAAGTTTATTCTTAGGGAACTGCTTCATTCCATTAAATGCATTGTGAACAGGATAATAACCTGCTAACTGAATTGTAAAATCAATTTTATCGTATAAATCAACAGTCTGAAAATTTACAAATGCACCAGCAATCATTGTTTCCCGAACAAAGTTTGAACGGTTATCCATTTTTTCTATCCTGGTAATCTGCCCAAAAGAACCACCTTCGTTAATACGGAATTTGAAGTTATATTCTTTTGCATCTTTTTCAGCTTTTTTTGCAGCACGGGCCGCTTTTTTTCCTTCTTTCGAAAGTGTAATTTTTGCTTCTCCAGAATCAATTGCGTTACTTTCAGTTTCCTGGGCAAAAAGCACAGCAGAAAGCAATAATAATGAAGTCAATAAAAGTAATTTTTTCATCTAGTGCTCCTAGCGGGCTGTTTTTTGTAACGTGAGAACTTTTGCGGTTCCATTTATTTGCCAGGTAAGATAGAGGAAACTGCCTCTAACATCCCATTCTGTATTTCTTGTGTATGATGTTTCAGAAAGAATATTAAAAATAAGAACGTTATCGATACATTTCCAGCTACCTTCATAATTTTCTGATGTATTAGTTAAATCAAAAACAGTTGCTGTAAAGGTTCCATCATCCATAAATTGAATTTTGTTTCCACTATTGTCTGTCCATGTTCCATAGAGTGGGTTAGGTGTATAACAAGAGGTAAAAATACCTGATAAAATAAGTAAAATTGTAACTAATAAAATATTCTTTTTCATTGTTTTCTCCTTTAACAATTAATGCTGTTCTCCTACTGTCCAATCTACATTACCTTCAGGTAAAATAATGGAACCTGTTTGATCATATGTTTCAACCAGATAGTAACCACCACCGGCAGCACCACCTTTAATCTGCAAATTATTATAAATAGCATATCCAGGATACATACCAGTACAAGTTACTTTTTCATGCATGTTACCATTTGCAGACATATTAGAAGTCGTATCTGTATTTCCTGTTAGTTTGTAATATGGATTATCAAAACTATCGACAAAGTCACAGTAATCTTGATAATGCATTGTAATTTCTGCACCTAAACCAGCAATTTTAGCATTGTAACTTAGTGTACCGCTAAATTTACCTTTAATTGTTTCACTGCCAAGCTTATCCATATCATTTGATTTATGCATAAGAGTTAATTTTGCTTGTGAACTCATAATAGTTTTATTATATTCACGGAACCACTGATCTCGAGTTATAGCTCCGTATCCATAGTCTACATTGCCTTTTTTACCTTGGCCTAAAACATTTAATGAAACTACTTTGTAATAGTAATAAGTTCCTGGTCTGGCAGTTTCATTTTCATCAATAAAACTTGTTGATGAAGCTGATAAAGGTAAATCTGTAATTCTTCTATAACCACTATCAGGACTTGTAGAACGATAAATATAATAACCGTATGGATTGTCATCTGCAGGTTTAGTCCAAGTAATTTTAACTGGATAAACTTCATTTGTATTGTAATTGTAGTTTTGTAATCCTGTTAAAGCTGAAGTTTTTGTTACGGTTACTGTTTCAGGTGCTTCTGGTGTAGGTGCTACAATATAAGAAGGTTCACTTCTTAAACCATCAGAATTTACGGTAATTATTCTATAAAAGTTTTTCTTAGAAACTTCATATGAATAGTATCCTTCAGAAATTTCAGGAATTGATGTTATTTCTTCAAAATCAACGAAAGAATCTGCTGATAAAGAATCAGAACTCTGAATTATATATGTAAAAGGATCTGTTACTTCTTCTTTTACATAACGTACTGCTGGCGTCCATTTTATAGTTACTTTATCTTTTGTACTGCCATCTGTAATTTCAACATCTGAAGGAGCACTTAACAAATAACCATAAGCTGTTTCGCCATCGTCTTCTGGTTCTGGACCTGTATCAGAAAATTTTGACTTTAGAAAATCAATATCATTTTTATAAATTGATTGTACATAATAATAGTATATAATACCAGGTTCAAGGTTATCTGAGTCTACAACACTTGTTTCGGATGTTTCTTTTTTTATCTGTTTTAATAATGAATTAGTAGAGCTAGATCTAAATACAGAATAAAATGTTTTATAATTTTCTTTATCAGCAGCAGGTTCCCATTTAATTTTAATAGAATTGAGACTTTGTCCTTTACCATTTTCAATTGTAATAGAGTCAGGTGGCTCTGGAGCTCCTTCTTTTCTTGTATATCCTAATGCAAGTCCGGTTGGAGCAGATAATGAGTCATTTCCGAGTACAGCAACAACTTTGTAATAAAATTCAGTTCCCTGTTCAATTGGTTCTATAGAATTTAAGAATACATTTTGATTTGCTTTTACTGTATCTAACAATTCCATACCAGTGCCATTAGATTTTTCACCACGGTAAATCTGATAGCTTCTAGCTTTAGGTACTTTTTCCCAGGAAATTTGAATAGAGTCTTCCTTTTTGCCCTTCCAAGCAGAAATATTTTGAGGTGGTGCTAAAAGCCAGCCTAAACCAAATGTTTCTTGAGCTGTATAATCTGTAAAATCACTTGATTCGTAACCTTTTACAATATTTTCTGCACTAACTCTATAATAATAAAGTTTTGAATAATCTGAATTCGATTTAGGATCTGATAAAATATGATCACTATAGTTTGTATGGAAAACGTATTTTTCTAGAACAGAAAAATCTCCTTCTTCTGGAATTGGATAATTTCCATTTGAGTCTGCGCTTACTACCGCACGTTCAATTCTGTATGAAGTAGCATTAGGAACATCAGTCCAATGAAGCTTAATAATTCCGCTATATAATCCTTGAGAAACAATTAACTGTTCAGGTGGATCAAGATTTGTAATTTTTGGTGCTTCATATAAAAAATCAGTAAGAGAAATCTGAGGTGTTTCTGTATCCATTTTTACTTTATCTTCAAACCATGTATAGCAGCTTGTGAAAATAAAAACAGAGCAGAGAAGCATTGTAAAAATATATTTAAATGTATGTTTCATGTCTGTTCTCCTTAGTTCCACCATGTTTTCCATGATTTATCAGTATCTGAATCTGTCTTTTTTGATGTCATATATAGTGGATATGACTCATTATATGAAGTAACAGGTGTCCCACTAATATCATTACCTAGCCAGTAAGGGAACCATTTCATAAATACTCCATAATCTCTGTTAATTGATTTTTTATTATCGTCTGTTGGATAAAAATCGAATTCTTCCCCATTAACAGTTTCTTTAAGCGTATAATTTTCAGAAGTACCAGATTCTCCAACTATAATGGTTACAGGCTTTGAGTATGATGCTAATCCGGAATTGTGTTTTACTGTTAGAGAAAGTAGCGGTAAGTGATATAGTTTTTGTTGATCACAACCTTTAGCTTCTGAACTATTTTCTCCACAAAGTGTAAAATCTGAGGTTAAATAATTCTTGGTATCAATTGGACTACCACAGCGGAATACATGAATATAATCTTTTCCACTGAATCCCCATTGACTATTTTTTTTCCAAGCTGTAAAGGTGAAAGTGAAAGTACCTTCTTTTCCTTCACAAAAAGTAGAAAGTTTTTCGGCAGAAACTACAATGCCATCGGTTTTATCTATATGAGCCTGATAAAGTGCGTCTGCTAAAATTAGATTAATACATTTAACCAGTTCTGAATCTGTAATATTTCTATATGTATACAATGTTTCATCATCGAATTGTCTATCGTAAGATGTACCATCGGTAATATAAAAACTGTAATAGTGACGTGTGTCTCGCAATACTTTTAGCAAACCGTTTGTTTCTATTGGTGCCTGATTATTTATAAAGCTATTTGGTTCAACTGTAACTTCACCAATAGAGTCTGTATTTACATAAACATCATAATCATTATTTTCAGGAAGAGTAAAATTGTTATCAAATGAAAACTCTCCTTTTGGAGAAATGTTTACTTTTGCAATACTTATCCAGTCTTTTGTGTATGCAAGGTTTTTATTTTTTACTTGAATATCAAAACTTGTTGGACACAATGCTCTTTCTTCAAAGTCCCATGTTGAATTCCAAGAAATTAATTCTTTGTATGAATTAGTACCATCAATAGGCTGAGCTTCAACATTTGTAATAGAGAACAAATATCCTTTATTGCTTGGTTCTACAGTTTTATTAGCATTAGTATACTTTTCATCATAATTCTTTTCTTTCATACCAAGTCCGTAAGGCGAGGTTCTGTATGAAGAAACTAAATCTGAAGTTGAATCATACTGAACAGCATAAACATAAGCTAAATGAGATTTTTTCTGGTCAATAAAATCCTCATACTCATAGGTATTAGAATCTTCTGTAGCAATTCTCTCCCAAATAGATCCATAATTATAGTTTGCAGTTTTATTAAATGGCATTCTATAAATTGATACAGATTTATTAACATTATTAGGTTTTTCCCATGTAATCTTAATTCTAGATCCACTTTCAGATTTTGTTGCATGAACATTAAATCCATAACCAAAAGTACATCGTTCAACCTTATGTTCTTTTATAAAATCTGTTTCATAACTGATTAAAGAAGTTGTATTAAAAGTTGTTGTCTGGTTAGCGTAATTAAAGGAAATAGAATTTGCATTATCATTTTCTCTTAATGGAAGCACTACATAATCAATAGGGTACCCCCATTGAATACGTTCCTGATTAAACTGGTAACCATATGTTTCTGTTGCATCAACCTGCTTATCTATTAAAGTATATTTATATATAGATTCATTTGAATCAAATTCAATAATAGAACGTCCATTATTATCCTGATCAGAATCATTTTCTACAGTAAGTTTTTCTACATCAATAATAAGTCTATCTGTACCAATGATATTTGTATCAGTTTTTTCTTTGTCTCCGTACATAATGCGGTAAACAAGGTATTTTTTTGCTCCAACTGCAGGTGACCATGAGAATTTAGTCTGATCCTTTTGTGGCTGTTCAGTTTGTTTTGTTTCAATTTCTGCAGGTCCTAATGTACGGACAACAATATCTGTTGTTGAAGTTTCTTCTTGGTGTTTTGCACTTGTTGCTTTTACTTTTAGGTTAATTGGACGACCCGAAATGTAAGATTTATTAAAACCTGAAGGTTCTGTAATTGTACAAGTATAAAGGTTTTTTGATTCATCAAATGTGATTTTTGTATTTTCAGGAGTAATTAATTCACCTGTATCTTCATCACAAGTTGATTCTGTATATTCTGCTGTAACTGCGTAAGTATCAGAAGCCATTTGTACTTTTGGCCATGTTACAGTAATTGAATCATATTCATAGGTATTAAAGGTTACTGTTGGAGTCCCTAAAGTGTAATACAAGTCATCTAATGCAACTTCTTTTGAAATTTCACCTAATTTTGCTTTTAGTATAAATTTGTATGCCTGTCCTTCCTGAATTAATGTAGAATCGTCAAAAGATTTTAACTCAAACTTATTATTAGTAAAATTGACCGGTGATGTTTTTTTAGCCCCTTCGGTCATGTTTATAACAGGAATTGCGGTAAGTGTGTATTCAATGCCTAATTCTGCTTCACAATTAATTACAAACTTATTTGCATAACCATCTTCTACAGAAAAGTTTTCAAGAACTGGTAATTTTGAAAAATCATCAATGACAGTTACAATTTTATTTGAAGAGTAAAAATCTAAATAAGAATCAGGAATATTTTCAGATTCAACAGCATCCTTTGAAAGAATATATAAATTATATCTATAATACTTAGCAGTTGTAGTAGCTGGAATTACATCCTCAAAAGATTTAAAATTGTCTGTGAAGAATACTTTATCAATTGTTTCTGTTTCTTCATCAGTAAGTATTCTTGAAATAACATATTTGTAATCAATACCGTAAGTTTCAAAATTAGAATTTTCAAATGAAACCTTTACATTGGAAATGATGTTTTCATCATCTTTGTTGTAAGTTTCTTTTACAACTAAATTTGGTTGGCTGATTGCCCAACCTGTTACAGTTTCAGTTACTGAAGTGTTATCAGAACGGTCAGTAGCATTTGCACTATAATCTGGGAAACTTCTTACAATGTAATCATATTTTTTTCCGCGAATTGCAGATTTATCAACAAAAGTTATTTTTGAATTTGAAATATAATACTGTAGAGGAGAGGTTTCATTTTGTGTTGGGGATTCAATAAAGATGAAATCTACTTCATTTTTATTTATAGAATCAATAATTTTATTTGTTGTGCAGTCAAAATGATAGTTTGCATTTTTTGTAAAAGAAGTAAAAGTACTTTCTGGTATAGAACCAATTGTTGCAATTTGATGTTCAAAAATATTAAATGTATCTTCAGATTCAGTTTCTTTTCTCATAATTGAGAAATAAACTGGTTTTAATTCCCAAATATTACCATCTTTAGACCAAACAGGTTCTGGAATTTCAAAAGAAAGTTTTACCTGGTTATCGATTCCCTGTGTTACACATAAGTTTCTAACTTTTTCAGGAGTGATTTTATGAGCAGATTCTTTTTCTGTATAATCACTTTCTTCAGCTTTATTAGTATATTCAGTTCCATCTTCATTTACAATTTTTACTGAAGCTTCAACTGTAAACCAATACTTTGTTGATGATATAAGATTTTCAATTTTTGCTGAACGCTGATTTCCTGCTACAGATTTTGAAAAATCAGGCAAAAGTCTTTTATCTTTATCATAGACCTTTACTGTAAATGTAACATCATTTTCATAAGTGTTTACATCACAGTTGTCCATCCACCAGTTAACTAAAAAACTTGTAGTGGTATCATCTTCTATTTCTGTAATAATAGGTGTTGCAAGAGAACTTCCCGATATAACTTTACTTTTTGCAGATTCCGTTCCGTAATAGTTTATAGCACCAACTGCAAAATAAAGAGTTGTACCTGGTTCTGCTTCAATTTCATATTCTGTACCAGTAGTTTCTGCAATTTTGGTGAAAGTATCAAAAGGTGTTTCCGCAGAATAGAGGGCATAGTCAATCGCATTTTCAACTGCTGCCCAAGAAATTTTTATTTTTCTATATGTACCATTTGTTGCTGTAACAACCTTTGGTGGATAGATAATATCCGGGTAATCAGCAGGTGATTTTGATTCGTGTTCATTACGTGTCGGCGAATCAATTAATTGTGGCTTACATGATGTGATAGAAAATACCATCATGAAAGACAATATTAAAAATGTAAAAACAGTGAGACTAATAATTCTTTTCATTCCTACAGTATATCAAACTGCGTAAAAAATGTGAAATTCTGCAAAATGTTCTATATAATTGTTTAGAAATCAATTACAAACCACAAGCTGTTGCAGGAAGGTTCAAAATCAAATTTTGTTCCAGTTACTGTTTTACCGGTTGGATTTCCTTTTATGTCTGTGTAATTGAATTTTCCTTTTTTAGAACCTGCAAGCTGCATTGTACCTGTTACACCTAAAGCATAGGCTGGGCCGGAGCCGTGGCCTTTTATAGTTGTAAGGTTGATTGTATCTCTTGTAGTTCGAAATTTAGCAGGTGTTCCTTTTTCGCCGCCATATTGAGCCAGGGATTCACCTTTGTTGCCATTCCAGCTGGCTGCAAAGCCTGCAAAATTTCCATCTTTTTTAGATACTGCTACGGAAGCAAAATCTTTTGTGTCTGTGAGTGGTAAAATCATTCCATCCTGCTGCCACTCCACTGGGAAAGCGGGCACCAAAGAATCCTTGTTTATGACCGAAACCATTGCGTCTTTGCTGCATGCCATGAATACTCCCGAAACTCTATCCCAGTACAATTCCCTGGTATCACTGAATGTCTGTAAAGTTGATTTATCAGCACTATCAGATAATTCTTTAGTTATGAGTTTTCCGTTTTCTGGAATATTTTCTGTTTTTTCATCCAGAACAACACCAATTTGTGAAGTTAATCCTAACAATGAATTCATTCCAAAATGTATTGTATCTCCAATATTCCAGCTGTGGAATTTATTAAGCATGAGTTTTTCTTTTTCTGCTGGAATTGAAACATAAAGCTTATTTTTTCCAGGTGTTATCTGATAATTACGGAAAATGCGGGCAGCAATTGGTGCTGCTGAAGTTTTTACAGGTGTGCGTCCCTGATCAAAGTAATCGGCAATTTTTTCTGACTGTCCGCCTGGAGTTTTTGGTAACCCATAGCAGAAGGTGAACAGAATATCCCAGTCCTGAAAACTTGCATAAGCTGCCAGCATTGGATACATTTGTGCCTGGAATTGATTTGGATATGGATGATCATATTCTGAACAACTGAATGGTTTTCCATATACTCTGTATTTTGCACAGTTGAGTAATGTATTTTCATTTCCGGCTTTAGTAATGTCTTTATTTGCAACAAAATAATTGCTTGTATCCCAGGAAGTTCCTGGAAATGCAGGATGATTCCAGTAGCCGTGAGTGTCAATAATGTCAAATCTTGATTGGATATTTACTGTACTGCAGCCTGCTACTGTACCCATCAAAAGGGCTTTTGAACCTAAAGTTCCTCTTACATAATCAATCATTTCTTTCCAATAAGAGTCTTCTGTATCCCAAAGAAATTCTGCAACAAGATTTTTTAATTCTCCAGGCATACTTGCATATTCTGAATAACGAGGCATAGCTACTGTTTTTTCATTTGCTGTAGATTTTTTGCCTGGCTGTATGTGAATAAGATTTCCACCTTCTACAATAGAAATATCTTTAAAACCGTAAGTTATACCTTTTAATAATCCCATATTGCCAAAGTTCAGTCTAAGGTTATTGTCTGTAGTAATCCCAGAAACTGTAAAACTGTATTCTTTCCATGCCGGTGAAACTGCAATTTTTTTAGAAAAACCTGCATTTTGCCATGGAGCATGAGCCTGCATAAGACTAATATCAATTTCGCATGCTTTTGATGCACGAATACTGAATTTGATTGTGTAAATTTTGTCTTCTGACATATTAAGACCTGCACAGTTGTACTGAACATGCCAGCCTTCTTTACCTATTTCGTCTACTGTTATAAACCTGGCAGTTCCTTCTTCTTTTCTGGTTGTTTTTGCTCCGTAATGACTTTCCAGATTCCATCTGGAGTTTGGGGAAATTAGAGAGTTTCCTTCATTGATTCTGGAATTATATTTTGAATCAAGGATTTTATAATCCAGATTTTTATTTTTCAACCATGAATTCCATTGATTTTCTAAATCCTGCCAGTAATAACCGGTGTATTCTTCCAGGTTTCCATCTAAATATGACTGTAAAAGACCGTTTTCGTTGTTTATTTCTACAATTGCAACTGCTGGATCTTCCAGGTAAGAAGTTCCCGTATAAGGATTTACATGAGATAGAAGTTCTTTTGCCCATTTTTTCTGTACCTTTTTTCCATCCTCATTCCAGAAACCAAGGTTATGACGGTTTTTCCAGTCTGTAACCTTCATGATTTCATTTTTTAATCCATCTGCTGTGGTATAGGTTCTTCCTGTAAGAAGATTGATATTTGAATAAATGCCGTTTTTCTTAAGCTGAGCAAAAAAGTAGTCAAAATCATCTAATCGTTTTCTATCAATAACTCGTGTTCCGTTTACATTTTTAATAAAACATCTGGCCCAATCAGAATCGGTATGATGGAATCGGATACAGTTAAAGCCCTGTTTTGCTAAAGCTTCTGCTGCAAAATCTGCCTCGCTGTGACTGTTAGGAAATTCTGAAAGATTTGTTCCAAAGATTCTAAGCTTTTGACCGTTGGCCTGAATATGACCATCGGAAGTAACTGTAATTCTGTCCTTATCTGTAATTGGATGATTCAGATCTTCTGCTGAAATCTGGGAGTTTTTTTCAAGCCCAAAAGCATTGAAAGGGAAGGCACCTTTAATTTCTGTAAATGTCTGTGCTGTAAGTGCCCCTAAAATTGATGATAATAAAAATGACATAATAGTTCTTCTCATAATTATTAATTATAGAAGAAAAATGAATAATTGCAAAAAAAAATCTCTATGAACAATGGTATTTTTTTGTTATAATCAACCATTCCTTAATTTTGTAAACCGCAAGTTGTTTCAACAACTGAGGATTTACAAAACGTTCGCGCAAGCGAACACGTAAATAAATAGAGTTTTTGTAAAAAAACTCGGGACTTAAAATAGATGGCGCAATTTCAGCCATCTATTTTAAACGTTCTTTTTTTATAAATCAAAGCGCACGCTCTGACCGCGCTTACACAGGAGCAATAAATGAAACTTTGGGAAAAGGGTGCTTACCTTGTAAATGGTAAACTTACAGACGCTGGTTCTAATCCTGCTGATGGTGCCAAAAAAACTATGGCATATTCTATTTTGCAGAAACACAATACATCAGGTGACGCTGCAAAACTTAAAATCAAATTCGATAAAATCACATCACACGATATTACTTATGTCGGAATTATTCAGACTGCCCGTGCATCTGGATTGGAAAAATTCCCTCTTCCTTATGTTTTAACAAACTGTCACAACTCACTTTGTGCTGTTGGTGGAACAATCAACGAAGATGACCATATGTTTGGTCTTACTTGTGCTCAGAAATACGGTGGAATTTATGTTCCTCCTCATCAGGCTGTAATCCATCAGTTTGCCAGGGAAATGCTTGCTGAATGTGGTGCAATGATTCTTGGTTCAGACAGCCACACTCGCTATGGTGCTCTTGGTACTATGGCTATTGGTGAAGGGGGTGGTGAGCTTGCTAAACAGCTTTTGAATAAAACTTACGATGTTGCTTACCCGGGCGTTGTTGCAATTTATTTGACTGGTGCTCCAGTTCCAGGTGTTGGTCCACAGGATGTTGCTTTGGCAATCATTAAGGCTGTTTTTGATAACGGTTATGTAAAGAACAAGGTAATGGAATTTGTGGGACCTGGTGTTGCAAGCTTGTCTGCTGATTTCCGTATTGGTGTTGATGTAATGACAACGGAAACAACTTGTTTGTCTTCTATTTGGCGTACTGATGAAAAAGTTGAAGAATGGTATGCAATTCACGGTCGTCCAAAGGCTTATAAAGAACTTAATCCAGAAGATGGTGCTTATTATGATGGTGCAATCGAAATTGATTTAAGCGAAATCCGTCCTATGATTGCTATGCCATTCCATCCTTCTTGTGCTTATACAATTGATGAAGTTAATGCTAACCTGCTTGATGTTCTTGCTGAAACTGAAAAGCGTGCCAAGGTTTCTTTTGGTGATAAAGTGAACTTCTCTTTGAAAAACAAAGTAATTGACGGAAAGCTTTATGTTGACCAGGGTGTTATTGCTGGTTGTGCTGGTGGTGGATTTGAAAACATTTGTGCAGCAGCCGACATTCTTAAAGGAAAAGATACTGGTAACGGTAAGTTCCTTTTGAACGTTTACCCAGCTTCCATGCCAGTTTATCAGGAATTAATGAAGAACGGTGCTTTCTCAAGTTTGGTTAGTGCTGGTGCAATTATTAAAACTGCCTTCTGTGGTCCTTGTTTCGGGGCAGGAGATACTCCAGCAAACGGTGCATTCTCTATCCGTCACTCAACTCGCAACTTCCCTAATCGTGAAGGCTCTAAAATTCAGAATGGTCAGTTGTCTAGCGTTGCTCTTATGGATGCCCGCTCAATTGCCGCAACTGCTGCAAACAAAGGTTTCCTTACAGCTGCTACAGAATATGATACAGAATTCTCTGGAAAGAAATACTTCTTTGACAAAGCAATTTACGACAAACGGGTTTACGATTCAAAAGGTGTTGCTCATCCTGAAGTTGAAATTCAGTTTGGTCCAAATATTAAAGACTGGCCAGAACAGAAGGCTCTTGGAGATGACTTACTTGTAAAAGTTGTTTCAGAAATCCATGACCCAGTTACAACAACAGATGAACTTATTCCTTCTGGAGAAACTTCATCTTTCCGTTCAAATCCACTTGGACTTGCAGAATTTACTTTAAGCCGCAAGGATCCTGCTTATGTTGGTCGTGCAAAGGCTGTTCGTGATATGGACCCAAGCATTGCTGCAGAAATTAAAACTGTTGTAGATGCACTTGCTAAAAAAGATGCAGAACTTGGAAAGAAGGCTGCTGCCGCTCAGACTGGTTCTACAATTTTTGCTTGTAAACCAGGTGATGGTTCTGCCCGGGAACAGGCCGCAAGCTGTCAGCGTGTACTTGGTGCTTCTGCAAACATTGCCAACGAATATGCAACAAAACGCTATCGTTCAAATCTTATTAACTGGGGTATGTTACCATTCCTTTACAAAGAAGGAGACAAAAATCTTCCATTTGCAAACGATGATTATGTATTTATTCCAGGGGTAAAGAAAATGATTGCTGAAAAGCTTCCTTCAATTACAGCTTATGCAGTAAAGAAAGATGGAACAGTAAACAGCTTTGAACTTTCAGTTGGCGATTTGACTGATGATGAAAGAAAAATCATCCTGGCTGGATGTTTGATTAATTTTTACAGAGAGTAAGTAGTAAAAAAAAAGCACGTTTCAATTTGAAGCGTGCTTTTTTTATGCTATAATTATTCTATAGGAGTTATCAATGCCAGATAAAAAAATAAAAATCAGGAATGAAGAAGACAAGACAATCTATGAATGCAGATTGGAGCAGGATACAAACAAAAAGGTTCCTGTGGCTAAATATATAATCATTACTATTTTGGCAATTGCTATAAGTGTGGCTATAGGATTTTTACTTAGTGTGGTTATCAGATAATTCTTTTCTGCGGGAATAGGACTTTGTATATGAAAAGAAGAGTTGCTGTACTTTGTTGTGCCTGGTCAACTTATTTTGTAACTGATTTTATTCAGGGAATGCAAAGAGCGGTTAAAGACCAGAATATTGATATTTACATATTCAACGGTTATAACTATACCGAATTCTCGGGTTATCCCAATACAACAGGATATTCTATATTCTCTTTAGTTCATTATGAAGATTTTGACGGCGTTATTGTTCTTTCAGATTTAATTGGAAGTACTCGTGTTCTAGAAAAAGAAAGAGCACGCATTTTAAGAGCCGGTATTCCTGCAATCACAATCAATCATCCTTTAAAGGGGATAAGCTGCATTAAAGTTGATAATTATTCTGGTTTTCATGATTTAATTACTCATCTTATAAGAATGCATGATGTAAAAGATATTGCGTATATTTCTGGAAAAGAGCAGTCTATAGATTTTGCAGAACGATATAAGGCCTATAGAACCTGTCTTATGGAAAATAACATTCCGTTTGACCAGCAGAAGGTTTTTACAATTGCTTCCTCCAATTACAGTATTGCCTATGACTTTTTAAATGATTATGTGGAATCTGGAAAAAAACTGCCACAGGCTTTTGTTTGTGCCAACGACCTTATGGCACTTGCTTTATTAAAAGTTGCAGATGAACATAAAATCAAGGTTCCTGAAGATATTAAAATTGTTGGTTATGATGATATTTTCTATTCTAAATGTCTGATGCCATCAATCTCTACTGTTCGCGGTAATGCAGAACAGGTTGGTGCAGAAGCTATTAAACGAGTTCTTTCTGGGGATAGAGAAATAAGACACATTTCTTTAAGAAGTTCTCCTGTATATAGACGCAGCTGTGGCTGTATGGCTGGTATGTCAGATAGTCATAAAGTTTTTGCCTTTAATGTTCTGGATTCAATGAATGTAAGTGATGAATTCTCTACTCAGATGGAAGTAATCGAGGAAATCTTTACAGAATCTAACGATGTATTTACTTTGCTTACAAATCTGGAATCGTTCTTTGCAAAATCTCATCACTTTGAAGGTCCAAACTTTTCTATTTTCTTAAAATCAGACTGGTCTTCTGTATTAATTAACTCTGAAGAAAATCTTCCACAAAATCTTTCCTTTGGAGAGAATGTTCAGTCTGTAATTGCTGTAAAAGATAATAAAAAATATATTAATGAATTAATTCCTACCCGAGAATTGCTTCCACAAAAATTAAAATCGGAAGAAGGAAATGATATATTCCTTTTTATGCCAATTTTCAATCATTCTTATGTGTTTGGTTATGTTGTTATAAAAAACTGTCTGAATCTTATTGAAAATCATTATGGTTACACCTGGACTCGTACTTTTGGTACCAGTGTTGAACGATTCCGTAAAAATAATATGTTCAAACATTTAAGCCAGCAGTTCCTTAAGATTTCCACTGTTGATGCTCTTTCTGGTTGTTTGAACCGTGTTGGTATGGAAAAACTTGTTATTCCATTTTATGAACAGAATAAAAATCGCCGCCTGGCAAATATTCTTTACTTTGTGGATATCAATAAAATGAAGCTTATTAATGACCAGTTCGGTCATCTTCACGGAGATTTGGCTGTAAAAACTGTAGCTGCAGCAATTCTTCAGGTTGTTCCAAAAACCTGGAAGGTTGTCCGTTATGGTGGTGATGAATTCCTTATTCTTGGTAATTCCTATGAGTATAAAGGTCAGGATTACTGTGAATTAATAACAAATACTCTTAATAAAAAGGTTGCTTTAATGAAGCTTCCTTATAAATTATCTGCCAGTGCTGGTACATATACTGTAAATCCTGATTCACCTTTAACTTTACAGCAGGCTGTAGAAAAGGTTGATGAAATTATGTACATCAAAAAAGAAGAAATGCATAAGCAGATGGAAGCAGAAGCTAAAGCAAAAGCTGCAAATAAACAATAAAACATCACTTTTCAGGAGGATTTTATGGTTGATTATACAGAAGGTTCAGGCAAACAGTATCATACAGGAGTAGGTCCACAGGATATTGGTAAATATGTAATTATGCCTGGAGATCCAAAACGATGTGCTAAAATTGCAGAACATTTTGAAAATCCTCGTCTTGTAGCTGATGTACGTGAATATGTAACTTATACTGGTACTTTGGAAGGTGTTCCTGTAAGTGTTACTTCTACTGGTATAGGGGGACCTTCTGCAGCCATTGCTATTGATGAACTGGCAAAATGCGGCGCTCATACTTTTATTCGTGTAGGAACTTGTGGCGGTATGCAGGATGATGTTATGGGTGGTGATATTGTTATTGCTACAGGTGCTGTTCGTATGGAAGGAACTTCCAGAGAATTTGCTCCAATTGAATATCCTGCAGTTCCAAATATTGAATGTGTAAATGCTCTAATTAATGCTGCTGATAAATTAAAGGCTCCACATCATGTTGGTGTTGTTCAGTGTAAAGATTCTTTCTTTGGTCAGCATGAACCTGAAGTTATGCCTGTTTCTTACGAACTGGAAAATAAATGGCAGGCATGGCTTAGAATGGGGTGTCTTGCCAGCGAAATGGAAAGTGCTGCTTTATTTATTGCCGGACAGTTTTTACGGGTAAGGGTAGGAAGCTGTTTCCTTGTTGTAGCAAATCAGGAACGGGCAAAAAAAGGATTACCAAATAAACAGGCTCACGATACAGAACTGGCAATTACAGTTGCAGTTGAAGCTTTACGAGAATTGATTTTAAAAGATAAGACTAAATAATCACAAAACTTATTCAATAAAACTTTTTTCTCTGTTAAAATCCTGAGTATGACAATTAATACTCAACAACTCACTTTTATTCTTGATAATACTCCTGCAACTCAGAACATTATGCTGGTTGGTAAACATGGTATTGGTAAAAGCCGTATCCTGGAAGATTATTTTTCTGCAAAAGGTGAAAAAGTCGTTACACTTTTTTTAGGTCAAATGGCAGATCCTGCAGATTTGTTGGGGCTTCCAGAAAAAAATAGTAAAACTGGTAAAACAGATTTTATGGTTCCATATTGGTTTCCTACAGATGGTAAACCTGTTGTTCTGTTTTTAGATGAACTGAACAGAAGCCGCCCGGAAATCCTTCAAGTTATAATGGACCTTACATTAAACCGTAAACTGGCCGGTAAAACTCTTCCTGAAGGCAGTCGAATTATTTCTGCTGTAAATAATGGTAATGAATATCAGCTTACAGACCTGGATCCTGCATTAGTTTCTCGTTTTAATATTTATGAATTCAACCCATCTGTAGAAGACTGGCTTAAATGGGCAGGTAAAGCTGGAATTGATAACCGTATTATTAATTTTATTGGTGAAAATCCAGAGTTCCTTGATTCATCAGATTTAGATTCGGATACAGAAAACCTTGAAAGATCACCAGACCGCCGCAGCTGGGAAAGAACTTCTAACATAATTAAAAACTTTTCAGAACTGGGAGAACTTCACAAAGCTCTTGTTTCTGGCGTAATTGGTAACCGGGCAACAGTAACATTCTTCCGTTATGTAATGGAACATAATTATCCTTCTGCTAAAGAAATTCTGGAAGGTGATTTTGAAACTGTAAAATCTAAACTTTCAAAGCTTACTGCAATGGATTTTACACAGGTTAATGTTTCACTTTTCCGTTTTATAGAAAGCGGAGCTTATGATAAAAACAAAGCCGGAGATATTTCAACAAACTTAATTGAATATTTTGACTATCTTGGAGAAGTGTCACTTAAAGAAATACAGTCTCATTTTGCTTCTCTTTGTTCTGCCAGCGAATATCCTGATACGCTTTGTTTTATTTCAAACTTTGTTCCACATTTGTATCAAAAGTTAATGGAACTGGTAATGGATGTATAACAATTGATAATGGATATTTGATAACGCAGAATTAGGAATGAGTAATTTAGAAAAACGGATAAAAAATATTGTTTCTCACTGGTTTATAACTGAACCGCTTTTATTTGGAGTTCAAGCTGCTCATAGCATTATCCCTAATCCTAATCTTAATATTCCTGTCCGTTCTGGAAAAATGAGGATAGAATACAGTCCAAAACTTCTGGAAGCAATGAGCGACCAGCAGGTGGAGTTTTATCTTAAGAATGAAGTTTTCCGTATTATGCTGGGTCATCCTTATGCCAGACTTCCCCTGAATCCCCGTTACGGCATTCTTTCAATTGCCAGCGATGTGTGTATTTATGCTTCCTGCTATTGCCGCAGAACTCCTTCCGGTTTTGTTGGCTTAAGTGATTCTTATGGAAACGATTTACCAGGTGTGCTGTACCTGAAAAATCAGGCTGTTCGTTTTGGAACATTAACTCATCCCCTTGGAATTAAATGGGAAGGCTCAGAAGAGCTGAAATTCTTTCAAAGAAATCTTTCAATAGATCATTATTCGGGAAATTTAAAGATTGTTGATGATTTAAGCTTTGAACAGTGGTATCGCCGTATTTTATTTTTAGTAAAAGAAACCGCTATTGCAGGAGAAGATGCCGGGAAAGCAGAAAGTTCAGAAAGTCTTCTTGAAGCAGAATCTGAAGAATCTGAACTTTGGGAAGAAAATCAGGAAGCTCAGCAGCATATTAAAGATCAGATAAAAAAAGCAGAAGCTGATGCCGGATGGGGTGGAATTGGTGGTGAACAACAGCGTGCTATAAAAGACTCTGCAGATTTTTCTTTTGATTACAGAAGAGCTCTTACTCATTTTCGTCAGAGTATTGTTACTGCAAACAGAACTTTGACCAGAATGCGTCCAAACCGCCGTTATGGTTTTTCTGCTATGGGCAGCCGGTATGAACGCAAGGCAAATATTTTAATTGCTGTAGATGTTTCCGGCTCTATTACAGATGAAAGCTTTGAACATTTTACTCATGCTATAAAGAACTTTTTCTTTCTTAAAATTATTGAAAAGATAGATTTGATTTTCTTTGATGTAAATTTAAAAAATACAAAGCCTGTACAATTCAGAAAAAAAATTGATCTTGATAAAATTAAAGGAAGAGGAGGCACAAACTTTCAGCCTGCTTTTGATTTTTTTGAAGATCATAAAAGTGAATACAGCGGTCTGATTATTTTTACAGATGGGGAAGGAAATATTCCTGTTCAAAAGTACAGTAATAACAATATACTTTGGATTCTGGACAGCCGCCTGGCATATGAAAAAAATCACCAGTGGATAAATACTCTGGCGGGAAATAAATCTACCTATCTTCCGTTTTAGTTGTTAATTAGGGTAAAAAATGAATTTAGATATAGAAGCTGATTTCTGGAAAAATCAATTTGTTCATCTCCTTCATAAAAATATGGTCCGTACAAATGCAAAACCATTAACTATGAATAATGCCCAGGAAGCTTTTGATAGATTTGCCTTGGCTCATCCTGAATATAAAGTTGAAATACAAAATTCTTCTTCATATTATACCTGGGAAACTTTTGTAACACCTGGAATTAAACTTCGGCTTTTTATTCAGAATTCTGTCAAAGCAACTCTTCTTCAAAAGAATGCTGGAGATTTAATTAAAATTGCAGATACAAAATTTCCATATGATCCATTTCCTGAAATTTCAGAATTTTTGCAGAATAAAAATGGATTGCAGATTGAACTGGAACATATGCTGGAAGAAAATGCCCGTAAACAGCGAAAATTAAAGCTGGCCGGGGAGTTTATAAAAGCCCAGTTAAAAGTAAAATATCAGGGAAATAATCAGATAATCTGGAAGCTGGAACCTGATGTAAACAGCCAATATTATACTCTTACCATTACATGGGGAAATCAGGAACAGAAACTGAAATTAACACCTGAAAACTTTCTTTCTCAGCTTAACTCTATTTAACACTTACTCTTAAGGTCATAAGCTCTGTAAAATTTCAAACATATCAGATTATTTTTTGTTTCCTTTACAATGAATATATATTGCAATAATATGCATAAAATTGTATATTTTTTGTATATTTATGCAAATTATACAAAGGAGATATAAATTATGGCAAAAGACAAAGTAGTTTTGGCATACTCAGGTGGACTTGATACAACAGTTATCATTCCATGGCTTCAGGAAAATTACAATTACGATGTAATTGCAGTTTGTATTGACGTAGGACAGGGTGACGATTGGGAAGCAATTAAAGCTCGTGCTCTTAAAACTGGTGCTGCAGCTTGTTATGTAGTAGATGCTAAACAGGAATATATTGAAGAATACATCTGGCCTGCTGTAAAAGCAAACTGTGTTTACGAAGATGAATATCTTTTGGGAACATCAACAGCTCGTCCATTAATCGCTAAAATCTTAGTTGAATATGCTCGTCAGGAAGGTGCTGTTGCAATCTGTCACGGTGCTACAGGTAAAGGTAATGATCAGGTTCGTTTTGAATTAGGTATCAAAGCTTTTGCTCCAGACTTACAGGTAATTGCTGCATGGCGTGATGACAAATGGAATATGGACAGCCGTGAAGCTGAAATTAAATTCCTTGAAGATCGTGGACTTGAAGTTCCTTCTAAAAAAGATCAGTCATATTCTCGTGATGAAAATATCTGGCACCTTTCTCATGAAGGTCTTGAACTTGAAAAAGTTGAAAATGAACCAAACTTCAAACATATGTTGAAAAATACTGTTGTTCCAGAAGAAGCTCCAAATGATGGTGAATATGTAACTATCGATTTTGAAAAAGGAATTCCAGTTGGTTTGAACGGTAAAAAGATGAACGCTTTGGAGCTTCTTACTGAATTGAACACAATTGGTGGACGCAACGGTGTTGGTCTTGTTGATATTTGTGAAAACCGTTTCGTAGGTATGAAATCTCGTGGTGTTTATGAAACTCCAGGTGGATCTATCCTTTATTTTGCTCACAGAATGATGGATCACATTTGTTTGGACCGCGAAACATATCACTTCAAACAGCAGGTGTCTTTGCGTATGGCAGACCTTATTTACGAAGGAAAATGGTTTACAACTTTAATGGATTCTTGTATGGCTTTTGTTGATAAAGCAGAAGAAACTGTTACAGGTTGGGCTAAAGTTAAGGTTGTAAAAGGTGCTATTCGTGGTGCTGGTTCTGGTTCTAAATACAGCTTGTACAATGAATCAATTGCTTCGTTTGCTACAGGTGAACTTTACAATCATAAAGATGCTCAGGGCTTTATTACACTTGCAGGTCTTCCACTTAAAGTTCGTGCTATGATGGAACAGGAAGTAGGTGAAGGTCAGGCAATTGCAGAAAGCAAGAACTTGAAAAAAAGACCTACTGAGTAATGAGATTTTTGTGAAGTTAGCTGTAATATTATAGCTATTTCTAATGCTCAGGAATAAGCACAAAAAATTAGTTTTAGAGTTAAAAGATCACTTTATTATGGAGTGGTCTTTTTTTTTAATTGCGTTAGCGCTGTGAAAGGCGCCGAAGGCGGCCACCGCAAGGGAGCGAACCAGGCTGGTGAGCGAGTGCGGAGGCTGGAGCGAAGCGAAACCTGGAACATAGCGACCCGAAGGGGAACGCCCTTGTTTTTTATTTTCAAAAAAATTATAATCTTTGTGGTTAAATTGTGCTTAATAGGCATTTTTTAAATAGAACTTATTTTTATAGGAGCAATAAATGATCTACACAGCAGAAGTAGAACATATGTGTCCTTTAGCTAAAGGCGCATATCATGGACCAGCACCTATTCCTGAAGAAGGCGAATGGGTACAGGTTAAAAAAATTGAAGATGTTTCTGGTTTCACACACGGTATCGGTTGGTGTGCACCACAGCAGGGAGCTTGTAAGCTTTCTTTGAACGTTAAAGACGGTATTATTGAAGAAGCTCTTGTTGAAACAATTGGTTGTTCTGGTATGACACACTCAGCAGCTATGGCTTCTGAAATTCTTATTGGAAAAACATTGCTTGAAGCATTAAACACAGACTTGGTTTGTGATGCTATCAACACAGCTATGCGCGAGCTCTTTATGCAGATTGTTTACGGTCGTACACAGTCTGCTTACTCTAAGAACGGTCTTAAAGTTGGTGCTTCTTTGGAAGACCTGGGAAAAAACCTCCGTTCTCAGGTTGGTACTATGTTTGCTACACGCAAAACAGGTCCACGTTACCTTGAAATGACAGAAGGATACGTTGAAACATGTGCTATCGATAAAGATGGTCAGATTATTGGTTACAACTGTATCAACTTTGGTAAATTAATGGATGCTCTTAAAGCTGGAAAACCTGCTGAAGAAGCTATCGCTGGTGCACGCACACACTATGGTCGTGTAACTGAAGATCAGGGTATGGTAAAACTTATCGACCCACGTAAAGAATAGGACTTGGAGGAATATAGATATGGCATTATTTGAAGATTACGCTGGACGTATCCCACAGGTTAATAAAGCACTTAAAGAATACGGTTTCGCAGAAGGCGAAGAAGGATTAAACGCAGCTCGCAAGCTTTGCCAGGACCGCGGTTTTGATCCATATGAAATCTGTCAGTCAACACAGCAGATTTGTTTTGAAGATGCAAAATGGGCTTATGTTTTAGGTTCTGCAATTGCAATTAAAGAAGCAGAAAAAACTGGTGATAAAACAGGTTCTACAGCCGCTGCAAACATTGGTAAAGGACTTCAGGCATTCTGTTTGCCAGGTTCTGTAGCTGATGACCGTAAAGTAGGTCTTGGACACGGAAACCTTGGTGCACGTCTTCTTTCTGAAGAAACACAGTGTTTCGCATTCCTGGCTGGTCACGAATCTTTCGCTGCAGCTGAAGGTGCTATTAAAATCGCTGCTAACGCTAACAAAGTTCGCAAGAACAAGCTTCGCGTTATCTTGAACGGTCTTGGAAAAGACGCTGCTCAGATTATTTCTCGTATCAACGGCTTTACATATGTTCAGACACAGTTTGACTACTTCAACGGTGAAGGAACAGACAAAGCTCTTAAAGTTGTAAAAGAAGTTCCATACGGAAACAACCCAGATCGTCTTATCGTAAAATGTTACGGTGCTGACGATGTACGTGAAGGTGTTGCAATTATGTGGCACGAAGACGTAGATGTTTCTATTACTGGTAACTCAACAAACCCAACTCGTTTCCAGCACCCAGTAGCTGGTACATACAAGAAGGAACGCTTACTCGCTGGTAAGAAATACTTCTCTGTAGCTTCTGGTGGTGGTACAGGTCGTACACTTCACCCAGATAACATGGCTGCAGGTCCTGCTTCTTATGGATTTACAGATACTCTCGGACGTATGCACTCAGATGCTCAGTTCGCAGGTTCTTCATCAGTTCCAGCTCACGTTGAAATGATGGGATTCATGGGAATGGGTAACAACCCTATGGTAGGCTGCACTGTTGCGTGCGCCGTAGCAGTAGCTGGATCATTCTAAGATATTCTTATGCTTACGAAGTAGGATTGCAGGCTACTGTACATCCTACGGCGCCCAATAAATTGGGCGAACCAGATTGTAAGTAAATGCTAAAAAGAGCCAGGTGACTGGCTCTTTTTTTAACGCATTTGCTATTTTAGGTATGCACTGTAGCCTTCGCCGTAGCAGTAGCTGGTAGTTTCTAAAAAGCGTGCGTAAGCAGAACACTTTGTGTTCTGCGACGTTCATTCTGTTCAATTTTAGCTGCATTAGTTGTATTAGTTAGCGCAACATTTTGCGAAGAAATTAAGATTGCAACATTCAAAGAAATGGCTCAGTTTATACCTGTTGTAATAAAAGTTCTTACAGATGCTGGATATGATGTAAAATCAACTGTATTTGATGAACAGGGAGAATTAACCTTTTCAAAAGTGATTTTGGTAAAGGGCTTTTTTGAAATTAATGACATAACTTGAAATTATGTCATTAATTTAATATTATTAAAATACTACACTTAAGAAGGTTAGAGTCAAATGTCTACATTAAAACATACTAAAAATCTCTGGCTTATTAATTTTGCCCTTGGTTTTGTTGGAAAAAAACACTATAAAAAAGTAGTTAAAGTTTCTAAAAATGCTCATGCTGCTTCCATGTCTACTTTACGTGGAATCCTTGAGTATGCTAAAGACACAGAGTGGGGTATTGCTCATAATTTTAAGCAGATCCTTCAATCTCAAACTGACGAAGAACTTGTTGCAAACTATCAGAAAAATGTTTCTCCATGCGATTATGAAGACTTACGTCCTTTTGTAGAACGTCATAAAAATGGTGAAGAAAATATTCTTTTCCCTGGTAAACCTAAAATGTATGCCACAACATCAGGCACAACTAATGCACCTAAGTGGATTCCTATTACTAATGAATATTACGATAACGTTTATTCTAAAATGACAAATATCTGGCTTTACACCTTTATGATGCATCGTAAAGATTGTTTTGCTGGTCCTGCCATGTCTATTGTAGGAAAAGCTATTGAGGGTTCAGCTCCAGATGGAACTGTTTATGGTTCTGTTTCAGGTGTAACCCGCCGGGATATTCCAGAATTTATTAAACCTATTCATTCTGCTCCAGCTGATGTTTTTGATATAAAAGATTATACAGCCCGATACTACACAATCATGCGTATTGGTATTGAACAGAATATTCATATTATTATTACAGCAAATCCTTCTACAATTGTAGAAATGCAGAATAACGTTAATCAGTTCTTTGATGATTATTGTGATGATATTGAACACGGAACATTAAACGAAAAATTGAATATTCCACAGAATGTTCGTGATGCATTGCAGCATGTGTTTAAACCAAATCCTCAGCGTGCCCAGGAATTACGCCAGCTTAAGGCTAAGTACGGTAATGTACTTCCAAAACATTACTGGCCGGAAATGCGTATCCTTACAACATGGAAATGTGGTAATACAAAAGTTTATATGGAAAAATTTAAGAATTCCTTTCCTGAAGATATGCTATATCAGGAATTCTCATATTTCTCTTCTGAATGTCGTTCAGGTCTTGTATTAAATGGTAAAAATGATACTGTTCTTTTCCCTCATATGCATTATTTTGAATTCATAAGAGCTGAAGATATTGATAATCCAAATCCAGAATTCCTTCAGATTGACCAGCTGGAAAAAGGAAAGCGTTATTCAATTTTTGTTACAACTTACGCAGGTTTATACAGATATAATATGAATGACCTTGTTGAATGTACTGGATATTTTGGAACTATTCCTACAATACAGTTCATTCAGAAAATTAATGGTATTATTTCTATGACAGGTGAAAAACTTCATGAGCGTCAGTTTATGGAGGCTGTACAGCTGGCAGAAAAAGAAACTGGAATAAAAACACGTTTCTATGTAGGTTTTGCCGATGTACAGGAATCTGTATATAAACTTTATTACGAATTTGAAAATACAGATCTTCCTGACACTGAAGTTCAGAAATTTAATGAATCTGTAGATAAGATGCTTCAGAAAGTTAATATTGAATATGAAGCAAAACGTGATTCATTAAGAATTAAAATGCCAGTTGCTTATGCAATGCAGAAAGATTCTTTTGAAACTTACAAAGAACGATGTATTTTACAGGGTGCAAGAGACGGACAGTTTAAACTTAATCTTCTTATGCAGGACGAAAAACGTCATTCAATGTTTAAGGATCTGATTCGTAAGTAATTTATTAATGCATATTTAATAAATAAGGGGCTGTCCTAGAAGTTGTATAGACAGCCCCTTATTTATTTATTGAATATATGATATAATCAACAATCTTTATGATTTATGGGGTTTTCTATTATGAAAAACATTCAGAACAAATGGCTTAGAGGTGCAATTCCAGCTCTCTTGCTTCACTGCAGTATTGGTACAGTGTACTGCTGGTCAATTTAAGCCAGGAAATTGCTGATTATATTGGCTTTTCAAAGGGTGCTACAGAATGGGCATTCAGTCTTGCAATTTTCTTCCTTGGTATGTCAGCTGCATTCCTTGGTAATCTTGTTGAAAAGAACATTCACAAGTCCTCTTTAATTGCGTCTATTACTTTTTCTGCTGGTATGGCTTTAACAGGTTTCTTTATCTGGTTTGGTGGAAATCATCAGCACAGTCTTGTTTCATTAATCGGTATTTATGTTAGCTACGGATTTATTATGGGTATTGGTCTTGGTACTGGATATCTTTCTCCTGTAAAGACATTAATGCTTTGGTTTAAAGATAAAAAAGGGTTAGCTACAGGTCTTGCAGTTGCTGGTTTTGGTGCTGCTAAAGCTATTGCTTCTCCTATTATGCAGAAGCTTCTTGGTAATAACGAAAATGGTGAAATTTTTAAGATGTTCTACATTCTTGCAGCTGTTTACTTTGTAATGATGTTTATTGGTCACTTGCTTCTTGCAAAACCAGCTGATTGGGTTGAACCTCAGAATAAATCAAAAGACGAAGGAATTATTGCAACTCTTAAACGGGAACCAATTGCTTCCTATATTGGTATCTGGTTAATGTTCTA